>DWWZ01000005.1 GCA_019119435.1 Candidatus Butyricicoccus avicola
GGCTCGGTTGCGGCAGGCGTCATGATCCTGGCCTTCCGCCCCTTCGTCATCGGGGACGTCGTCAATGTCGTATCGGAGGGTGTGACCGGGACGGTTGAGGAAATCACCTTGCGGCATACCGTGCTGCGCACCATTGAGAACAAGCGCGTGATTATCCCGAATAGCACGATGAACACGTCGGTCGTGGAGAACGCTGACTATGGAGACAAGAAGGTCTGCCTGACGATGGATGTCGGCATTACTTACGAGTCCGACCTGGACCGCGCGCTGGCGATCCTAGCCGACGAGGTGGCGCGGCATCCGGATTATCTGGACCGGCGCACCGAGGAGGACAAGGAAAAGGGCGTGCCGCTCGTGACCGTGCGCGTCAATGAGCTGGCCGACTCGGCGGTCGTGCTGCGCGCCCTGCTCTGGGGCAAGGACAATGGCACAGCCTTTGCCATGCGCGCCGAGCTCCTGCGCCGGATCAAGAACCGTTTTGACGCGGAGGGGATCGGCTTGGCCTATCCGCACCTCGTCGTGGAAATGACAGGAGGAAAGAGATGAAGCGATTGCTTGCCGGGCTGTGCGCTGCAAGCCTTATGACCGGTTCGGCGGCGGCCGTCGTCTCAGAGATGACGCCGCCGCCCGAGGAGGTGCAGACGCAGGAACAGCCCACGGTGGACTATACTGCAAGCGCCGATATTTTATATGAGCTGGGCCTGTTCCAGGGCGACGGCGTGGACAGCAGCGGCCAGCCCATCTATGAGCTGGAGAACCCATGCACGCGCGCCGAGGCCTCGGTCATGCTCGTGCGCCTGCTGGGGCTGGAGGACGAAGCCGAACAGGCTGCCGGGACGCCGTTTACCGACTTGCAGGACTGGCAGAAGCCGTATGTCAATCTGCTCTACCATCGCGGCATGATTCGCGGCGCAAGCTATGACAAGTTTGAGCCTGAGTCGCCGTGCACCGCGCAGATGTACACCGCGCTCATGCTGCGCGCCCTGGGCTATTCTGACCAAAAGAGCGATTTTACCTATGACAGTGCGCTGGCTTTTGCCCAGAAAATTGGACTGATCGACAATTTTTCGTGTGACCTCAACGATTTCCGCCGGGATGACGCGGCCCAGATGAGCCGGATGGCGCTGGAATTGACGCCCAAGGGCGCCCAGACCGACTTGCTGGGGCAGCTTGTGGAACAGGGCGTTGTGGACGAAGACAAGGCGGCCGCGGTGCGTGCAGAGAGCCAGCAGATCGCAGCGCTCTCGACACGGGCTGAGACAGCACCGTCCTATGAGGCCGAGGTGTTCGCGGCGCTGATCGACGACCCGGATGGCAACAGCATCAGCCTGCACGGCACGCTGGTCGACGAGGGCAAGCGCGCCCGGTTGGATGGCATGCTGTCGGTCGCGCTGGCCGATGGCCGGTCGGCGTCGCAGCAGGTGATCGTGCTGCGCGACAGCGGGGGGATCTCACTGTCGCCCTGGAAGGGCACGGGCTACCGCGACGATCAGGTCGCGGCCCTATTGCGCGAGACCAGCCTGTTGTCGCTTGTGATGTCGGCGGTGCCTGCGCGCAGCCTGATTTCGCAGCTCAGCCAGCGGGGAGATACCTATACCATGACATTGTCGGACGGCAGCGCGCAGCTCAAGTTTGACGCGGGCGGGGTCCCGCAGGAGCGCACGCTTTCCTTGGCGCTGCACGGGGCGATGTACAGCGTGACGGCACAGACCGTACGCACCGAGGACGTGCGGCCGTTTGACGTGCCGGATGGTTACTCGAGTTATATCAAAATTTCCAATACGCCGTAATTGTATCAAAAGATACAGTGCGTGATAAAACAGGGGAGCACGGATGTTCTAAAAGAACAGCCGGCTTCCCTGTTTTCTTTGTAAAAAATTGATGAACAATTGGGGGAAAAAGGAAGGCCCATCTTGTTTTCTTTGGGTAAAGTGCTATAATATCTCATAAGGTATCCCTTGAAGGAGGATGATTCAAATTATGAAAAAAGTTATGAAATCGATGGTGCTCGGCTCGCTGGCCGCAGCGATGCTGGCCTCCGGCGCAGCAGCCGCTAACTTCACCTCGAGTGCGGACGTGCTCAACGAGTTGGGCCTGTTCCAGGGCTCGGAGTCCGGCTATGAGCTGGACCGCGCGCCCGACCGCGCAGAGGCTGCCACCATGCTGGTTCGCCTGCTGGGCAAGGAGGCAGAGGCCAAGTCGTTCTGGCAGGGCATGACTAATCCGCAGCCCGTTCAGCAGGTTGAAGCTGCTTCGGCTTATACGCTGCTCGACAATGAGCTTGGTGTTGCCATGCAGGGCAATACCCTGTATGTTGCAGACAAGGACAAGCTGATGACCAAGGCTGCCGAAGAGGGCATGATGTCCGAATTCGATTACGAGGGTTATACTAAGATGATGTGGGCGCCGATCGGTGTAACCGTACCTGAAGGTGCGGTCAAGGCAACCTTCAGCTATGACGGCATGGAAGGTGAGCCGGTTGAGATTGACCTGACCAAGAACGGCGACACTGCTATGATGCACGTGGAAGACGGCAAGCTGATGTACTATGTCGGCGTTGTCGCTGAAAAGGACGGCAAAACCGATCTGTGGCCGGAAGAGACCATCGTAACTAAGCACTTTGTATGGCTGGACAAGAATGGTACCGTACTGGGCGAGACCAATGCTGCACTCAACTGGAGCCACACTGCACCGACCGCCGAAACCACCGAATCGGCTAAGCCGGTTGAAGAGAGTACGGCTGCAAAGGACTATGTATTCCCGTTCACCGATATGGACAACGGCTACGAGTGGGCAAAGCCCTACGTTGCATGGCTGTACAACGAGGGTCTGACCTCAGGCGCGACCGCAACCACCTTTGAGCCGGGCAATCCTTGCACCGCACAGCAGTATACGACCTTCCTGATGCGCGCCCTGGGCTACTCCGACGCGGCGGGCGGCGACTTTACCTATGACAATGCGATCGCGTTCGCGACCGAGAAGGGCGTTGTTGACGCATACAACATGGATGCTGACAACTTCCTGCGCGACGATGTCGTTGCGATGAGCTATACCGCGCTGTCGGCTGCCCCCAAGAGCGGGGAGACCGATCTCCTGACCAAGCTGGTCAATGAGGGCGCAATCGAGGCCGAGACCGCGGCACCGGTCCAGCAGACCTTCACCACGCTGCGCAACTTCAACAAGGCCTATGAGGCTGTCGCCGCAACCACTTCGGCCGATGCAACAGCTGATTTCACCATGAACATGAGCGTTGCCGACGCGACCGTTGATGCATCGGGCAAGTTTGATGTGCAGGTCAAGGCGGACCCGGCCAACCTGGCCGACATGCAGATGGCGATGACCGGCTCGTTGAGCATGAGCATCCCGGCCACGGACGGCGCAGAGGCCGCTACGCTGGAACTGCCGATGGAGATGTACGTGCAGGACGGTGTGTCCTACACCAACGTCATGGGCGTCAAGGTCAAGCAGGACCTGGATCTAGACAGCGCGCTCAAGGGCATTGACCTGCAGGCGCTGGCCGACATGAACACCGTGCCGCTGTGTATGCTCGACAGCATCTCGCAGGACGGCAACACTTACAAGATGAGCTACAACAGCGAGGCGTTCAACGGCCTGTTTGCGGAGATCTTCAGCCAGATCACCGACCAGATCGAGATCACCGACGAGATGAAGGCCCAGGGCATCACCGAGGATATGTTCAAGATCAGCGTAGACCTGACCAAGGCTGATGTTGAGATGACCTTCAAGGACGGTGGCCTGTATGACCAGAAGGCCGATATGGCGATGACCATGGATATGATGGGCGAGCAGGTCAGCGCGAACATTGTGATGAATATGTCTGCGACCGCAGTCGGTGACGCTGTCACCGTCGAGTACCCGTCCGACCTCGACACCTATGTTGACGCGTCCGAGGTGACGGCCGATACGGCTGCTGATCCTGCGGCAGAGACCGCAGCCGAGGAAATCGAAGCCGCTCCGACGGAGGAGACCACCGACGCTTCTGCTGATGCTGCTCTGGCAACTGATACGGTTGCGGAATAAGCGTTCCATTTCAAAAGCAAAGTTTACTGGAAAAGCCGCCCTTTCGGGCGGCTTTTTTTCTGTGCGCGGAACCATTCAGCGCTTCATCTCGTCCAACAGGGCGCGCAGCTTGGCGGCCGAGGATTCCAGGCGTTTGCGCTCCTCGTAGCTTAGGGGAGGGTCCAGAACGGCTTCGATGCCGTTTTGCCCCACGACCGACGGCAGGCCCAGGCAGATTTCTTCCACCCCATAGCGCCCCTGGATAACCGATGAGACCGGCAGGACCGATCGTTCGCCGCGCACGATGGCGCGCGCGATGCGCAGCACGGCCATGCCAATGCCGTAATAGGTCGCGCCCTTGCCCTCGATGATGTGATAGGCAGCGTCCCGCACGTTCTGGTAGATGTCGTCGAGGATGGACTGCGAAAATTCCTTGCCGGTCACCCGGCAGTAGTCGGGCAGGTCCATGCCGGAGACATTGGCAGACGACCAGACGGCCAGCTCGCTGTCGCCGTGCTCCCCGATGATAAAGGCATGCACATTGCGGCTGTCCACCTGCAAGTATTGGCCAACCAGATATTTGAGGCGGGCGGTGTCCAGTACGGTGCCCGTGCCGATGACCCGATGGGCGGGCAGGCCGGACAATTTCTGGCACAGATAGGTCAGGAGATCGACCGGGTTGGAGACGACGAGCAGGATGCAGTCGGGCGTGACCGACATGACAGCCCCTAAAATGCCCTGCAAGATGGCCTCGTTGCGGTGCAGCAGATCGATGCGGGTTTCGCCCGGCTTTTGATTGGCGCCTGCGGCCAGGATGACCAGGCCGCAGTCCTTGAGATCCTGGTAATCGCCGGCATGGACAGCGCAGGGCTGGGCGAAAGAGACGCCGTGGCTGATGTCGGCCGCCTCGCCGTCGGCCTTGGCGCGGTTGACGTCGAGCAGGATCAGTTCGGAAAACAGGCCGCTTGTGGCCAGTGTGTAGGCGGCGGTTGCGCCGACAAAGCCGGTGCCAATGACCGCGCACTTTTGCAGATTCATCATCATCCCTCCAGTTGAACGTAGTATAGCCCAAAAATGTGCCGATCATGGATGGAAAAAATTTATTTTGTCAGAATCGGACGGGCTGTGCTACAATGAAAGCAAAGAATTCAGAACGAACGCAAGGAGGAACCTGAGCAATGAGACAATGGATGCGGAGAGCGGCGGCCGGTTTGCTCGCGGCGGCGGCCTTGGCCGGCGCTGCGAGTGCGGCGAATTTTACCCACTGCGCCGACGCCCTCAAGGATATGGGACTGTTCATCGGGACCCGGAACGGCTATGAGCTGGACCGCGTGCCGACCCGCGCCGAGGCGGCGGTCATGCTGGTGCGCTTGCTGGGCCAGGAGGATGCGGCGCAGCATAGCGACTTTGCCACCCCGTTTACCGATGTGCCAGCCTGGGCGGCGCCCTATGTGGGCTGGCTGTATGAAAATGAGCTGACGGTCGGCGTCAGCGGCACCCGGTTTGGCACGACCCTGGACTGTAGTGCGCAACAGTACGCCACCTTCCTGCTGCGCGCCCTAGGCTATGCCGATGGGGATGCCTATACATACGAGGGGGCGCTGGATTTCGCCCGCGAACAGGGTGTGATCGATGCGGTCAACTGTGATACCGAGAATTTCTTGCGCGACCATGTCGTCGCCATGAGCTATACTGCGCTCAGCCGCCCGACGGAGGACGGGACGGGTACCCTGCTGGACGCCCTAATCCTGCGGGGGAGCATCAACAAAAGCCAAGCGTCCGATACGCTGACCTTGTTCCAGAGCTATCAGGCTTACGAGCGGGCCAGGGAGCAGACAAGCCAGGCCGATCCGCGCACCTATGAGCTGACGGCAACCATAACGGACAATGCCTACAACACGGCATCCTGCCGCGGGACAGCCACGATCGACGGCGACGACCTGTCGGCCGAACTGCGGCAGGGGGACACGCTGGTCATGGGGCTGTATCAGGCCGACGGCGTGCTTTACCAGTATGTGGACGGACGCACGGTGCGGGCTGATGCACCGGTCGATCTGGGCGGCGGGGTGCAGATCCCGATCAGCGCGGTGATGGGCCTGACGGCGCAGGACGGCCGGTACGCCTTTTCGTTTGTCCCGGCAGTGCTGGGCGAGATGGTGACCACGCCGGGCGCGTCGGTCAGCCAGGTGGACTACAGCGCACGCACACAGGGCGGCCTGCTGGGCCAGCAGACCGGGCGCATCCACATTGCACTGCCGGTTAATGGACGCACGGTGACCTATGAAATCGAACTGACAGCGACGCTGGCCGATCGGGCGGAACAAGTCTCCCTGCCCGATGGGATGGAGGTCTAAAAAATTTTTTCCATAGGAGAAAGAGATTGGGAACTTTCCGATGGAGTAAACGTCTAATTGGATAGAAACTCCAAAGGAGGATGAGGAAATATGAAAAAGAAGCAAATTTTGGCGATGGGGCTGAGCGCAGTGCTGGCATGCACCAGTCTGCCTGCCGCTTTTGCGGCCGATGAGAGCACACAGGTGCCGGCAGCAGAACAGCCGGCCGCCACCGACACGGCGGCCGAGCCTGCAGAGCAGGCCACCAAGTCGTTCCGTCTGGGCTCGATGGCAACGGTCACTGAGGCTATGCTCGAGACTTCGGGTGTGTATCCATATCTGCTGGTGGAGACCGATGATGACCAGCAGATCCGCCTCAACCTGAGCGACAATACACTGGTCGTGGACAACGAGACCGGACTGGCTGCAAACCTGTCGGATATCCAGGTCGGGGATCGCATCTTTGCCTACTATTCGGCGGTTATGACCCGTAGCCTGCCGCCGCAGTCGGCCTGTGAGCTGATCCTGGTGAATGTCGGCGATAACACCCCGGCCTCCCTGCATGAGGTGGGCAGTGTGTCTGAGGCTGACGGCGTCACCTCGGTCCTGACCGCGGATGGCAGCATGATTGTGCGTATGGACGACCAGACATCGTTCTCGCCGCTTGCGACCAAGAATATCGTCACCGTGCAGGATCTGACGCCCGGTACCCGCTTCCTGGCATGGTACGACATTGTAGCGCTGAGCTATCCGGGCCAGACATACACCCAGAAGGTTGTGATCCTGCCGGATCTCCCGGTTGACGAGACTGCGGAGACCGAGGATGCGGCCACTGCCGAGGCCCTTCCGCGTGGCGAGGAGCAGGCGGCAGAGGCACAAGCCGCTGCGCTGACGATTGTGGCAGATGGCCAGACGTTGGATGTCACGGGCGAGATGCGTGACGATGTCGCGGTCCTGCCGGTGCGCGCGGTGGCAGAGGCGCTGGGCTGCACAGTCTCCTATGCGCAGAAGGATGGCGAGGAGTATGTCACGGTTGAAAACGACACGCGCTCTATGACCATGGAGATCGGTACGGACAGCTATGTCTCGACCAGCAAGATCGAGGGCGCAGTCGGCATGACTGCACCTGCCCAGTATGGCGCCGCGCCCTACATCGTAGATGGCACGACCTATGCGGCGGCAGACCTGTTTGAGTCGCTGGTCGGCTTTGACGTCACAACCGCCGAGGGCGTCATTACGATCACTGCGCAGGCGTAAGTAAAAGCGCGGCAAGATAAGAAAATATATGGGCCGTCCGGAAAACCGGACGGCCCTTTTTTTCCGCAATTTCATATTTTATGTGAAATCGGTTTCATATATAGAAAAGTGTTATATCGATAAAAAATGGATAATACTGGAAAAATATGAAATAATATCTGGGACATAAAAATGAATTTTTACAAAAAAGTAATAATTTTTAGAGAATAAATTCCGGGAAATACATACAATATGTACAATGACTTCTTGCGATTGTCGATAAAATTTATACAATATATCAATTGATTGTCGAAAAGCGTTTGAATATAATCAAAATAAAGAAATCTGAGAAATAGGAGGTCGCACACATGTTGTACGAAGTACGCTTTCGCTGTAATCATGTTCACACAATGGCGCTGACGGGCCAGGTGGAAGAACGCTCACGTAAAATCGCGCTGTATAATCAGATGTTCTGTCCGGAATGCCGGGCACAGTATGCGATCTCCCATACACGGGAGATTCCGATGTTCCGTGCGTTTACCATGCCGGCAAGACAGACGCAGTAAGCGGCGTCTGGAACCTCAAAAAATTTTGAAACCTCTCCTCCTTCGCGCTGCCAGCAGGCGGCGCAATCCCCTCCTTCCGAAGGCTGCAGCCCGCGCTGCGGCCTTCTTTCGTTTTGGGGCAAAAGAGAAGGCCCGGAAGCTTTGGCTTCCGGGCCGAAAACGTGGGGATACAGCGCTGGCTTACTGGAAAAAATGGGAGATAGCCCGTGGCAGGTCGGTGATTTCCGGGGCGATGGCATCGGCGCCCGCGGCCTGCAGCTCGGCCAGAGAGCCGTAGCCGTACAGCACGCCGATGGCGCGCAGGCCCGCGGCATGCGCGCCCTGGATGTCATGCCGGCGATCGCCGATCATGATGGCGTGCGCGCGGTCGGGCTGGCCCAAGCGTGCCAGTGTGTGCTCGATCACCTGCACCTTGGTGGAAATCTGACCATCCATGGTTGCGCCGGAGATGAGAGAGAAGAATTTTGAGAGTCCGAAATGATCTAGGATACGAGTCGCAAAATCTTCAGGTTTTGATGTCGCCGTACATAGGATGTACCCCTGATCCGTGAGCGCGCGCAGCAGGGCGGGGATCTCGGGGAAAAGCCGGTTTTCAAAGAGGCCGATCGTGCGGAAACGTTCGCGGTAGGCGTCCCGGCATCGGGCGGCCGTCCCGGCGTCCAGATGGTGGTTTTCCATGAAGCCTTCTACGAGCGGCGGACCGATATAGGGCGTCAGCGCATCCAGATCGGGCGTTTGGATACCGCAGACCTTGTCTAGGGCATAGGCCACTGATTTTGTGATGCCTTCCTTGGGGTCGGTCAGCGTGCCGTCCAGATCGAAGAACAGATATCGCTTCATGCCTCGACCGTGCCCTCAAAGACGGTGACTGCCGGGCCGGTCATCCAGACGGCCGCATCGGTATAGCGGATGGTCAGGTCACCGCCGCGCAGATGGACCAGGATATCGGAGTCCTTGGGACAGTGGCCGTTTAAGACAGCGGCCACGGCAGCCGCGCATGCGCCCGTGCCGCAGGCCCAGGTCTCGCCGCTGCCGCGCTCCCACACGCGCATTTTGAGTTCATGGTCACCGAGAACATTGATGAATTCGGTGTTGACGCGCTCTGGGAAAGCCGGATGGTTTTCAAAGTCCGGGCCGATCTGTTCGAGGTCCAGGCCGTCCACGTCGTCCTGCTGGAATAGCACGCAGTGCGGGTTGCCCATGCCGACGGCGGTTGCGGCGTAGGTCGTGCCGCGCACGGTCAGGGGGGCGCCGGCCTGCTGGGGCAGTGTGCAGGGGATCGCGGCCGGCGTCAGGATGGCTTGGCCCATGTCGACGCGCACGCGCGTGACCTGCCCATTTTCGGGATAGAGGGTCAGGTGCTTGATGCCGGAGAGCGTCTCGACCGTGATCTCGGTCCGGCCGTCCACTAGGCCGTAATCATAGAGAAACTTGCCGACGCAGCGGATGCCGTTGCCGCACATCTTACCTTCGCTGCCGTCGGCGTTGAACATGCGCATCTTGGCATCGGCCACTTCGGACGGGCAGATCAGGATGATGCCGTCGCTGCCCACGCCGAAATGGACATCCGACAGGCGCTGGGCCAGCGCAGCCGGGTCATTGACGGACTGCGAAAAACAGTTGAAATACAGATAGCTGTTTCCGCAGCCGTGCATTTTGGTAAAGGAAAGTTTCATGGGTGTCCTCCAGGTCCAAAAATTTTATCTAATACCATGATAAACGGTTTGCCAAGGCGCGTCAAGGGCGTCCTGCGGCACGCAGATGGTCGGTTTTTGCAATTTGCATAGAAAGCGGCGGTATGGGGCGGCTATCCTTGTCGATTGCAGAAAACTGGCGTCGCCGCACGGGCTTCGTGCTGGACAAAGTCCTAAGTTACGCATATAATGAAATTTATAATCGGTTTGCACAGGCAGGTGCAGCCGGAAACGGCGCAAAGGCCGTCTCTCAAAATTTGATTGGATTTGGAAATTAGGAGGCAAAGCATGAGCAAAGTACCCGAACTGTTCGGCAGTATGGTGTTCAACGAATCGGTGATGAAGGAACGTCTGCCAAAGGACGTGTTCAAGGCGCTCAAAAGCACAATCTCGGAGGGCACCGCGCTTGACCCAACGGTGGCAAACATTGTGGCCAATGCGATGAAGGATTGGGCGATTTCCAAGGGCGCGACCCACTACACGCACTGGTTCCAGCCCATGACCGGCATCACGGCCGAAAAGCACGACTCCTTTATCACGCCGGGCGCCGAGGGCGCGGTTATCATGGAATTTTCGGGCAAGGAGCTCATCAAGGGTGAGCCGGACGCATCGTCTTTCCCGTCGGGCGGCCTGCGCGCGACCTTTGAGGCCCGCGGCTACACTGCCTGGGACCCGACCTCCTACGCCTTCATCAAGGACCACACGCTGTGCATCCCTACCGCTTTCTGTTCGTACACCGGCCAAGTGCTCGACAAAAAGACCCCGCTCCTGCGCTCGATGGATGCCATTTCAAAGCAGGCCTGTCGTGTGCTCAAGCTGTTCGGCAAGGACTGCAAGCGCGTGACCACGACGGTTGGCCCGGAGCAGGAGTATTTCCTTATCAATAAGACCGATTACGCCAAGCGCCCCGACCTCATTCTGACCGGCCGCACGCTGTTCGGCGCGCCCGCGCCCAAGGGGCAGGAGATGGACGATCACTACTTCGGCTCCATCCGCCCGCGCGTCAAGGCGTTCATGGCCGAGCTTGACGAGGAACTGTGGAAGCTTGGTATCTATGCCAAGACCGAGCACAACGAGGTCGCGCCCTGCCAGCACGAGATGGCGCCCATCTTCGAGACCACGAACATTGCAGTCGATCACAACCAGCTGACGATGGAAGTGATGAAGCGGGTGGCCAACCGTCACGGCTTCGTGTGCCTGCTGCATGAAAAGCCGTTCGAGGGCATCAACGGCTCGGGCAAGCACAACAACTGGTCGATCTCGACCGACCGCGGCGAGAACCTGCTGGAGCCGGGCAAGACGCCGTCCTCCAACGCACAGTTTCTGCTGTTTTTGACCGCTGTCATCAAGGCAGTTGACGACTACCAGGACCTGCTGCGCCTGTCTGCGGCCAGCGCGGGCAATGACCATCGCCTGGGCGCGAACGAGGCCCCGCCGGCGATCGTCTCCATGTACATCGGCGACGAGCTTGGCGCGGTCGTGGACGCGCTGGTGTCGGGCAAGACCTACCATGCGACCCATCGGACCAGCATGGACATCGGCGTTACCGCCCTGCCCAACATCCCAAAGGACACCTCGGACCGCAACCGTACCTCGCCCTTCGCCTTTACGGGCAACAAGTTTGAGTTCCGCATGCCGGGCTCGACCTTCAATGTGGCCTGCACCAATACCATCCTCAATACCGCAGTCGCCGAATCGCTGCGCCAGTTTGCCGACGAGCTGGAGGGTGTCGAGAACTTTGAGCAGGCTCTGTCCGAGTTGATCGTCCGCGAGATCAAGGCGCACAAGCGTATTATCTTCAACGGCAATGGCTATGACGACGCCTGGATTGCCGAGGCAAAAAAGCGCGGCCTGTATAACCTGGCCTCCACTCCGGATGCCCTGCCGCATTATACGGATAAGAAAAACTTACAGCTGTTCACCCGCCATGGCGTCTATACGCCGGTCGAGGTCGGTTCCCGCGAGGAGATCCTGCTGGAAGAGTACTCTAAGACCATCCGCATTGAGGCGCTGACCATGCTGGATATGCTGCGCAAGCTCATCCTGCCGGCCTGTGCCAAGTTCTCCAAAGACCTCGCCGAGGGCGTTATGATCAAAAAGCAGATCGGCGTAGACGCGCCGTGCGAGGCCGAGCTCGTGGCAAAGATCACCGAAAAGACGGCACAGCTTGCCGCGGCACAGGGCGTGCTGGCTGACAAGGTCAATGCTGCGAACAGCGTGCTGACCGAGGAGTTTGCCGCAGCGCCGGGCGGCCGCGGCGCGCGCCGCTTGTCGCGTTATTATCGCGACGAGGTGCTGCCGGCTATGCAGGCAGCGCGCGGCTTGGCCGATGAGCTGGAGAACCTGGTTGCCAAGGACTACTGGCCCTTCCCGACTTACAGCGATATCCTGTTCTACGTATAAGGTGGCCCGATCGGCCCTGCCAAAAAATATTTGCGGACCTGCCGGCACAAAGCGGCAGGTCCGCTTGTTTTTGGCGGGATTTGGGGCTTTTGTTGGCCTTTTATATAGGGTTGTGTTATACTAAAGCATGTAAGCAAAAAACACGGAGGACTTTGACCATGAGACATACTCTTGCAGCGGGCGTGGCTGGCGCTGTGCTCCTGCTGCTGTCCGGCTGCAGGCTCGCGTCCAGCCGGTCGGATTTTTACGCGATGGATACGTTCATGACCGTGACCGCGTATGACACGAGCGAGGACACGGCGGAGCAGACCCGCGTCGAGATCGAGCGCCAGATCAATGCGCTCGACCAGCTCATGTCCCGGCAGCGGGAGGAGAGCGACCTGTCCCGCCTCAATGCGGCGGGCGGCGCGCCGGTGACCGTGGCGCACGAGCTGTACGAGGCCATTGAGACGGCGGTCTCCTATGCGGAGCTGACCGGCGGGGCATACGACCCAACGACCGCGCCGCTCAGCGACCTGTGGGGCATCGGGACGGAAGACCCGCATGTGCCCGGGCAGGCCGAGATCGATGCGGCCCTGCAAAAGGTCGGCTGGCAGAACATCCATCTGCTGGGCAATGACACCATCCAGCTCACAAACGGCGCACAGGTCGACCTTGGCGGCATCGGGAAGGGATGGGCGGCTAACGATACGGCGGAAATCTGCCGCGTTGCGGGCGATACCCTGCATGTGCTGGCCCAGCTCGGCGGAAATATCTACGGCGTTGGAGAAAACCCAAACAGCGATACGGGAGATTGGCTGATTGGCATCGCCGACCCGGATGCGAGCGCGAACTCGGTCGCGACCATCTCGATTACCGACGAGTCGGTCGTCACATCGGGCGATTATGAGCGCTACTTCATCGAGGATGGCAAGCGGTATCACCATATTTTTGACCCAAAGACCGGGTATCCGGCCGATAACGGTCTGCGCAGCGTCACGGTCGTGGATGCGGACTCGGCCAAGGCCGACGCCATGACGACCGGCCTGTTTGTCATGGGCCTGGAACAGGGCCTGGAATTCTGCAAGGAGCATGACATTAAGGCGGTATTCATCACAGCCGATAAGCAGATCATTCCGACCGAAACGGTTTTGCCACAGTACGATTTCTGCGGCGCAGAGGCGGGGTATACCGATGCACGGTAAACTGCGCCTGCGCTGGGGGGATCTGGTCATCTGCGCGGCTGTGCTGTGCCTGGCCGGGCTTGCGGCCGTGCCCTTCCTGTTTCAGCCGTCCGGCCAGCTCGTCTGCGAGATCAAGCAGGGCGATACCGTGGTCAAGACCGTGCGTCTGGACCCAGAGTATCAGGAGACCATCACGCTCACCAGCGGCGACCTGACGAACGTCATTGAGATCGATGGGGAAAGCGTGCGCTTTGCCCAGTCCAACTGCCCGGATCAGGTCTGCGTGCGCACCGGGACCCTGACCCGGGCCGGGCAGATGGCGGTCTGCCTGCCGACGCGGGTGGTCGTGCGGCTGATCGGCGCGGATGCCCAAGTCGATGCGATCGCGGGCTGAGAGGGGGCGCGACAAGATGAAGACAAGCAAACGGGTCGCGCTGTGCGGCCTGCTGGTTGCGGTGGCGCTCGTGCTGTCGCTGGTCGAGGGGATGTTCCCACTGCAAGCGGTTGTCCCGGTCCCCGGCCTCAAGCTGGGACTGGCTAATGTTGTGACTGTATTCGCCTTGACGCGGCTGCGCCTGTGGGATACCCTCTGGATCGTTGTGGTGCGCGTCACGCTGGCCTCGGTGTTTATGGGCAGCGTGACTGCCTTCCTATTTTCGCTGTTTGGCGGCCTGCTGGCCATGGTACTGATGAGGCTGCTCCTGCCCGGGCTCGGCCGGTGTTTTTCAATGCCCGGCATCTCGGTGGCGGGGGCTGCGGCGCACAATATCGGACAGATCGTGGCTGCGGTCATCGTGCTTGGCACCTGGGACGTTGCCGGATACTTGCCCTTCCTGCTGGTGCTCGCCCTGCCGACCGGCCTTGTGACTGGCATGGTCAGCGCGGTCGTCCTGGGTCATTTGGACAAGCTGCACCTGTGATTTTAACAAAATTTGTCAGCCGCGACTGCTGTTTAGCGCGCAATGCTGTGGCATATACTAGCGCAAAAAGGAAGGAGTTGAAGCCACATGAAACGAATGTTATCTTCTGTGCTTCTGCTGTGTATGCTCGCGACGTTTTCTGGCTGCGGTATGCGCGATAACAGCGTCGAGACACAGGACAAGGACCAATCGGCAAGCGACCAGGCAACGCAGGACAACGCGGCGCAGAATCAGGACACGGACGACCTGCCAAACGCGCCGGCCGGGCAGACGGGCACCCAAAAGGATGACGGCACGGCGGGCGACGGTTCGGTGACCGAAGATATGAAGGATATGGCCGACGATACCGGCGATCTGGTGGGCGACGCGGCAGATGGCGCCGGGGACGCCATGAAAGATGCCGGCAATGCCGTGAAAGACGCGGCGGACGGCAACGCTGCCAAATAAAAAAGAGGGATGCGCCGATATGCGGTGCATCCCTCTTTTGTTAGGAGGAGAAGGCTTAATTTTTGTGGCTGAACAGTTCGTAGCCGCCCTGCTTCTTGCTGAAAATTTCGTAGCCGCCTTTTTTGAGCGCGGTGAGCAGGCGCTTGGCGTGCTCGTCGCCGCTGACCTCACAGACGACCTCGATGATGGCTTCATCGATGTCGAGGTCGGCCGCCACACGGTCATGGTTAAAGAGGATGACGTTGGCGTTCTGCTCGGCCACGATGTGCGCAAAGCGCTCGAGCGAGCCGGGTACATCGGGCATGACGGTCGAGAACTTGATATGGCGATGGCGGGTGACAAGGCCCTTTTCAACGATCTTGTGGATAAAGGACACGTCGATGTTGCCACCGGACAGGACACAGACTACCTTCTTGCCCTGGATATCGACCTTGTGGTTGAGCACGGCCGCGAGCGATGCTGCGCCTGCGGGCTCAACGACCTGCTTGGTGCGCTCGAGCAGCAGCAGGATGGTCGCCGCAATCTCGGCGTCAGATACCGTCACCATCTGATCGACATACTGATTGATATACTGCATGGTCAGGTCCCCCGGCTCCTTGACCGCGATGCCGTCGGCGATAGTGTGGGCAGTTTCAGTGGGACGGATGGCGTCCTGGTGGAAGGAATTGACGATGGCGGACGCCCCCTCGGCCTGTACGCCGATGACTAGGATGCGCGGATTGATCTGCTTGACGCAGGAAGCGATGCCAGAAATCAGGCCGCCGCCGCCCGCCGGGACAAAAATCATATCGACCGTGGGCAGGTCGCTCAGGATCTCGAGGCCGATGGTACCCTGGCCGGCCATCACGTCTTCGTCGTTAAAGGGATGGATAAGCTCGGCGCCGGTCTTCTCGATGATTTCCTCGGCCTTGCGGACGGTCTCGTCATAGACAGAGCCATGCAGCACGACCTTTGCGCCATAGCCCTCAGTGGCCGCAACCTTGGCGATCGGCGCCGAGCGCGGCATGACGATGGTTGCCGGCACGCCGACCGAGGCGGCCGCAAAGGCCACGCCCTGTGCGTGGTTGCCCGCAGACGTGGCGACCACGGCCTTGAGGTTGCCCTCCATATAGCGCTTCATGATCTTGTTGTAGGCGCCGCGCACCTTAAAGGAACCGGTCTTTTGCTGGTTTTCATACTTGAGATATACATCTGCGCCGGTCATCTGGGAGAACGTACACGAAGTGCTCAGCGGGATCGTGTGGATGACGTTCTTCAGACGGGCCGCCGCCTCCTGAAAGTCATTGACAGTCAGCATATATTTTTCCCTGCTTTCAAAATTAAGGTAGTAATACTTTTACAGTTTAGCATGATATTGGAGCGATTGCAAGCAGCCGGCTTGATTTTTTGCCGCGAATTTTTAGGAAATTTCAGGAAGGGACAGATTTAAGTTGAGTTTATAGGCTGATTTTGTTATAATAAGGAAAAACCAAACAGACCAGATACGCGGAGAAGGATAGATTATGAGCCAATCGGAAATGGGCTTCCGCACGGCGCCTTTTGGGTTCCGCCGGGAGGACGTGCTTGATTTCATTGAGGACGAAGCAGACCGCAGGAATGCGCTTGAAGAAAAATTACAGCAGGCCGAGGAGGAGCGTGCGCGCCTTGCCCAGGAAAAGGAGGACGCCGACCGCGCTGCCCAGGCGCTGATCGCCGACCGGGACCGCATCTTGGCCGAAGAGCAGGCCAAAGACCAGACCATCACGTCGCTCAAGGCCAAAGTCCGTGCAGCGCAGGAGCAGGCCGACCAGGCCCAAAAGGAGCTCACTGCTTTGCGGGAGCAGATGGACGAGATGCAGAAAGCGCTGGACAGCGTGCGTGCAGACAACGCCTCGCTTCTCTCCAAGTGCGCCGAGTACGACGAGGCGCGGGCGCGGCTGGCCGAGATTGAGCTGTGCGCCCACGGACGGGCGGAGGAGATCCAGCAGCGCGCCGAACAGGATGCCTGCTCGCTGGTCGAGGAGGCCGAGCAGATGGCCGAACGCCTGATCTCGGCCATTGAGAACACCAAGGAAGCCTACCGGCAGGCCATTGCGGCGGCGGAGCGCGAGCGGGCGCACGCGGATAGCCAGGCGGCCGAGGCGCTGGCGCAGTTTGATGAGATCATGACCGGCCTGCGCGGACGGCTCTCCCACGCCATAGAGACGCCGGCAGAGCAGGATCCGCCTGTGCCCAAACCGCACGAGACGCCGGCAAAGCCGGCGGAACATCCGGCTCAGCCGGTGGAAAAACACAAGCCCGCCTGCCAGGGGCGGGAGAAGCCGACGCTAGCGCAGCTTTTGGGCGCTCTGCGCGGGAACAAGTAATGGAGGAGCACTATGGCACATTATGATTTACATACCGAAGACCTGAAGGCCTTTGCGCCCAAACTGCGCGCGGGCGATACGGTGACTCTGACCGGTACGCTGTACACCGCGCGGGACGCGGCGCACAAGCGCATTGTGCAGGCGATGGACGCCGGCGAGCCGCTGCCCTTTGACCTCAATGGCGCAGCCATCTACTATGCGGGCCCGACGCCGGAAAAGCCCGGCCAGGTTATTGGATCGGTCGGCCCAACGACCTCTGGGCGCATGGACCCGTATGCGCCGCGCCTGTTGGACGCAGGGCTGACCTGCATGATCGGTAAGGGCGTGCGCTCGCAGGCGGTTGTGGACGCGATGGCGCGCAACGGCGGCGTATATATGGTTGCAATCGGCGGCGCGGGCGCGGTCAAGGCCGAGAGCGTTAAGGGCCTGGAGGTCATTGCCTACGAGGACTTGGGCTGTGAGTCGGTCAAGCGCCTGACCGTGGAAGGCTTTACGGCGATTGTGGCCATGGACAGTGTGGGCGGCAATCTGTACCGCGACGGTGCGGCCAAGTATCGCAGGGATGCGGCCGATCCCGCATAAAAGCCAGTGGAAATCATGCCGGAGAAACGACCGGCCTTTGGAAAAGAGGAGCGAAGGTGCTGCCCCATGGGCGGCGCTCTCGCTTCTTTTTTTGCGCCATCCCGCATAGAGTGAAGCTGCAAGGAGGTGCGGGAATGGAACATACCGGAATGGGCAAGCTATTGTGTCAGATGGCGGCGACCATCGCGGTGCTCGGCGTCATCTGTGCGTGGAATGTACATCGGGCGGACGAGCGTGTGGCGGCTGCCGCTGCGGCGGGCGCTGTCGACCTGCCCGTTATCATGTATCACAGTATTCTCAAGGACGAAGCGCGGGCGGGGCCTTATGTATTAAGCCCGGCGGCCCTGGAAGCAGACCTGGACTATCTGACGCACCATGGATATGAGACGGTGACCGTCCAAATGCTCATCGATTATGTGGATGGCGTGGGGGAATTGCCGGAAAAGCCCGTGCTCATCACCTTCGATGACGGCTTTTACAACAACTATCTCTACGCCTATCCGCTCCTGCAGGAGCGTGGCATGCAGGCTGTCGTCTCGGTCATTGGCGAGCAGACCGCCCTGTACACAGAAAGCGGACAGGAAAACGCCTATTGGTCCTATCTGTCGGCCGGACGCCTGGCTGAAATGCAGGAGAGCGGCGTGTTTGAGATCGGCAGCCATTCCTATGCCCTGCATGATAACGCGGGAAGAAAAGGGTGCCTCAAAAAGTGGGGAGAGGGCCAGGCAGCGTACGAGGCGCTTTTGACCCAAGATACCCAAAAGGTACAGCGGCTGCTGGCTGGAGCGGGTGTGACGCCGCCGGTGTGTTATGCCTATCCCTATGGGGCGTACAGCGAGGAGACCGAGCAGATCTTGCAGGGGATGGGGTTCCGGTGCACCTTAAGCTGTGAGGAACGGCCGAACCAAGTGCTGCGCGGCGATCCGGAAAGCCTGTACCTGTTGGGACGCTATAACCGGCCGAGCGGCCTTTCGACCACGACATTCTTTGAGCGGGCTTTGCCCGGGGAGGACGGCTGAATGCGGGAAGGACAGGAACAATGGACGACTCTCAGCGACCTGCGCTGCCGGGAAGTCATTAATTTGTGCGACGGCGCGCGGATGGGTTTTGTAAATGACTTGCAGTTCGACCCCACATGCGGACAGATCACAGCGCTCATTGTGCCCGAGGCTGGCGGCGTGCTCGGCCTGCTGGGCCGCGGGAGCGATGCGGTCATCCCATGGAGCGCGGTGGAAAAGATCGGGGAGGACATCATATTTGTCCGCTATACGGCGCCCAGCCCCTGCCGGCGCTCCAAAAAACGCTTTTCCTCGTAAAAAATCTGGAAAAATATAAAATTTCCTTTGACAAAGCCCTGCCTGGTGTGGTAGTATATGAAAGTACGAGTACACACATCCCGCGATGCACGCGGCGGGTGGCCGCTCCTGGAGCGGTTGCCGCCTGTCAGATGAAACGGGATGGAGGAAAAACCAAGGAGGAAACTAAAAATGGCAGTAATTTCTATGAAGCAGCTGCTGGAGGCCGGCGTACATTTCGGCCATCAGACCCGCCGCTGGAACCCGAAGATGGCAGCTTACATCTTCACCGAGCGTAACGGCATCTACATCATCGACCTGCAGAAGACGGTCAAGAAGCTGGAGGAAGCTTACTTCTTCGTTCGCGACACCGCCGCTGCTGGCGAGTCCATCCTGTTCGTCGGCACCAAGAAGCAGGCGCAGGACGCAATCAAGGAAGAGGCTGAGCGCTGCGGCCAGTTCTATGTCAACGCACGTTGGCTGGGCGGCATGCTGACCAACTTCAAGACCATGCGCACCCGCATCAACCGTCTCAACCAGCTCAAGAAGATGCAGGAAGACGGCACCTTTGACCTGCTCCCCAAGAAGGAAGTCATCAAGCTCCAGCTCGAGATCGCAAAGCTCGAGAAGTACCTGGGCGGCGTCAAGGAAATGAAGAAGCTGCCGGGCGCTATGTTCGTTGTCGATCCGCGCAAGGAGAAGAACGCGATCGCTGAGGCGAGAAAGCTGGGCATCCCGGTTGTCGCAATCGTAGATACCAACTGCGATCCGGACGAGATCGACTACGTCATCCCGGGTAACGACGACGCAATCCGCGCCATCAAGCTCATCTCCCAGACTATGGCAAACGCAGTCCTGGAGGGCAAGCAGGGCGAGCAGCTCGAAGTTGCCGCAGAGGAGAAGGAAGAGGCTGCTGCGGAGTAAGGCAGACGCCCCGGCATAAAAATCCGAATTCTGAAGTTTTTCTCGCAGGGCGCGACGCCCCCGGCGCGCCGGTCAGTCGCACCCTGCGTTTTTTATGCACTGAAATTTAACAAATTTTGGAGGAACTGAAAAATGGCTTTTACTGCTGCTGACGTAAAGAAGCTGCGCGAAATGACCAGCGTAGGCATGATGGAGTGCAAGAAGGCGCTGACCGAGGCGGACGGCGACTTCGACAAGGCGATCGAGCTGCTGCGCGAGAAGGGCCTGGCAAAGGCCGCCAAGAAGGCTGGCCGCATTGCCGCCGAGGGTATGATCTGCGCAAAGGTCTGCGACACCTGCGGCGTCGCTGCCATCGTTGAGGTCAATGCAGAGACCGACTTCGTTGCGAAGAACGCAGATTTCCAGGCGTTTGTAAACGAGGTTGCCGACGTGATCATCAAGGAGAACCCGGCTGACGTGGACGCGCTCAAGGCTTGCAAGATGGGCGAGCTGACCGTTGAGACCGCCCTGCAGGAGAAGGTCCTGACCATCGGCGAGAACATCCAGATCCGCCGTTTTGAGCGTTTCGACAACTCTACTGTCAACGTTGCTTACAACCACATGGGCGGCGTCATCGGCACCCTGGTTGCGCTGCAGGTTTCGGACAACCTGAAGGACAACGCGACCGTAAAGGAGCTGGGCAAGGACATCGGCATGCAGGCCGCTGCGATGAACCCGTCCTTCATGGACAAGTCTGAGGTCGATGAGGCTACCCTGGCCAAGGAGAAGGAGATCCTGCTGGCCCAGGCACTCGAGGAGAACAAGACCGCAGCAAAGCCGAAGCCGGAGCAGATCATCCACAAGATGGTCGAGGGCCGTATCGGCAAGTACTACGAGGAGAACTGCCTGCTGCAGCAGGCCTTCGTCAAGGAGAACAAGGTCTCTGTTGAGCAGCATATCGCGGCCGTTGCCAAGGAGCTGGGCGGCGAGATCAAGCTGATCAAGTGTGTCCGCTACGAGCGCGGCGAGGGCATCGAGAAGAAGCAGGACGACTTCGCAGCAGAAGTTGCAGCGATGGCGAAGTAAGTCTGAGATCCCCGTAAAAATAAGACAAATATGCATGAAGCGAGCTTCGGAGCAATCCGAAAGCTCGCTTTTTTTGTGCATTTTTTCACGGCCAAGCAGCCCGGAGCCCGCGGCGAGTTTACACCGGAAATGAGCGCCAATTTTTTTTGTGTACTTTGCGAGTCCGGCAAGGCAAGATGCAAAAAATGGAACAGAATCACCGGGAAAACATGCAGGAAAGTAAAAATGAAAAGGTTTTCCTCATTACAAAATGCACAATTTTATTGTTTCCTGATACAAAAATTTGGAAGTTTGCACAATATGCCCCTTGCTATCATAGGGAGAGACTATTATAATTATACAAATAAGTGCGCACTGAAACTTATTAAGAGAAGGGATGAGATTACAAATGAGAGCACGCAATCAGCACCTCAAACGTCTGCTCAGTCTATTGCTGACCGTTGCCATGGTTTTGACCATGATTCCGGCAGCTTTTGCAGCAGACACGACGACGAGCTCCGGCTTTGTCATAGGGCCATATTTGCTTGCCCCCAAGACGACCAGCATGGTCGCCGTATGGGAGACATCGGGCAGCGAACCGACGACCATACGGTTCGGCACAGATGCCGACACATTGGGGGAGGCTGTTACGGTCGAACGTGACCCGGAAGCGCCCGACTATGGCGGGGCGCAGACCAACATTTTCCGCTACAAATTTTCTGACCTGACGCCGGGCACCCGCTATTATTATGAAGTGGCGCTGGCGGATGGTGAAGTCAGCCGGGGTACTTTCCGTACATTGGAGGAGAACCCGACCGAGATCCGCTATATTTCGATTACCGACACCCATAAGTTTGACACCAAGAGCACCTTTGACGCAGCCGTCGCGGCGTATGACCCGGCCTTTATCATCCATGGCGGCGACATGGTGGAAGGTACCGGCACGCAGAAGGAACAGTATGCGTTCTGGTTCAACAGCGGCGAGTTTATCCACAATTACCCGGTGGTTTACGCCTGCGGCAACCATGATTTCAGCGATTATTTTGACATGTACGTTATCGATACCCAGACCGAGGAATATGGCTCTGTCGTCGAGGGCAACATTTCATTTGACTATGGGGACGTACACTTTGACCTGATGGACAGCAATCCGTGGGCGCTGTTCCAGATGAACGCCGAGACTTCAGGCGGGCAGATGGATGCCGCGACCGCACAGAAGATCGAGCAGTCGGTCCAGTGGCTGAAGGATGACCTGGCCCAAAATCAGGACAAGGAATTCCGGATCCTGGTGATGCATCACCCGATTTCCGATCCTTATACCAAAATGCATATCGCATCGGTCGCCGAGGAAGGCCATGTGGATATGATGCTGGCGGGCCACACCCATAGCTATGCGCGTGCAGTTTCTGATGATCCGACGGTCGGTGCGGGCACCATCTACCTGACCCATCAGGATTC
>DWWZ01000051.1 GCA_019119435.1 Candidatus Butyricicoccus avicola
AAAACCGCCGTATATGTACAGCGCGCACTGCACCAAACTGTCCAGCAGGCGGGTCAGGGTTTGATTGTAGCAGCTGTACAGCGCAGATTTTTTATTCATTTGCAGGATTTCCGACTGTTTATCCGACAGTTATGTGTACAAATGGGTTATTCATGGATCACCGCTCCTGAATAATAACGCAGAAAACGCTAAATTAGCTGGAATCCAGGGTTATTCTCTCTTCTGTGAGCGGTGCGGCATGGCGGCGCGCCACACATGCCCTTCTTGTTACTTTCATCATATCTCACCCGCTACACTGTTTCAAGATTTTCTTGCAGGTTCTCGACCACTTTTTTATAAACATGACTGCGCTCCTGCAAGGGCAGCTACAGAACTCTGAGCAGATAATGATATAAAAATTGAGCATCGCTGCGCCGGCTGACCGCATACTGCTGCCGAGCAAATCCCATCGGTATGGCATTACTGGCGTCTGCGGCGGACACAATCGCCGCCGCATCAGCGTCAAAACCGTCCCAATCCAGCGCAGAAAACCAGTCAAACGGTGCAAAGACAAGGATTAGATCAACTTTTGCACAAGCGCACAGCCTTTGCTGCATCTCCCGGGCCGGACCGTGTCCGACCGCGGCGCGATCCAGGAAGCGCGCGTCCTGTGACAGGCGCCGGTCGGATACACCAAGCACCTCATATCCCGAATCACAAAACAAATCCAGGAGCGCAATCTGTTCTTCGGGCTGATCGTGCAGCACGCCTGCTAGGTACACGACTGGTACGCTGGCGCAGTCCACCCCGGCCGGGGTGGCGGCGGGCGAGCTGTATACCGCTGCCCCGGCGCACAGCGCCGCCGCAAGGCCATCACGGGACGCGCCGGAACACCCGAGCAGGTTATTGACCCGGGCCGTGAGGACGGCCGCCGCCAAGCTATTGCTCCGGTGCGCGTCCGCAAGCCCAGGCAAGGTCAATTCATAGTTTGCGATGTACCCTGTGCCGAGGTACGGGTTTTGCACACAGGCGTATGTGCCCGGCGCTAAGTGCTGCGCTGGATCGCAAACTACGCCGAGCACGCCCGGCTGGGCGGCGGGCACCGTGCGGTGAAAGGTGTTGCTGCACGCCGCAATAACCGGAATGCCTGCACGCGCCAGGCGGCGAATGGCGGGGGCCATGCCGCGGCCCCCGGACAGGCGCTTGCTCCCCAGCGAGACATTGACGACATCGCAGCCGATCTCCGCGCAGAAGTCCAGCGCCTGACACAGGCGGCCGGACGGGCATCGCCGGGTCTCAAACCAATTGCCGACAATCTGCACGCTGATCAGCTCGTACGCCTGGGCATACTGCGCCAGGACGCTTGCCACCAGGGTACCGTGTGACAGGCCGGTCTCGCCGCAAGGACCGGCGCGATCAAATACGCCGTCCCGCAGGCAATACCGCTCGGCCACAGGCTGCGGCAGCAGCCGATCATGAATTGCGTCATCGATTACCGCGATTCTGGCCATCGCTGCCTCCCTAAAAAGTTACTTTACTGCATGATTTCCGGGTAGTCTTCGGCAATCGCATCCGCCAGGTTGTTGACCGTGAACACGGTGTAGTCCCGCTGCTCCAGCACCTTGGCCACCGGCACGCCCAACTTTTCTTCGAGGGCGCGGAACACATACAAGAAATCCGCCATCAAAATGTGATATTCGCTGCAAAACAGATGACGGTCGTCGTTGTCCACGGTTGCCCGGGTATACTGTGCGATGCATTCTTTCATCCAGGCCTTTAGCTGTTCTCTT
This sequence comes from Candidatus Butyricicoccus avicola, assembly GCA_019119435.1. Lineage (GTDB taxonomy): Bacteria > Bacillota > Clostridia > Oscillospirales > Butyricicoccaceae > Butyricicoccus > Butyricicoccus avicola. The sequence goes on from DWWZ01000051.1 coordinate 1,770, forward strand.
GTCACTTTCATCATATATCCCCCTTACATGGTTTCAAATTTTGTTGTAACATATTGGTTTTTCTTTGGAAAACATCGGTACTTTTGGCGCTCTACCGCAGATCGGTCAAAATCTGTTTGGGGGCCATGCGGAAGAGGAACATGCTGCCCTTGCAGATGGCTCCGGCGATGATGAGCAGCTCGAGCGCAGCGAGGGCGGCCAGCTCGGGCGCGCCGAGCGAGAAGTCGATCTGCTCCGGGCCGCTGTACGTGCTGGTCTCATAGCTGAACAGTTCGTCCATACGTCCATTCAGCGCAGCTTGATGAAGTTCATCCAGCGAATACTCCTTGGGCGTGTCGTCGGGCTGAGCGGCCTCGATCGAGGACGCCAGCATGGTATTGCCCGCAAAATCGGTGAGCGGCTGGCTGATGGGAAAAGCAACTGCAAAGGCGATGGCGGTGATGATCACGGCCTCGAGCAGCAACTGCCCCACGATGGACGCCTTCTCCAGGCCCATCGAGATGTAAATGGCGATCTCCCTGCGGCGGTCACGCACCCACAGCGTGAACACGATCAGAAGCACAATGACACAGCCCGCGGCAAGGGCGACCATCATGCCTGTAATCAGATTGCGAATGGAATTTAACGGTTCAACGGTCGACTTATACATGGTATCATCCCGTGATAAGTCAAAAAAATCAATACCTTCTACATCAAGTTGTTTCACTCTGTCTATGATCTCATTTAGCTTTGTAGGATCGTCCACAAAAAAAGTTAAGTTATCATAAGCGAAATCGGTTATAAAATTTTTATAATAATTCTG
>DWWZ01000052.1 GCA_019119435.1 Candidatus Butyricicoccus avicola
CGAGATGGACGGCTTTGACGGCAGCAAGGGCGTGGTCATCCTGGCCGCGACCAACCGGCCCGAGTCGCTCGACCCGGCGCTGCTGCGCCCCGGCCGCTTTGACCGCCGCGTACCCGTCGAGCTGCCCGACCTCATCGGCCGCGAGGCTATCCTGCGCGTGCATGCCAAGAAGGTCAAGTGCGAGCCCGGCCTGGACTTCAGCGCAATCGCCCGCATGGCCGCCGGCGCGTCGGGCGCGGAGCTGGCCAACATGGTCAACGAGGCCGCGCTGCGCGCGGTGCGCGCCGGCCGCGATAAGGTGTGCCAGTCCGACCTGGAGGAGAGCGTCGAGGTCGTCATCGCCGGCTACCAGAAAAAGAACAAGATCCTCTCGAACAAGGAAAAGCTCATCGTCTCCTATCACGAGATCGGCCACGCCCTGGTCGCGGCGCTCCAGAGCCACTCGGCCCCGGTCACCAAGATCACCATCATCCCGCGCACCTCGGGCGCGCTGGGCTATACCATGCAGGTCGACCAGGAGGAGCACAACCTGATGAGCCGCGAGGAGCTGGAAAACAAGATCGCAACACTAACCGGCGGTCGCGTCGCCGAGGAGCTGGCCCTGCACTCGATCACCACGGGCGCATCCAACGACATCGAGCAGGCCACCCGCCTGGCCCGTGCGTATATCTCCCGGTTTGGCATGAGCGATACATTCGGCATGGTCGCCTTCGAGCAGATCCAAAACGCCTACCTGGGCGGCGACGCCTCCATGGCCTGCGCCGACCAGACTGCGGCCGAGATCGACCGCATGGTGGTCGATCTCGTGCGCCGGCAGTACGACAAGGCCAAGGCGCTGCTCAGCGAAAACATGGACAAGCTGCACGCCCTGTCCAAATACCTATACGACCACGAGACCATCACGGGCGACGAGTTTATGAAGCTGCTGGAACAGCCCAAGCTCGACATGGGCCCGGCGCCCGAGCAGGCCTAACACCCCAGACCTCAGTCGTATTAAATTGAAAAGGCGCGGCCATTGGCCGCGCCTTTTCCTGTCTTCCTGCCGGACGCCTTATGGCCCGGCCGGCAAAAAGTGCGGCCGGTCGGCCAGCGCAAACTGCCGGATATCCCGGCCGGCCGCGAGCTGTGCCAGCGCCAGCGTGCGGATGGCCGGATCGTGATACGTCGTCCAGTACAGCCTGCCCGACTCCGCGCACAGCACGGCCGTGTAGGCCGTGTAGTCGTAGGGCAGCACCCGCGTGTCATATTCTGCCGGTGTGCCCGGCTGGCTCACGCGCACTATGCCGAGTGGGAAGGCCGCCGCCCCCAGCAGGCGGAACAGCCGCGCCACCCCTTCCCCTTCCTCGCCGCCTGGGACGGCATAGTGCTTGAGAAAGGCCAGCCGCACAAAGCGGGCGGGCGACGACCAATCGCCGGGCAAGCCGGCCGCGCCGCTGCCCGAAAAACTCTGGGGCAGCACGTCGCCGCACAGGTGCAGGGCGTCATAGTCCAGGTCGCGGATGTGCGCGTAGCATGCAAGGTGCTGCCGATGCCAGGGATATGGCGGGCTGTTGGTCAGCACGCCGATCGTGTCCCGGTAGAGATGCAGCCCGTCCGCATCCGACTCGACAATCAGCGTCTCCCCTGTGCGGTCGGAAAAGCTCCAGTGCAGCGTGGGCGCTGCGCCTAAAATTGGCCGGGAGATCAGTGTCACCCGCTGGCGCAGGGCATCGGCCGCCTCCTGGACGGTCGCACAGGTGGCCAACAGATAGGTTACCGCTAGGGGCGGCTGCAAGGGCAGCGTGCCCGCCTGGGCCTTGTCCGGGAAGCTGGCAAATTCCCGGAAATACAGCTGCCCGCCCATCAGTCCCTTTTCATTGACGCCCTCGTACAGGGCGGGCGTGGACTGCAACAGACAGGTCCCCACTCCAAGGCAGGCATAGCGGGCCTGCTGCCGTGTGCTCTCGACCAGGTCGCCCTCGCGCGCCGTGCCACAGGTATAGAACGCCGTGCCGCGCGGCACAAAGGTCACGGCCGTTCCCTCCGCTAGGCGGTTGAAATCAAAATTGCGCCCCCACAGATGGCAGCCATCTGCCGTCTGCCAGGACAGCGCGCTGCATCCGGCCATCCAGCCGGGCCCATGCAGATCCATCACGGTCCCCTCTCTCCTGCAAAGATTTCTGGCTTCCCTACAGAGTATGGCCGCATCCGGTCCAAAAAATGAGCCATCTGGCATAAAAAAAGCGCTGCCCGCGGGCAGCGCTTTTTTGACCGATCGGTTTTTGCTCGGTCCCTATAGGGATCAGCGATGTGCGTCCATCGCCTTGACCTTGTCGAACTCCTCGACGATCTCCCGCGCGGGTGCGGGCGTCAGCAGGCTGACAATCCAGATGGTCAGGCAGGCCAGGACGAAGGCCGGCATCAGCTCATAGATGTCCAGCAGGCCGCCCATGGGTGCGATCAGGTACTTCCAGACAAAGACCATCACGCCGCCCACCAGCATGCCGGCGATCGCGCCATAGCGGTTGGTACGCCGCCAGAACAGCGCGAACAGGATGACCGGGCCAAAGGAGGCGCCAAAGCCCGCCCAGGCGAAGGATACGATGTTAAAGACCGAACTGTCCGGATCACGGGCCAGGATGATGCCGAGCACCGAGATGACCAGCAGGGTCAGGCGGGCACACAGCATGCTCTGCTTGATGGTCATCTGCTTGCCCAGGACGCCGCGGATCAGATTCTCGGAGACCGAGGACGAGGCCGCCAGCAGCTGAGAATCGGCCGTGGACATGGTCGAGGCCAGGATACCCGCCAGGATCAGGCCGGCGAGCACTGCGCAGACAATGCCGTTCCGGCTGAGCAGGTCGGCGATCCGCACGATGATGGTCTCAGAATCCGAGCCGACCAGGCTCTCGAGCGCGCCTGCCTTGGTCATAGCCAGGCCCACAATGCCGATAGCCACGGCCACAAACAGCGAGACGATGACCCAAGAGGTGGCCACGCGGCGGGACAGCTTGAGCTTCTTCTCATCCTCAATGGCCATGAAGCGCAGCAGGATGTGCGGCATTCCAAAATAGCCCAGGCCCCAGCACAGCATGGAAAAGCTGTTGAGCGCACCGTAGGACGAAGCTGTGCCCGTCACCGGGTCGTGGGTCAGCGTCATGCTGAGATAGCCGGGCAGCGACTGCGCGTTCTGCGCGACTGCATCCACGCCGCCGGCCGTGTAGATACCAAACCCGAGGACCAGCAGCAGCGCCATGGTCATGATGATGGACTGGACAAAGTCGGTCATGGACGCAGCCAAGAAACCGCCGGTCGCGGTGTAGCCGACGATGACGATGGCCGAGATCACCATCGCCCAGAAGTAATCGACGCCCAGGAAGCTGGCGAACAGCTTGCCGCAGGCGGCAAAGCCCGACGCCGTGTATGGGATAAAGAATACGATGATGACGATGGCCGACAGCCCCATCAGAATGCCGCTCTTGTCGCGGAAGCGGTTCTGGAAGAAGTCCGGGATGGTGATGGAGTTGCCCGATACCTGGGTATACAGGCGGATGCGCTTGGCGACCAGCAGCCAGTTGATGTAGGTGCCGATAGCAAGGCCGATGGCTGTCCAGCCGGCGTCAGCCACGCCGGTCAGATAGGCAAGGCCGGGCAGGCCCATCAGCAGCCACGAGCTCATGTCCGACGCCTCGGCACTCATGGCCGTGACGAACGGGCCCAGCTTGCGGCCGCCCAGATAAAAGTCACCGGTATCGTTGTTGCGCTTGGAGCACCAGATGCCGATGAGCAGCATTGCGATCAGATATACAACGATCGTGACCGAAATGCCGATCTGTGCAGTTGTCATGTTGGTTTTTCCCCTTCCTTAAAAATAATTGTGTGACAATTGATTTATTATAACATGACAAAAAATAGACTGCAATGCAGAATAAAGTATAGACTATATTCTATACTTTGTTATAAATATACCCCGAAAATGCCGGGGATTCTCGGGGTCTTTGGCTATACGGATTTTAGAAGATTATGCGGAGGGCTGTTCAGAATTTTTGCGGATTGAGCCCAAAAAGCGCGGCATCATCTGGCCGCCGTAGGCGCGCAGCGAGTATTCCCCGCCCGAGATGCACCAGTCGTAGATGAGGGCGCGCTCACACAGGGCGTACATCTTGACCATCTCGCTGACCGACATCTCGTCGGTCAGCTGGCCTTTTTGCTGGCCGTCCTGGACGATCTGACGCAGCAGGCGGTAGTACAAGCGGGAGCGGTCCAAGAGGTGCTTTTCACCGCGGGTGATGAGCTGGGAGGAATACAGCCGGGCCAGCAGGTCGACCGAGACGCTGTTCTCGATCATGGCGAACAGCTCCTGGTTCAAAAAGATGAGCTTGTCAAAGCTGTCCATGCCCTCGTCCAGCTCGGCCGCGAGGGCCTCATATTTTTCGTCAAAGAGATAGGACAGCGAGCTGAGCAGCGCGTCCTTGCCCTTGAAATAGTGATAAAAGGAGCCCTTGGAGGTGCCGGACTCCAAAATAATCTCATCCACCGTGGTGTTGTCATAGCCCTGTTCATAGAACAGCCGCCAGGCGGCCGCGACAATGCGGCCCTTGGTGTTGCGGGTCTTGCGCAAGGTGAAAAGACCTCCTTTTTCGTTGAAATCGTACCACAGATATGATACCACGCGGCAGGGCAAAAGGGAACGATAAAATCCTCCTGCGGCCGGCAAAGCACAAAAAAGAGGGCGCTGCTTGCGCCCTCCTCGGCCCGTGGATACGGGATTTTTTTACTTGTTCTTGGGAACGAGCACCTTGGTGCCGCCCATGTACGGCCACAGCACCTCGGGGATGGTGACCGTGCCGTCGGCCTGCAGGTGGTTCTCCAGGAAGGCGATCAGCATGCGCGGGGGCGCAACGACCGTGTTGTTGAGCGTGTGCGCCAGGTACAGCTTGCCGTCCTCGCCGCGCACGCGGATCTTCAGGCGGCGGGCCTGCGCGTCGCCCAGGTTGGAGCACGAGCACACCTCGAAGTACTTCTTCTGGCGCGGGCTCCATGCCTCGATATCGCAGGACTTGACCTTGAGGTCAGCCAGGTCGCCCGAGCAGCACTCAAGCTGGCGCACCGGGATCTCCATGCTGCGGAACAGCTCGACCGAGTAGCGCCACATCTTCTCATACCAGTCCATGGACTCCTCCGGCCGGCAGATGACGACCATCTCCTGTTTCTCGAACTGGTGGATGCGGTAGATGCCGCGCTCCTCGATGCCGTGCGCACCCTTCTCCTTGCGGAAGCAGGGCGAGTACGAGGTCAGGGTCTGGGGCAGGCTGGACTCGGGCAGGATCTGGTCGATGAACTTGCCGATCATGGAGTGCTCGGAGGTGCCGATGAGGTACAGGTCCTCACCCTCGATCTTGTACATCATGGCGTCCATCTCCGCGAAGGACATGACGCCGGTGACCACGTTGCCGCGGATCATGAAGGGCGGGATGCAGTAGGTAAAGCCCTTGCCGATCATAAAGTCGCGCGCGTAGGCGATGACCGCCTCGTGCAGGCGGGCGATATCGCCCATGAGGTAGTAGAAGCCGTTACCGGCCACACGGCCCGCGCTGTCAAGGTCGATGCCGCCGAAGCTCTCCATGATCTGGGTGTGATACGGGATCTCGTAGTCGGGCACGACCGGATCGCCGAAGCGTGCAACCTCAACGTTCGCGCTGTCGTCCGGGCCGATCGGGACCGACGGGTCGATCATCTGCGGGATGGTCATCATGATCTTCTTGACCTTCTCCTGCAGCTCGCTCTCGGTGGCCTCCAGCTCCTTGAGGCGGTCGGCCTGTGCGGCGACCTGCGCCTTGACGGCCTCGGCCTCGGCGGCCTTAGACGGGTCCTTCTTGGCCTGGCCCATCAGGGCGCCGACCTGCTTGGACAGCTTCTTGCGGTTGGAGCGCAGCTCGTCGGCCTCCTGGATGGCAGCGCGCAGCTTGGCGTCGAGCTCGATGACCTCATCGACCAGCGGCAGCTTGTCGTCCTGGAACTTCTTCTTGATGTTTTCCTTGACAGCGTCCGGATTTTCGCGGACAAAACGGATGTCTAACATGTGATGGTTTCCCCCTTGGTTAGGATTGGTATAAAAAAGATTTGCTCTAGCTTGTTTTTTCCTGTCACGGCGCTGTGCCCGCCTGCGCGCCGGACGAGAGCGGGCGGGTCTGCTGGTACAGGGTGGTAAAGACGGCGGCGGCCTCTCCGGTCAACAGCGCGTCCTGCGCGGTGCCGTTGAGCCGCTCCAGCCCATAGTCCTGGATCAGGCTGTCTATGCACGCCTGGGCCCCGGTCGTGTCGCCCTGTTCCATCTGCTGCTGTGCGGTCAGCAGCTCGGAGAGCACGGCCGTCTGGCTGGAAAGCGCCTCGACCGCCGCGACCAGGTCCTCGGTGTTTTCGGTTCCGGTCTGCTGCATGAGATCATCGAGGATCTTGCTCTGCTCTTCAACCGACTGCTGCAGGACCTGCACGCGGGCGTTTGCGCCCTCGGCCGCGCTGGTCTGGGTGCTGAGCTGGTTGGTCAGCTCGCTCAGCCGCCGGTCCGAGCGCACCTGCGCGACATAGCTCAAGAGGATGAGCGCAAGCGCGACACAGAACAGGCCGATGACATAAAACACCAGAAACTTTTTGGATTCCGGCTGCTTTTCGCCTGCGGTCTCCGGCTTGTTCGGCGCGTTGTTGTTTTCTTCCATGGATGTTCCTCCTTGCCGTCAAACGGACAATTTTTCCAGGGCCTCGGCCAGACGCTCCAGGTCTTCGTCCCCATAAAATTCGAGCGAGACCGTGCCCGACGTCTTGCCGTGTTCGATGCACACGCGGCGGCCGAGCACCCCTTCCAGCCTGGCTGCCAGGTCGGCGCTGTAGTCGGCCGCGAAGGGCGCCGCCTGCTCCTTGGGCTTTTCGGCCGGGCGGCACAGGCCCTTTGCAAACTTCTCGGCCTGGCGCACGCTCATGCCGGCCATCTTTTCCAGGGCCTCATGGGTGCGCAGACTCTCGTCCTTGATGGCCAGCACCGCGCGGGCGTGCCCAGCGGACAGGGTGCCGTCGGCCAGCATCTGCTGGGCCTCCGCAGGCAGGGACAGCAGGCGCAGCGCGTTTGCCACCGCCGGGCGCGACTTGCCGACGCGCTCGGCCACCTGCTCCTGGGTCAGGCCGTATTCCTCCATCAGGCTGTGGTATCCCTGCGCCTCCTCGATGGGATTTAAGTCCTGGCGCTGCAGGTTTTCGATCAGCGCCAGCTCCATGACCGTCTTGTCGTCGGCCTCGATGACAAGGGCCGGGATCTCGGTCAGGCCGGCCGAGCGCGCGGCGCGCCAGCGGCGCTCGCCCGCGATGATCTGGTAATAGCCGTCGCCGGCGCGGCGCACGGTGATGGGCGAGACCACGCCGTGCATGGCGATGGAGTGGGTCAGCTCGCGCATGGCCTCGGGATCAAAATTCTTGCGCGGCTGGGCACTGTTCGGCTCGATGAGGGTCATGGGCAGCGTGGACACGCCGCTCTCCTCGCCCTCCCCGGCCATCAGGCTCTCGCCCAGCAGGGCGCCGAAGCCCTTCCCCAGGCCGCCCTTTGCTTTTGCCATGGGTCTCCCTCCTTACCGGTTCTTTTCCAAAAATTCCTCCGCGACCGCGAGGTAGGCCGCCGCGCCGCGGCAGGAGCGGTCATAGGCCGTGATGGGTTTGCCGTGGCTGGGCGCCTCGGACAGGCGCACGTTGCGCGGCACGACCGCGGCATAGACCCGGTCGCCGAAATGCTTTTTGACCTCCTCAACGACCTGGACCGCCAGGTTGGTGCGGCCGTCGTACATGGTCAGTAAGATGCCCTCGATGCGGATCTTCTTATTTAAGCTGCGCTGCACCGAGCGCACGGTCGCCATGAGCTGGGACAGGCCCTCCAGGGCGTAGTACTCGGTTTGCAGCGGCACGAGGAAGGAATCGGCCGCACACAGGCAGTCGAGCGTCAGGATGCCGAGCGACGGCGGGCAGTCCACGATGATGAAATCGTAGTCCGCGCGCACGCGGTCCAGGACATCCTTGAGGCGGTATTCGCGGCGGGGCAGCGAGAGCAAGTCGACCTCGGCGCCGGCAAGATCGACGTTTGCGCCCAGCACGTCCACCCATTCGGTGTGGACGATGGCCGCGCGCACGTCCGGGTCGTCGGCGATAATGAGTTCATAGATCGATGTCTCCAGCTCGCGCGGCTCCAGCCCCACGCCCGAGGTGGCGTTTCCCTGGGGGTCGAAGTCACACAGGAGCACTTTTTTTCCTTTTTCAGTCAGCGCACAGGCCAGGTTGACGGCGGTTGTGGTCTTGCCCACGCCGCCCTTCTGGTTGATGAGCGCAACGATTTTAGCCATTGGCGTAGCCCTTTCCCGGCCGGAGGCGGACTTTCGCGCTCCTCCGCCCGTTTTTGATATGCTCTCTTATTATATCACAAAGGGGGTAAATTTCAATTGCCCATCCTGATTTTCTGGCCCGGCGTGGCCGCCCCGGCCGGTGTTTCACGTGAAACATGGCCCCGCCCCGCCGCCGCCCTGTGGGAAATATCGCCGCATATTATTACTTTATGTATTTCTATACAAATTGTTATTTTGTGTCGAAATTTTATGAAAATATCGTTTTTCGCCCAATTGCCGCTGAAAAATACGCCGGAAATGCGGCATGTGCGAGCAAAATTTCTTTACAAGCCGGTATTTTCTGATAATCTTGTAGATAGGGGGCATCACCAAACAAAAGGAGGCTATTTCCCATATGACACCGATGTTCAACCTTGCCGGAAATGAGCGCCAGCTGCGGCGCATCAAGACCACACAGATTTCGCGCAACCCCAACCAGCCCCGCAAATATTTTGAGCCTGAGGCCATCAGCCAGCTCGCCGATTCCATCCGGCAATACGGCGTGCTCAACCCGCTGACCGTGCGCCGCACGGGCGACGGCTATGAGCTGATCGCGGGCGAGCGGCGGCTGCGGGCGGCGCGGGCCGCCGGCCTGTCCGAAGTGCCCTGCCTGATCATGAGCGCGAGCGAGGCCGACTCCTCTGCCATCGCCCTGGTCGAAAACCTCCAGCGCCGCGACCTAGACTTTTTCGAGGAGGCCGCAGGCTACCGCCAGCTCATCGACCGCTACGGGCTGACCCAGGAGGAGGCCGCGCGTAAGGTTGGCAAGACCCAGAGCGCGGTTGCAAATAAGCTGCGCCTTTTGAAGCTCTCGCCCGAGAATATGCGCATGATCCGCGACGGCGGCCTGTCCGAGCGCCATGCGCGCGCCATCCTGCGTCTGCCGGGCGAGCAGGAACGCCTGCGCGCGACCGCACAGATCATCGAACATCAATGGAACGTCAGCCGCACCGAACAGTACATCGACCGCCTGCTCTCCGACCCGCCCGAAAAGCCGGCCGGCACCATGCGCCGCCTGATCAAGGATGTTCGCCTGTTCCTGAACACGGTGGACAAGGCCGTGGGGATGATGAAGGAGTCGGGCGTCAACACCAGCTATGAGAAGGAGGAGCGCGAGGACGGCATCCTGGTCAAGATCCTGATCCCGCACGCCAGGCGATGAAACGCCTGCGGACACAAAAAAGGTCGTCAGCGATAAGCCGACGGCCTTTTTTCTGTCCTTCCCCCGATCACAGCGGGTCGGATGCGATCTTCTGGAACCTGCGCGGGTATTTTTTTGGCGTCTCTTTGACTTTCTTGACGATGACCAGCCGGCTGCGGCGGCCGTCGGCCATGGGGACGTCGTAGTCCTCCACCCGCTCGAGCCGGCCGCCGAGCAGCGTGATGGCCTTTTGGGCCTGCTCGATCTCCTCGTCCGAGCCCACCGCCTTCATGGCAATGAAATATCCGCCGGGCTTGACCAGCGGCATGGACAGCTCGGCCAGCACGTTGAGCTTTGCCACCGCCCGTGAGACCGCCAGATCAAATGCCTCCCGGTGGCCGAATTCCTCGGCCCGGGCGTGCACAGCCTGGGCGTTGCCCAGCGGCAGCGCATCGATCACTTCCTGCAAGAACCGGATGCGCTTGCCGAGCGCGTCAAGCAGGGTCACGCGCGCGTCGGTCAGGATGGCCAGCGGCACGCCTGGGAATCCTGCGCCGCAGCCCACATCGACCACGTCCTTGCCCGCGGCGTAGGGCGCGAGCGGCGCGCAGTCCAGGAAGTGCCGGGTCACGACCTCCATGGGGTCGGTCACGGCGGTCAGGTTCATCACTTTATTTTTTTCGAGCAGCAGGTCGGAGAACGCCAGCAGTTTGTCCACAGCCTGTGGATCATTTTGGTGCAGCGTCTCCAGGCCGGCCGCGAGCAGTTCGCGTGCGGTCATCCCTCTCCGCCTCCTTTTTCGGTGTTGAGATAGATCATCAGGGCGGTCATGTCGGCGGGCGACACGCCCGAGATGCGTCCGGCCTGGCCAAAGTTCAGCGGCCGGATGTCGTTGAGCTTCTGCCGCGCCTCCAGCCGGAGCGAGGGCACGGCGTTATAATCGAGGTCGGCCGGCAAAGCGCGCGCCTCCAGCCGGCGGAACTGCTCGACGTCCTTCTGCTGGCGGGCGATATAGCCCTCGTACTGGATCCGGATCTCGACCTGCTCGCGCACGGCGGCGTCGAGCGCCGGGCGGCCGGGGTCTAGGGCGGCCAGGTCATCGTAGCTGAGTTCGGGGCGGCGCATCAGGTCGATCAGGCGGCAGCCGGCCTTGAGCGGCGTCGAGCGGTGGGCGGTCAGGAATGCCTGCACCGCCTCTGTCGGCTGTACGCTGACCCCGGCCAGGCGGTCGATCTCGGTCTGCACGCGCGCATATTTCTCCTGGGTGCGCGCAAGGCGCGCCGGGCTGTTGAGGCCGACCGCCGCGCCGATGGGCACCAGGCGCTCGTCGGCGTTGTCCTGCCGCAAGAGCAGGCGGTATTCCGAGCGCGAGGTCATCATGCGGTAGGGCTCCTTGGTGCCGCGCGTCACAAGATCGTCGATGAGCGTGCCAATGTAGCCGTCGGCGCGGTCCAGGATGAGCGGGTCCTCCCCGCGGATCTTGCGCGCGGCATTGATGCCCGCGACCAGGCCCTGCGCCGCCGCCTCCTCGTAGCCCGACGAGCCGTTGAACTGGCCCGCGCCGTACAGGCCGGGTACCTTGCGGCATTCCAGCGTGGGCAGCAGTTCGGTCGGGTCCACGCAGTCATACTCGATGGCGTAGGCCGGGCGCATGATCTCGGCGTGCTCCAGGCCCTTGATGGTGTGCAGCATCTCGATCTGCACCTCCTCGGGCAGGGACGACGAGAACCCCTGCACATAGATCTCCTCGGTCTCAAGGCCCATGGGCTCCAAAAAGAGCTGGTGGCGGGGCTTGTCGGCAAAGCGCATGACCTTGTCCTCGATAGACGGGCAGTAGCGCGGCCCAACGCCCTCAATGACGCCCGAAAACAGCGGCGAGCGGTCCAGGTTCTCGCGGATGACCCGATGGGTGTCGGCGTTCGTGTAGGTCAGGTGGCAGACCACCTGGTTTGCCGGCGGATGTTCGGAGTCAAATGAGAACGGGATGATCTCGCGCTCCCCCTCCTGCACCTCCAGCCCGTCAAAACAGATCGAGCGGCGGTTGACGCGCGGCGGCGTACCGGTCTTAAAGCGCTGCAGGCGCAGACCCAGCCCGCGCAGGCTGTCGGTCAGGCGGCGGGCGGCGAACATGCCATCCGGCCCGCTCTCCTGGGTGAACTCGCCGATGATGATGCGCCCGCCGAGGAACGTGCCCGAGCAGACGATGGCCGCGCGCACAGCGTACTGCGCGCCCGCGGCCGTGGTCACGCCGCAGACCGCCCCGTGTTCGTCGGTCTCAATGGACACAACCTCGGCCTGTTTGAGCGACAGGTTCTCGGTGCGCTCGAGCGTGTGCTTCATATAGGTGCGGTATTTGACGCGGTCGGCCTGGGCCCGCAGCGAGTGTACGGCCGGGCCTTTGCCGCGGTTGAGCATGCGGTATTGGATGCAGGCCGCGTCGGCCGCCCGCCCCATCTCGCCGCCCAGCGCATCGATCTCGCGCACAAGATGGCCCTTGGCCGTGCCGCCGATGGCCGGGTTGCAGGGCATGTTGCCGACCGCGTCCAGATTGATGGTAAAGCACAGGGTACTCAGCCCCAGGCGCGCGCCGGCCAGGGCGGCCTCGATGCCCGCGTGCCCCGCGCCAATGACGGCAATGTCATATGTGCCAGCAAAATACATGGGTCTTCCTCCGGACTCTTTGTGCACAGCTGTTGATAACTCTGTGCATACTTGGGATAACTGTGGATAAATTGATGAAAATTTGATTTCTATTTGTAATATATAGAAATAATATGTCGAATCGTATTATAAAATTGTGTGGGCGCACTGCGTGCATCCACAATGTGCACAAGCGGGATGTGGATAACTCCTGCACGCCGCGCGGCGCTACTTCCCCACACAGAAGTTGGCAAAGATATGGTCCACGATATCGGCCTGCACGCTCTGCCCGGTGATCTCGCCCAGGCTTTCAATGGCGCCCTCAATGTCATAGACCACCGCGTCGGGCGGATAGCCCTCGCGCAGGCGGGCGGCGGCCTCGTCCAGGTGGCGTGCCGTGCGGCTGAGGGTCTCGGCCTGGCGCAGGTTGGTGATGAGCCCGCCGTCGGCCGGCAGGTCGCGCACGCCGGTCAGCGCGGTCAGCGTATCGGTCAGCGCGCCCAGCCCCTCACGCTTTTTGGCCGACAGCGGGACCACCTGTGCAAACGTCCCGTGCAGCGCTTCCCAGCCGTCCGCACGCGGCAGGTCAGCCTTGTTGAGCACGGCCACGGCGCACTTTGCGCCCTGGACGGCGCGCATGACCATGCGGTCCTCGCCGGTCACTGGGCGGCTGCCGTCGAACACGGCCAGTACAACGCCGCTCTCTCCCGCCAGGCGTACGGCCTCGCGGGCGCGCGTGACGCCGATCTTCTCCACCGGGTCGTCGGTCTCGCGCAGGCCGGCCGTGTCCTGCAGGCGCAGGACGAGCGCACCGAGATGCAAAGTCTCCTCGACCGTGTCGCGCGTCGTGCCGGCAATCTCGGTCACGATGGCCCGGTCGTAGCCCAGCAGCGCGTTGAGCAGCGTGGATTTCCCCGCGTTGGGCCGGCCGATGATGGCGCAGGGCAAGCCCTCGCGCAGCGCGCGCCCGCGCGCATAGCTGTCCCGCAGGCCGGCCAGCCGCGCCTGCATCTCGTCCAGCGTGCGCGCAATCTCCTGGACCGGCAGGTCCTCGATTTCCTCGTCCGGATAGTCGATCACGGCCAGGAACTGGGCGCAGATGGCGACGAGCTGCTGACGCATGTCGGCAAAATCTGCCGACAGGTGCCCGCCGAGCTGATTGACCGCCAGCGAAGCCGCCTCGGCCGAGCGGGCGCACACGAGGTCGCCCACGGCCTCGGCGGCAAACAGGTCCATCTTGCCGTTTAGGAAGGCGCGGCGGGTGAACTCGCCCGGCCCGGCCTGCCGGGCGCCCAGGGCGAACAGCCCCGCAAGCGCGGCCTCCAGGATGGCCGACGAGCCGTGGCAGTGCAGCTCGGCCATGGGCTCGCCGGTATAGGTCGCGGGCGCGGGGAAAAAGACCGCCATGGGCCGGTCAATGACCCGGCCGTCCACGGTCAGCGCGCCGTAAGTCAAAACGCGCGGCTGCATGTCCCGCCCGCCGGCGGGCGTAAAGAGCGCATGCAGGCAGGCCTCTGCCTGGTCGCCCGAAATGCGCACGATGCCGATCGCGCCGCCCGGCGCGGTGGAAAGCGCTGCGATGGTCTGCGCCATGGTTCCTTCCTCCTCAAAAAAAACAAATTAAGCGGATTTATTGTATCATATTCCCGATCAAAATGCAAAAACTTCCCGCACATCGGCCGTATGGGCGGCAAAAAAGCCACCAGCTCAAAAGCTGGTGGCTGTGCACGGCGGATGCCCCGCCGCGCGCCGCGTCCATGCGCCCCGGTGGGGCGTTTTTTTACTGCTGGCGCGGACGGCGGCCGGAGAACTTGCGGCCGCCCTCGGGCGAGATCACAACCCGGCGGTTGGGCTCGGTGCCGGTCGAATGCGTGGTCACGCCGCGGTAATCCTGCAGAGCCGAATGGATAATCCGGCGCTCATAGGGATTCATGGGCTCCAAGGTCATGGGCTTATGATAGCGCGAGACCTTTCCCGCCATCTTGCGCGCCAGGCGCTCGAGGGATTCGGCGCGTTTGACGCGGTAATTCTCGGTGTCGATGGTCAGGCGGATGTGCTCATCGGTGCCGCGGTTGAGCACAAGCGAGGTCAGGTACTGGATGGCGTCCAGTGTGTCGCCGCGGCGGCCGATGACCGGGCCCATATCCGGGCCTTCGATCTCCAGGCGCAGGTGGTCGGGCTCGGACTGTGCGGTCACATACGCATGTCCCTCAACCCCCAGCTTGTCCAGCAGGCCGTCGATGAAGCGGATGGCCTCCTTGGCCTGCTCGGGCCACTCGGCCTCGGGCATGGCCTCGGGACGGACGTAGGCCGGGCGCGGGGCGCGGTCCGGCTTTTCCTCGGCCGGGGCAGCCGTCTTGGGGGCCTCTGCCTTGGGCGCCGGCTCGCCGGCCGGCTTTTCGCCGTTCGCGCGGCGCACCAGGCGCGGCTTTTCCTCCTCGCGGGCCGGCTTTTCCGGGCGGGCGGGGGCGGGCGCGGCGTCATGCGGGGCCGCCTTGACCAGACGCGGCGTGCCGTCCTGCTCGCGGGCCGGGCGCGCCGTGCGCGGCGCCTCCGTCTTTTCCACAGGCTGTGCCTTTTCGGGCTGCGCCTTGGGGGCTTCGGGCGGCTTGGGTGCGTCCGGGACCTCATAGGTCACGCGGATCTTCGCGTCGGAAGCGCCGATGCCAAGGAATCCCTTGCGGCCCATCTCGATCACCTCGACCGAGACCGCATCGCGGTCCAGATGCAGCGCATCCAGCGCCTTCTCAATGGCGCGGTCTACGTTCTGCGCCGAGAAAATCTGTTCCTGTTTCATCGTTACGCTTCCCCTTTCTCTTGTTTCTTCTTTTTCTTCTTTTTGGGATCTTCTACCGGGATCGGATGGTACTTATCCATGTACCAGGTGAGGAATACCTCCTGCGCCAGGGTGAACAGGTTGTTCGTAATCCAGTACACCGCCAGGGCGGACGGCAGGATAAAGCCGAGGTAGACCGAGAACAGCGGCATGATGTAGAGCATGGTCTTCATCGAGCCCTGCATCTGGGCCGCGGCCGGGTTGGACTTCTGCTGCATCTTCTGCATGACAATCGAGGACAGCAGCGCGGTCACGCCGGACAGGATGGGCAGCAGCCAGATGAGTCCAGGCTCCTTGATGTTCGGGGTCTGTGCCAGGTTGAAGCCCAGGAAGTTAAAGTTCAGGGGCACGAGATACTCGGCGATCTCGCTGGACAGTTTGGTGATTGCCTCGGGGAAATTGCCGGCGGCGTCGGCCAGCTTATTCAGGGTCTCCATGAGGGGGATCTGGACATAGTAGTCGCTGTAGCCGGACAGGTCGGCAAGGCCATTATTCTGGACATAGTCGATGAGCAGCTGGACCGAGTCCGGGATGCCCTGGGTGACAAAGTCCTTGTCGGTAATGCCCATCATGAAGGTGATGGGCTTCTCGATGGCGTAGTACAGGCCCATCATGATGGGCAGGGGCAAAAACGAGGGCAGGCAGCCGCTCATGGGGCTGACGCCTTCCTTTTCGTAGAGTTTCTGCATCTCCTCGTTGAGCTTGACGCGGTTGTTCGCGTACTTCTTCTGCAGTGCCTGCTGCTTTTGGGAGATGGCGCTCATCCGGCGCATGCTCTTTTTGCTGTGGATGGTGAGCGGCAGCAGGATGAATTTACACAGCAGGGCAAAGATGATGATCGCGACGCCGTAGGAACCTACCAGGTTGTAGATTGCCATGAGCAGCATGCCAAAAGGGCGCACGATCAGCAAACCAAAGATCTTAGCCAAATTGTTGTTCCTCCAAAACGGTGTTGCAGGCGGTCGGTTCTTCCCGCCCGTTCGCGTTCCTTCCGTGCTTTTTCGGAACAGGCCCCGTGCCGGGATCGGCCGTTACGGGACCGGGTCATAGGGCCCGCGTTTGGAAAATGGGTTGCACCGGCAGATGCGCTTGATGGCGAGCCACCCCCCCTTGAGCGCGCCGTACTTCTCGATGGCCTCGATGGCGTACTGCGAGCAGGTCGGGATATAGCGGCAGGTCGGTGCGGTATAGGGTGAGATCGCCCGCCGGTAAAACCGGATGAGAGCGAGCATCAGCCGTTTCATGTCGGGTCCCCCTCTTTCGGCAGCAGGACGTGCAGGTCGCGGGCGGCCTTCAGCAGGGCCTTCTCCACGTCCGCGCACGACGCACCCAGCATGCGCGCGCGGGCGACCAGCACGAAATCAAATCCCATCTTAAATTCCGCCTCATGCAGGCGATAGGCCTCGCGGAACAGGCGCTTGGCGCGGTTGCGCTGGACGGCGCCGCCGAACTTTGCGCTGACGGTCAGCCCGAGGCGGTTCCGCCCCAGCCGGTTTTTCATGCAATAGAGCACGAGATAGCGGTTGGCAGCCGATTTCCCCCGGTGATACAGCCTGCGGAATTCATAATTCTGTTTGATGACATAGGTATGTTTCATGCATTTGCTCCGAAAAGACAGAAGCGGTTCGTGTGTCTCAAAAGTTAAGCGGTTGTCTGGAAGCGGCCGATGCCCGGGCGCGCTCCCGCCGCGCCGAATCCGGAAAAGCGCCCAAAACAGCGCCCTGCGCGGCCTGCCTGCCGCAGTCCAGAAAAAAATACCCCCCGCGCCGCCGGGCTGGTGTGCGGCAGGCCGAACAAGAAAAGGCCCCCGGCGGACGGTAGAAAAAAGAGCCGCTCAAAAGGGCGGCTCGATTTGTTCCTCAAAATGGGCAAAGATTACAGGGTAAGCTGCTTGCGGCCCTTCGCACGACGGCGAGCCAGCACCTTGCGGCCATTCTTCGTAGACATTCTCTTGCGGAAACCATGTTCCTTGCTGCGCTGACGCTTCTTGGGCTGATAGGTTCTCAGCATTTGCCACACACCTCCTATTATTCTAAGAATCTGAATGGGCACCGGCACAGGTCCCATACGAAAAGATCGGGCTTATGCCGCTGCCTGTCCGTAATACTCCGAATCAGATATATTATAGACAGCCCCTCTCCCGTTTGTCAAGGGAAACTTTGTAAGCCCATCGCAAAAATTTCCCCAGGGCGCATGAGTGCCCGGCCTGCCCGGCGCCGGCCTTCCAGGCCGGATTTTCGACATCTTTTGCCCGGCGCGCCGCAAAAAACCGCCCTGTTATCCACATCTGTGCACCCACCTGTGGATAACTTGAAATCCCCCTCTAAATATGTTACTATGTACAGTGAATAAGAATCGGCAGAATTAGGAGGAAATATTTTTGAACAGCAACAACGACTTACTCAAAATGGCGTTGTCGCGCATGGAAGGTTCCTTCAGCCAGGTCACGCTTTCGGCCTGGTTCGACGATGCCGAGGCGGTCTCCCTGGAGGGGACCAGCTTTGTCCTGCGCGCTGCCAACCAATTTAAGAAAGAGATCATCGAATCGCGCTTCACCACCCCCCTGCAGCAGGCGCTGACCGAGCTGCTCGGCGAACCGATCACGGTCACCGTCGTCTACGGCGACCAGCCTGCCGCACCCATCCAGGCCGGCGAATCCATCGGCCTGTCCCCCGACGAGGAATACACCTTCGAGCACTTTATTGTCGGTTCTTCCAACAAGTTCGCCCACGCCGCCGCGGTCTCGGTCGCCAACCATCCGGCCGAAAACTATAACCCGCTCTTTATCTACGGCCAGTCCGGCCTGGGCAAGACCCACCTTCTGCACGCCATCGGCAATGTCATCCGCGGCACCCATCCCAATTTCCGCATCATCTATGTCAAGGGCGAGGACTTCACAAACGAGCTGGTCACCGCCATCCAGGAGGGCGACGTGCAGTCCTTCCGCGGAAAATACCGCATGGCCGACCTGCTGCTCATCGACGATATCCAATTTATTGCCGGCAAAGAGCGCACCCAGGAAGAATTTTTCCACACTTTTAACGCACTCTATGAATCGGGCCGCCAGATCGTGCTGACCTCAGACCGGCCGCCCAAGGAGATGAACACGCTGGAAGACCGCATGAAGACCCGCTTTGAATGGGGCCTTCTGGCCGATATCCAGCCGCCCGACTTTGAAACGCGCGTCGCCATCATCAACGCCAAGGCCGAAAAGCTGGGCTTCGAGCTGCCCAAAGACGTCGTCTACTGCATCGCGGAAAACCTGCAGTCCAACGTCCGTCAGCTCGAGGGCACGGTCAAAAAGATCAAGGCCAAGCACGAGCTTGGCGGCGAGTCCATCACCATCGAGATGACCCAAAAGGTCATCGAGGAGGTCAAGTCCATCAACCCCGGCCTCAATCCGACCCCGCCCATGATCCTGCAGACGGTCTCGAACTTTTTCTCGGTCCCGGTCGACCAGATCCTGTCCGACCGCCGCTCCAAGGACACCGTACAGCCCCGGCAGATGGCCATGTACCTGGTGCGCAAGATGACCAACTACTCGCTGCCCGAGATCGGCAAGGTTTTTGGCCGCGACCACACCACGGTCATGCACGCCTGCGACAAAATCGACTCCGACCGCAAGAAAAATGCAGAGCTGGAAGACATCATCAAAACCCTCATCGAGAACATCCAAAACCTATAAATGCGGCGCCGTCCCGCGCCCCAAATTTTTTCCACACCCCCTGTGGATTGTGGATGGACAACCTGTGGACAACCATTTCCCGATTTTTCCGCCCACAATTCGTCCGAATCCTTCCACATCCGCGTGGGGATAAAATTTCCCATGGCCGCCATGGAGGTTTTGGACTTTTCCACAGCTTCCACAGCTCTACTACTACGACTATAAAATAATCCTTCTATTTCTTACCGCTCATGCCCCGGGAAATACCGGGGAAAACCCACATGCCCTGTGGATAAAGAAAGGAACGCAAGAAACTATGAAATTCTCCTGCGAAAAAACGGCATTCCTCGACGCGATCTCTATCGCGTCTCGTGCCGTTTCCACCAAATCAACCATCGCAATCCTAGAAGGCCTGCGGATCACCGCAGCCGACACCTTAACCCTATCGGGCTACGACCTCTCGATGGGCATCCGCACCGAAGTCGAAGCCGACATCCTAGAACCGGGTGAGATTGTCCTGAGTGCCAAGCTCCTGGGCGACATCGTCCGCAAACTGCCAAACGATGTGGTCTATGTCGAGACCGACGAAAAACTGCTGACCACCATCAAGTGCGGCCGCTCGGTTTTCAACCTTGTGGCCTCAGCCTCGGACGACTTCCCGGCCATGCCCGAAGTCAACGCCGAATATGAGATCCCAATGCCCGAAAACGTGCTCAAATCCATGATTAACCAGACAGTTTTTGCCGTCTCGGACAATCAGGCCAAGCCCATCCACACCGGCTGCCTGTTCGAGCTGACCGGCGGCCGGCTGACCGTCGTCGCAGTCGATGGCTTCCGCCTGTCCATCCGCCGCGAAACCCTGGAGCATGCACCGGCCGAGGACATGAAATTTGTCGTCCCGGGCACAGCTCTGCGCGAAATCGAGCGCATCCTGCACGAGGACGGGGACAACCTTGCAGCGGTCTGCCCGGGCGAAAAGCATATCCTCTTTGCCCTGGGCAAGACCACCCTGGTCTGCCGCCTGATCGACGGCGAGTTTCTCAACTATAATGCGGCCATTCCGACCTCCTTCGAGTACACCGTGCAGACGGACACCCATGAACTGATCACCTGCTTGGAGCGCGTATCCCTTTTGGTGTCGGAAAAGCTCAAAAACCCAGTGCGTATCACCTTCGACGGCGCGGTGATGAAGATGACCTGCATCACGGCGGTCGGCAAGTCCTACGATGAGTGCGCCATCGACGGTTCGGTGGACAATCTGGAGATCGGCTTTAACAGCCGCTACCTGCTGGACGCCCTGCGCGCGGCGAGCGACGAGACCATCCACCTCTCGCTCAAGGGCGCGCTCAACCCGATCGTTATCACCCCGACCGAGGGGGACAAGTACACCTATCTTGTCCTGCCAGTGAGGCTCAAGGCCAATGCGTGAAATCAAGATCCAGAGCGAGTTTATCAAACTCGACGCGCTGTTAAAATTTGCCAACCTGGTCTCGTCGGGCGGCGAGGCCAAGGTGCGCATTGCCCAGGGCGAGGTGCAGGTGTGCGGCGAGACCTGCCTGATGCGCGGCAAAAAGCTGCGGCCGGGCGACACCGTGACCATCGACGGCGAAACGGTCAAAATCTGCTGATCCCGCGCGTTTCACGTGAAACATCGGGGATTTTGCGGGCATTTTGCCGTCCCCGCCCCATCTATTTTTACCCGATAAGGAGGCCGGCTGCTTGATCCGCACGCTGACGCTGGAAAATTTTCGCAATTATGAGGCGGCCAGCCTGGCTTTTGACCCGGCGGTCAACCTGATTGTGGGCGAGAACGCCCAGGGCAAGACCAACCTGCTCGAGGCGGCGGCCGCCCTGTCCACCATCAAACTGTTCCGCACGGCCCAGAAGAAGGAGGGCCTGCGCTTTGGCTGCGACCATGGCGCCATCCGGGGCACCTTTGACGCCGAAGGGCGGGAGATCACGCTCGAACTGCGGCTGCACCGCGACCGGGCGATGGAGCTCTTCCAAAACGGCATCCGGCTGCGGCGCCAGGGGGAGGCCCGAGGATTATTACGCACTGTATTATTTTGTCCGGACGACCTGTTCCTGGTGCGCGCCGGGGCGGCCGCCCGGCGCAAATTTTTGGATGCGGCGCTGTGCCAGCTGCGCCCGCAGTATGCAGGAATCCTTGCGGAATATGAAAGAGTGCTCGCGCATAAATTGCGCATTTTGAAGGACAGCGAGGAAAAACCTGCACTTTTGAACCTGCTCGACGACTTTACGCTGCGCCTGTGCCGCCTGGGCGCGCACATCATCCGCTACCGCGCCTACTATGTGCGCAAACTGGCCGGGCGGGCGGCCGCGCTGCACGCCGAGGCCGCGCCCGACGAGCGCCTGTCCTGCGCGTACCGCACGGTGTCGGCCGTGACCGACCCCTATGCCTCAGCGGCGGTCATCGAGGCCCAGCTGCAAAACCACGCATTCGATCACCGCGCCGCCGAGATTGCGGCGCAGTCCTGCCTGTCCGGGCCGCACAAGGACGACCTCGAGCTGCGCCTTGGCGGCGTGCCGGCTTCCTCCTTTGCCTCGCAGGGGCAGGCGCGCACGGCGGCCCTGGCCCTCAAGCTGGCCGAGCGCGAGATGTTCTTTGACGAGGACAACGCCTATCCGGTGCTGCTGCTCGACGACGTCCTGTCCGAGCTGGACCGGCGGCGGCAGGATTTCGTCTTGAACCACCTGGGCCAGGGCCAGGTCCTCATCACCTGCTGCGAGGAGGAGACCGCGGCGCGCTTCCACGCGGGCACGGTGTTCCGCGTGCACGGCGGGCGTTTGGTCTGAGAAGCACCCGCTTCTGACAAGATAAACATGGAAATTTTATAAAAATTGTGGTATAATAGCCATAACGCGGCCACGCCGCCGGACCGAACTGCAGGGGGGCCATGCCATGTATGTCCATATCGGCCAGGATTACATGATCCCGGCGCGCTCGATCGTCGCAGTCTTTGACATGGACACCGCGACGTGGTCCAAACACACCCGCGCGCTCATCGCCCGCCTCACGCACGAGGGCCGGGTGGTCTCGGCCTGCGAGGATCTGCCCAAGTCTGCCGTCCTGTGCGACGGCGCACTTGGCGAGATCCTCTATATTTCCCAGTTGTCCAGCGCCGTCCTGGCCCGGCGCGCCCAAAAAGGACTGGCCGGCCTGTAACGGACCGGGCCGGCCGGCAGCGTTTTCGATCACCCCCAGAAGAGGAACTGTAAAATATGAGTATGAGTGAAGAAGTATTGGACCTTCGCGTCACCGAGACCTATGACGAGAGTCAGATCCAGGTGCTCGAGGGCCTGGAGGCCGTGCGCAAACGCCCGGGCATGTACATCGGCTCGACGAGCGAGCGCGGCCTGCATCACCTGGTGTATGAGATCGTCGACAACTCGATCGACGAGGCGCTCGCGGGGTACTGCACCCACATCGAGGTGACCATCGAGAAGGACAACGTCATCCGCGTTGACGACAACGGCCGCGGCATCCCGGTCGGCATCCACCCGCAGATGGGAATCCCGACCCTGGAGGTCGTCCTGACCGTCCTGCACGCCGGCGGCAAGTTCGGCGGCGAGGGCTATAAGGTGTCGGGCGGCCTGCACGGCGTGGGCTCGTCGGTCGTCAACGCCCTGTCCCTGTGGATGGAGGCGTCCGTGCGCGACGGCAAGGAAAAGCACATGATGCGCTTTGAGCGCGGCCAGACCGTGGAAAAGATCCACGCGGTGCCCTGCACCGATGAGTGCGGCACGACCATCCGCTTCAAGGCCGACCCCGAGATCTTTGAGACCACCGAGTATGACTACGAAGTGCTCCTCAAGCGCATGCGCGAGGCAGCCTTCCTGAACGCCGGCATCCGCATCACCCTGCGCGACGAGCGCGAGGACGAGGTGCGCGAGGACGTCATGCACTACGAGGGCGGCATCCGCCAGTTCGTCGCCTTCCTAAACGAGAGCAAGACGCCCATCCATCCGGATGTCATCTACATGGAGGGCTCCCGCGAGACCAGCATGGCCGAGGTCGCCATGCAGTACACCGATTCCTACAACGAGTTTATGCTCTCGTTCGCCAACAACATCGAGACCACCGAGGGCGGCACGCACGAGACCGGCTTCAAGTCGGCCCTGACCAAGGTGCTCAACGACTACGGCCGCAAGTACAACCTCATCAAGGAGAACGAGAAGAACCTTTCGGGCGACGACGTGCGCGAGGGGTTGACCGTCATCATCTCGGTCAAGCTGCAGGACGCACAGTTCGAGGGCCAGACCAAGACCAAGCTCGGCAACAGCGACATGCGCACCCTGGTCGAGACCATGGTGGGCGAGCGCCTGCCCATCTTCCTCGAGGAAAACCCGTCCGTCGCCCGCGCCATCATCGACAAGGCGCAGACCGCCTCCCGCGCGCGAGAGGCCGCGCGCAAGGCGCGCGAGATGACCCGCCGCAAGTCGGCGCTCGAGTCCAACTCGCTGCCGGGCAAGCTGGCCGACTGCCAGGAGCGCGACCCGGCCCTGACCGAGATCTATATCGTCGAGGGCGACTCGGCGGGCGGCTCGGCCAAGGAGGGGCGCGACCGCCGCTATCAGGCCATCCTGCCGCTCTGGGGCAAGATGCTCAACGTCGAGAAGGCGCGCCTCGACCGCGTCTATGGCAACGACAAGCTGACCCCCATGATCACCGCCTTCGGCGCGGGCTTTGGCGAGGACTTTGACATTACAAAGCTCCGTTACGGCAAGATCATCCTCATGGCCGATGCCGATGTCGATGGTTCGCATATCCGCACGCTGCTGTTAACCTTCTTTTTCCGCTTTATGCGCCCGCTCATCGAGCAGGGCCATGTCTATATCGCCCAGCCGCCCCTGTTCAAGAATGAAAAGGGCAAGACGGTCAAGTATACCTATGACGAGAACGAGCAGCGCCGCGTCGTGGCTGAGATGGGCGACGGCGTGCGTGTGCAGCGCTACAAGGGCCTCGGCGAGATGGACCCGGAGCAGCTCTGGGAGACTACGATGAACCCGGAAAACCGTATCCTGCTCAAGGTGACCCTGGACGATGCGTCCATGGCCGACCAGACCTTTACGCTGCTCATGGGCGAAAAGGTCGAGCCGCGCCGCGAGTTCATCGAGAAAAATGCCAGATACGTCGAAAACCTGGATGTCTAAGCGCCCAATCGCCCTGCTTTGCCCCGGCATCCGCGGCGCCCGCCCCAAAGGGGCTGCGCCCGGCGCAAAAAGGCGCGCCCTCTGCCTGCCCGCCTTTTGGGCAGCCAAAACCCTCTGACCTGGAGGCAACTGAATGAGTCAAGAATACGAAAACCAAATCATAAAACCGGTCGACCTGGACCGAGAAATGCGCAAGTCCTACATCGCTTACGCCATGAGCGTCATCGTCGGCCGCGCCCTGCCCGACGTGCGCGACGGCCTCAAGCCGGTCCACCGCCGTATCCTCTTCGCCATGTATGAGGACGGCCTGACCTCGGACAAGCCCTTCCGCAAGTCGGCGACCACGGTCGGCAACGTGCTCGGCCGCTATCACCCCCACGGCGACGCGTCGGTCTATGACGCCATGGTCCGCATGGCCCAGCCGTTCTCCCTGCGCTATCCGCTCGTGGAAGGCCACGGCAACTTCGGCTCGGTGGACGGCGACCCCCCGGCAGCTTACCGATACACCGAGGCCCGCATGTCCAAGATCGCAAACGCCATGCTTGCCGACATCAAGAAGGACACCGTGGACTTTATGCCCAACTTCGACGAGGAGCGCCGTGAACCGGTCGTCCTGCCCTCCCGCTTCCCCTGCCTGCTGGTCAACGGCTCGTCGGGCATCGCGGTCGGCATGGCGACCAATATCCCGCCGCATAACCTCGGCGAGGTCATTGACGGCATCTGCTATGTCATCGACCATCCCGAGGCCGACCTTGACGACCTGTGCGCCATCATCAAGGGCCCGGACTTCCCGACCGGCGGCATCATCATGGGCCGCGCCGGCATCCGCGCCGCCTATGCCACCGGCCGCGGCAAGATCAAGGTGCGCGCCCGCTGCGAGATCGAGGATATGCCCGGCTCGTCGGGCAGGCAGCGCATCATCGTCTCTGAGATCCCGTACATGGTCAATAAGGCCCGCCTGGTCGAGTCCATCGCAAACCAGGTAAAAGACAAGCGCATCGAGGGCATCTCGGACGTGCGCGACGAGTCCTCGCGCGAGGGCCTGCGCGTCGTCATCGAGTGCAAGCGCGACGCCAACGCCCAGGTGGTCTTAAACCAGCTCTATAACTACACCCAGCTGCAGGACACCTGCTCGATGATCCACCTGGCCCTTGTGCCCATCCCGCACGCCGGCCCGGACAAGGTCCAGCCCAAGGTGCTGTCCCTGCGCGAGATCATTGACTGGTACATCTCCTTCCAGAAGGACGTCGTCGCCCGCCGCACCCGCTTCGATTTGAATCGCGCGGCCACCCGCGCCCACATCCTGGAGGGCCTCAAGGTCGCAACCGACCAGGACAACATCGACCGCATCATCGCCATCATCCGCGCCTCCCGCTCGGAGGCCGAGGCCAAGGAGAACCTGTGCCGCGAGCCGTTCTGGATCGACCAGATCGCCCTGCTCGGCATCGTGGACGGCTCCGACCACTTTGAATTCCACCTGGATGAGACCCAGGCCCAGGCCATCGTCGACATGCGCCTTGGCCGCCTGTCCGGCCTGGAGCAGGAAAAGCTCAACCAGGAATACAGCGAGATTGAGGGCAAGATCGCCTCGTACAACGAGATCCTGTCCTCCGACCACAATATCCTCGAGGTCGTCAAGGCCGAGCTGCGCGAAATCCGCGCGGCCTATGCCGACGAGCGCCGCACCGAGATCGCGGCTGTCGCCGATGAGATTGACATTGAGGACCTCATTGAGGAGCAGGACTCGACCTATACCCTCACCCACGCGGGCTATATCAAGCGCATGCCCACCTCGGCTTACCGCGCCCAGCGCCGCGGCGGCCGCGGCGTCAACGCCATGGCCACCCGCGAAGAGGACTTTGTGCGCAATATCTTCACGGCCTCCACCCATGACAATATCCTGTTCTTCTCCAACCACGGCAAGGTCTACAAGCTCAAGGGATACCAGATCCCCGAGGCCGGCCGCGCCGCAAAGGGGCAGAACATCATAAACCTCCTGGAGATCGAGCCCGGCGAGAAGATCACGGCCATGTTCCCCATCCGGGAATTTACCGACGACAAGTACATGGTCTTTGTCACCCGCCGCGGCGTTATCAAGCGCATCGTCCTGAGCGACCTGCAGAACATCCGCAAGGCCGGCCTGCGCGCGCTCAGCCTGGCAGAAGATGACCTGCTCATCGACGTGCGCCTGACCGACGGCCAGGAGAATATCCTGATCGCCACCCATCAGGGCCGCGCCATCACCTTTGCCGAGACCGAGGTGCGCCCGATGGGCCGCCAGGCCGCCGGCGTGCGCGGTATCCGTTTGGCCGAGGGCGACTATGTGGTCGGCGCGGCGCGCGCACGCAAGGGCGCGCAGGTGCTGTCCATTACCGAGAACGGCTACGGCAAGCGCACCCCGGTCGAGGACTTCTCGGTCCATCACCGCGGCGGCAGCGGCATTGTCCTGCACGGCCTGACCGACAAGACCGGCCTGGTCGCGGGCATCGCAGTCGTCGATCTCGACAACGACATCATGATCATCACCGACGACGGCGTCATCATCCGCACGCCGGTCGAAGATATCCGCCAGTGCGGCCGCAGCAGCCAGGGCGTCATCGTCATGCGCACCGGAGAGGACGTCCGCGTCATCTCCATCGCCCGCACCGACAAGGAGGAAGCGGACGAGGACGAGGCGGAAACCGAGGCCGACGGCCAGTAAGCTGCGCCCGCGCTCCCGCAAAGATTGTTTTGTCCGGACAGCCGCCCGAAACCGGGGCGGCTGTCTTTTTTTGCCGGCCCAGCGCGCGCCGGCTTGTTTTTTGTCGGGGCGGTTTTGGGTGTTTTACACAAATTTCTCCAAAATGTAACCAAAGAAAACTCTTGTCTGCACAAAAGAAAGGGGCTATAATAAGCTATAACGAGCCACGGTCGGCGTCCCCCGAGCATCCGTTTTGCCGGCCACAGGAGGGAAAACACATGCAATCTTATGAGTTTCTGCTGATTATCGCAGTCATTTTGCTGTCCACCAAGGTCTTTGGCCTGCTGTCGGAGCGCGTGCACATGCCCCAGGTCGTGGGCGCGCTGATCGCGGGCATCATCCTGGGCCCGTCGGTCCTCGGCCTTGTGGAGGAGACCGACTTCCTGCTCAAGACCAGCGAGATCGGCGTCATCATCCTCATGTTCATGGCCGGGCTGGATACCGACATTGAAGAGCTCAAAAAGACCGGCCTTGCGTCCTTTGTCATCGCGCTGATCGGCGTGCTGGTGCCGCTGGGCGCGGGCACCCTGCTCTATCTCGGCTTCTTCCCGGACCCGTCTGACCCGCTGCACCTGCTCAAGGCGGTCTTTGTCGGCGTTGTGCTGACCGCGACCTCGGTCTCCATCACGGTCGAGACCCTGCGCGAGATGGGCCGGCTCAAGGGCAAGGTGGGCACGGCCATCCTGGGCGCGGCCATCATCGATGACATTATGGGCATCGTGGTGCTGACCCTGGTGTCGGCCATGACCGACCCGACGGTCAACCCGATCTCGGTCCTTTTGCGGATCGTCGCCTTCTTCGTCCTGGTCGTGGTCGTCGGCCTCATCATGTACCGCCTGTTCCGCGTCATGACCAAGGAGTGGGGCAACCACCGCCGCATCGCCATCTATGGCTTTGCCTTCTGCCTCATCCTGTCCTTTGTCGCCGAGCACTATTTTGGCATCGCCGATATCACAGGCGCCTACTTTGCCGGCCTGATCTTGTGCAATATCATGGAGGCCCGCGAGTATATCAACAAGAAGATGACCGTCCTGGGCTACATGATCTTCTCGCCCATCTTCTTCGCCTCCATCGGCATCAAGACCGAGCTCGACGGCATGACGGCCAGCCTGCTGGTCTTTTCGGTCGCCCTGCTGGTGGTCGCCATCCTGACCAAGATCGTCGGCTGTGGCCTGGGCGCCAAGATCATGGGCTTTACCTGGTCGGATTCCCTCTCGGTCGGCCTCGGCATGGTTTCGCGCGGCGAGGTCGCGCTGATCGTCGCCCAGAAGGGCGCGCAGTCCGGCCTGGTGGACAGCAGCCTGTTCCCGCCCATCGTGCTGGTCGTCATCGTCACGACGCTCATCACCCCCATCCTGCTCAAACTGTTCATGAAGCAGCCGGCCGAGGGCAGCGCCCCAGAGATCCGGCACGAGCATATCTAAAAAGCGTGGCGCCGGGCCCCCGCGCAGGGGCCGGCATATCGTTCGGCCATGCGTGCGCCGCCTTTGGGCGGCGCACTTTTTTGCCCGGCGCGCGGGCAGAACGGCAAGATTCCTCTGGAACTGCCGGGAAAAGCATGCTATAATGGAACCTGTATCGAAATTGACCCTGTCAGGAGGGAGCCTATCCATGACCTTTAAGAAAGTTTTTCCGATCCTCGCCGTGATCCTGGGCGCTGTGTGCGGCGTGCTGCACGGGATGGATCTGGTGTACGGCTACGACAGCGTGGACCTGCCGACCGGCGCGCCCTGGCTGGCCATGTTATATGCCGTGGCCGCAGTTGCGGCCGTCCTGTGCGTGGCCGTGTCCTTTACTTACCGCAAGACCAGCGACCGCTATCAGGCCTTTGAGGCCTACCTCACGGGCGGCGGCGACCTGCACAAGACGGCAGCCGTGCTGTGCGCGGCCCTGTTCGTGCTGTTCGGCCTGCTCGGCCTGTATGGCACGGCCACGAACCTGATGCAGCTTCCCATGTTCGAGCGGGTGACGCTCATCCCGATGTACCTGTTCGCGATCGCGTCGGGCCTGACGCTGATCCGCCTGGGCGGCGGCGCGGCGCGCGGCACGGTGAGCGAGGAGAACGCAGCCCTGATCTTTTTGCCGATCGCCTGGGCGGCGCTCGACCTGGTCAACACCTTCAAGGCCAACGGCAGCGAGCCCATGGAGGGCAAGTTCGTGTTCGAGCTGTTGGCGGCGGCCACGCTGCTGTGCGCCCTGCACGCCTATGCGCGCATGCTGTTTTCCACCCCGCGCCCGCGCTATCTGGCCTGTCTCGGCGGCCTGGGCGTGGTGTTTGGCTTGGCCGGCGGCATCGGCTGCGCGATGGACTGGCTGCTGGGCGGCACCGACGACCTATTGATGATCCCGCGCGGCGGCTGCTATCTGGCGTGCGCCCTGTGGTTTGCCTATCAGCTCAGCCGTATGGCTGCCTGCAAGGACGAGCCGGAAGGCCCGGAACTCAAAAAGGGCAAGCCGGTCCAGAACGAGGAAAAGTGAACCATCTGCACAAAAGACCGACAGTCCGCAGGCTGCCGGTTTTTTTGTGCCGGAAAGTGGGCCGGGCCTCCCCGTTTCCCGCTTTTCTTTTGCCGGCATTCTTGCTATACTATACCCAGAATGCACAAAATAGACGAAAGACGAGGCATACTATGAAGCAAGTAACCATCTATACCGACGGCGCATGTTCGGGCAATCCCGGCCCGGGCGGCTGGGGCGCCATTTTGCAGTACGGCGCGGCCAAAAAGGAGATCTCGGGCGGCGAGCCCCAGACCACGAACAACCGCATGGAGCTGATGGGCGTCATCTCGGCGCTCGAGCTGCTGCGCGAGCCCTGCCGCGTCGATCTCTACTCGGATTCCAAGTATGTCGTGGACGGCATCACCAAGGGCTGGGCCAAGGGCTGGAAGGCGCGCGGCTGGAAGAAGGCCGACAAATCCCCGGCCAAAAACCCCGAGCTGTGGGACCGGCTGCTGGCCCTGCTGGACGTGCATGAGGTCACGTTCCACTGGGTCAAGGGCCACGCGGACAATCCGAACAACAACCGCTGCGATGAACTCGCCGTCGCCGAATGGAAAAAATACCGCCCGTGACGGATTGCCGTCATGCGGGCGCGCGCAGGCAGTTCTGCCCGGCAGATTCTTCACCGGTCCGAAAGAAAACCAAGAAATCCCCATTATTTTACGGCTTTTTTTCGTGAATTTGCACTGTTGTTAAAAAATTATGCAAGTACAAAAAAAATATCTTGCAAAAAATACAAAAAACCCATTGACGCGGGGCGGTTTTACGAGTATGATATATTTAGGAATAAATTGGAACGCTTGTACCCGCGGGGCGGATATTCGGCGTTAATATCCCGCGGCCGCGGCAAAAGCCGGCCCGGCCCGGCAAGGAGGACCTGATAATGAACCGATTTTTAAAGAAATTCACCTGGACGCCCGAGCTGGCTGAGGTGCTCGAGGAGTGTAAGGGCGTCTCTGTGCCGCTGAGCAAGCAGGAGCTGTACGAGACCGTGTTCGGTACCGGCCATCTGGGCAAGTTCGACGTGGTCTATGACGTGCCGGACCGCGGCCTGGTCTGCGAGGCGACCGTTGTGCGCGCCAAGAACGGCATCGTCGTCAACTATCCTGAGGATTATATGCGCCGCCGTGACCCGGACAGCATGCGCATCGGCGACGACAAGCCGACCGACAAGCCGCGCTTCAAGGACGTCTACGGCTATGACTTTGACCAGTGCAAGAAGGAGACCTACGAGTGGCTCAAGACCCAGGAGCTCATCGTCATGCCCTTCAACGCCGGCGGCAACACCTATGGCTACGGCTCCATCCTGATCTGCCCGCGCAACGCGGCCTTCTTCGCCTACTCCATGGCCCTGCTGCAGGGCTTTGTCTCGGCGGAGGAGTCCGAGGGCTTCAAGCCGCGCGCCATCGTCTATGTCGCGCCCCCCTTCCGCCACACCCACTTCGGCGGCAAGCAGGTCGTCGTGCACAACCGTCTGGACGACTGCCACGAAGTCTTCTCCTACAACCTCTATCCCGGCCCGTCCGCCAAGAAGGGCGTCTACTCGGTCCTGCTCGATATCGGTGAGCAGGAGGGCTGGGTCACCGCGCACGCGTCCTGCGGTCGCATGGTCACCCAGTACGACAATGAGCTCGTCATCATGCACGAGGGCGCATCGGGCGGCGGCAAGAGCGAGATGCTCCAGGACATCGCCCGCGCCGAGGACGGCCGCGTCGTGCTGTCCACCAACACCATCACCGGTGAGTCCACCTACCTGCACATGGGCCGCACCAGCCACATTGAGCCGGTCTGCGACGACATGGCGACCTGCTATCCCAAGCTGCAGAACGACAGCGGCAAGCTGGTCCTGGTCGACGGCGAGGACGGCTGGTTCCTGCGCATGGACGGCGTCACCCACTACGGCTGCGACCCGGTCTACGAGCGCATCTGCACCGAGCCGGATGAGCCGCTTGTGTTCTTCAACATCCAGGGCGTGGTCGGCGCGACCAGCCTGATCTGGGAGCACACGCTGGACTCCAACGGCAAGCCCTGCCCCAACCCGCGCGCCATCGTCCCGCGCGCCAAGGTGCCGCACATCGTCAATGAGCCGGTCGAGGTCGACATCCGCTCGTTCGGCACCCGTATGCCCCCCTCCACCCGCGAGAACCCGAACTACGGCATCATGGGCATGCTGCACTTTATCCCGCCCGCACTGGCTTGGCTGTGGCGTCTGGTTGCGCCGCGCGGCTTTAACAACCCGTCGATCGTCGGCGGCGGCGAGCTCAAGAGCGAGGGCGTCGGCTCCTACTGGCCCTTTGCCACCGGCCAGCGCGTCAAGCAGGCCAACCTGCTGCTGCGCCAGATCGTGGACCACCCGAACACCCGCTACGTGCTGATCCCGAACCAGCACATCGGCGTCTACCACGTTGGCTTTGCGGCCGAGTGGATCAGCCGCGAGTGGCTGGCGCGCCACAACGGCCATATCAAGATGGATAAGCTGGAGCCCGCGCGCTGCCCGCTGCTGGGCTATGCGCTCAAGGAAATGGTCATTGAGAGCCAGCCCATCCGCTCCAAGTTCCTGCGCACCGAGACCCAGGACCGCATGGGCGAGGACGGCTACGATGCCGGCGCAAAGATCCTGACCGACTTCTTTGCCAAGGAGCTCGACAAGTTCTACACGGACGACCTGGACCCGCTGGGCCGCGAGATCATCGACTGCTTCCGCCGCGGCGGCACGGTCGAGGACTACTGCAAGCTCACCCCGATGAAGCTGTAAGGAACAATACAAAGACCGAGGAAGAAATAATTCTTCCCCGGTTTTTTTGTTTGCTGGATGCGCTGCGGTTGGCGGTTCAGAGCGATGGGAAAGTATCCTCACCTTTTATTTCGGCATAAAATATCAGATAACGCTTGAAAAAAGTTGCTAGATCCTGTATGATACGGATAAGGAATCCATTCCTGTAAAAAGGAGTTGATATCAATGAAAGGGCTTAGACGTTTCGCTGCACTGATGTGCGCGCTGATGCTGCTGATCGCAGCGCCTGTGCTCACATCGGCACGTGCCATTGAGATGGAAGAAAAACCGGGCGAAAGCAGTACCATCGTGCCGAGCACACTCTTACTCGAATGGGACTTGGATACTGGAAGCCGCGGGACAGACGAGACACCCTGTTTTCACATGGAAAAAGGCCACGGGCTGTATCTGCGCTGGTACTGTGATGTGCCTTCGGATTCGGCACCCATCCACGTGTATCTCTATGATATCAATAAGGGCGCGATTGTATCTGCGATGTCCCCACAGATGGACCCAGGTGAGGAAAGGACAGAAGTTTTTTATGTCGGAGATGACAGCAGATTGAGTGAATTCCGGATTATGATTGAAAGTGTAACAGGTGGTACGGCATACGCGACCGTGCGTGCAGGCCAAATCCATCTATAGACATCCAGAGAAAAAAGTAAAAAGTGCCGCCCCACCGGGGCGGCACTTTTCATGCTGTTTACATCGGGCTATGCGCAAACAACCCAGCAGCCTTATGGAAAACGCAGGAATTTCATAAAATGAAAAAACCTCTTCGCATAGACGAAGAGGTTTCTCACTTTTTAAGAGAATCCGTCAGGAATTAGCCCTGAGAGATCGCACCAACCGGGCAAGCGCCAGCGCAGGTACCGCAGTCAACACAAGCGTCTGCGTTGATTACGTACTGGCCGTCGCCCTCAGAGATCGCGCCAACCGGGCACTCACCTGCGCAGGTACCGCAGCTGATGCAAGCGCCAGAAATTACGTATGCCATGGGAAAAGCACCTCCAATTCAAATTACATTCTTATTCTAACATAAGTTTTAAAAAAGGCAAGGGTTTTGCTTAATGTTAGCTATATGCAACTTATTACAGCCCGAAAAAGTTCCAAAATCCGCCGTTTTCTGCACGTCCTTCCTGGGCATCCTAAATGCGGATCGCCCAATACATCAGAGAAAGGTCAGAAATTTAAAAAAGTTAGAAAAAATGAGATGACGTGAGAAAACAAGAGAAAACATGAGATTTTATTTTGCTCATCCAGAATAAAGGTCAGAGAAGGTCAGAAATTTTTCTTGCCTTTCTTCGGAATGCGAGTATAATAAGAATTACAAGGTCAGGAAAGGTCAGAAGAAAGGCCCGGGGACCTTGGAGAACAAGAATCGAGGTCACGCTTATGAAAATGTCAGATTCCATCGCAGCCTTCATTATGGACTGCCTGTCCGATGGCGGCGGCGTTGCAGAGCTTCAGCGGCGCGGCCTGGCGGAGCGTTTTTCCTGTGTGCCCAGCCAGATCAACTATGTCATCGAAACCCGGTTCACTCCGGAGAACGGTTATCTGGTGGAGTCCAGGCGCGGCGGAGGCGGCTATATCCGCATCGTCCGCGTGCAGGACGACAAGCAGCGCATGCTGCTCGAGGCCGCACGCGCGGCCGGCGGGCATCTGACGCAGAATGAGGCCGCGCGCCTCATCCGGTCGTTCATCTCGATCGGGCTGCTCACCTCCCGCGAGGGCAAGCTGCTCATGGGCGCCTGCACCGACGGCGCCCTGTCTGAGGTCCCGGCGGACAGCCGCGACCGGGTGCGCGCCGCTGTGTTCCGGTGCGCCATCCTGGGCATCACCACCTAAATCCCATTGTAAACACAAGTTTTCTTTTTGAATAGAAGGAGTTGACCCTTTATGTTGTGTCAGAACTGTGGTAAGAACGAAGCAACCATGTACTTTCGGCAGACCATCAACGGTCAGACCAAGGAAATGCATCTGTGCCCCGACTGCGCGAACCAGCTCGGCATCCAGAATACGTTCGCTCAGAATTTCCAGTCAGCCTTTGCAGAACCGCTTGGCTCCTGGTTTGACAATGACCCGTTTTTCAGCCATCCGTTCCAGTCGTTCTTCGGCGCGCCGTTCACGCAGACCGCGCAGATCGGCTCGGGCCGCCGCTGTCCGACCTGCGGCATGACCGAGTCCGAATTGCAGCGCACCGGCCGCGTGGGCTGCGCCGACTGTTACAAGACGTTTGAAGACATCCTGACCCCGTATATCCGCAAGCTGCAGGGCGCGACCGCTCATGTCGGCCAGGCGCCCAAGACCGCAGAAAATCCTGCACAGCCTGTGGAAAACCCGGTTGACTCGCTGAAGGCAAAGCTTTCTGAGGCGGTCAAGCAGGAAAACTATGAGGAAGCCGCGCGCCTGCGCGACGAGATCCGTCGACTGGAGGGACAGAACAATGCGTAACTTTGCAATTCACGGCGGCTTTACCGGCCTTGCCGCTTCGACCCGCGTGCGTCTCGCGCGCAATGTAAAAGGCTATCCGTACCGGAACTTGACGCCCGGCCAGCAGAATGAGATCGCCCAAAAGGTCTGGGACGCCATCTCGGCCGCCCCGGCCGTGGCGAACGGCCTGCACATGACCGAGGTGCGCGCCGGCAGCCAGGAGGCCATGCAGCTCATCGAGCGCCACATGATCTCCCCGGAATTTGCCCAGCGCGGCGGCCACCTCATCGCCTCGGACAGCG
The DNA here is from genome assembly GCA_019119435.1 of Candidatus Butyricicoccus avicola. Classification (GTDB taxonomy): domain Bacteria; phylum Bacillota; class Clostridia; order Oscillospirales; family Butyricicoccaceae; genus Butyricicoccus; species Butyricicoccus avicola. Next base: position 34,600 of record DWWZ01000052.1, read on the forward strand.
GCGACATCGCCATCATGCTCGGCGAGGAGGACCACATCCGCCTGCAGGTCATGGGCACCGGCCTGTGCCCCAAGGAGTGCATGCAGACCGCAAGACGGCTGGCAGAGCTCATCGAGAACCGTGTCCCCTTTGATTACAGTGACAAGTTGGGATACCTGACCGCCTGTCCGTCCAACCTGGGCACCGGCCTGCGCGTGTCGGTCATGCTGCATTTGCCGGTTTTGACCCAGACGGGCGCGGCGTCGCGTTTGGTGAGCTGGGCGGCCCGCCAGGGCCTTGCGGTGCGCGGCGCATACGGCGAGGGCACCCGCGCGGCCGGCGGCTTCTATCAGCTGTCCAACCAGATCACCCTGGGCCGCAGCGAGGACGCCATCGTAGACAAGATGGTCGAGGCCGCGACCGAGGTCATCGACCAGGAGAAGAAGGCCCGCGAGCAGCTGCGCGCGGCGGGTGAAGATGCGCTCTTTGACCGCATCGCCCGTGCAGCCGGCGTCCTGCGCCATGCGCGTCTGCTGTCGTCCGATGAGGCGGCAAGCTGCATCTCCGATGTGCTCGTCGGCCTGCAGATGGGCTATCTGACCGGCACCGAGGCCGAAGACCTCATCGAGGCCGAGCAGGACACCCGCCCGGCGCTCATCGCAGGGAACCCGAACGAGCGCGACCGCATCCGCGCCGAAAAGCTCAGACAGGTCACAAAGGACCTGCGTATCGCAGACTAAATCCCCTTCCTGCCCTGTCCTGCGCCCGCTTGGGCCGCAGGACAGGGAGATCAATCAATCTATTTGAAACTTCTCTCCACCGAAAGGAGTGTTGCTTTATGGCTTTTAACAATCGATTCACAGACCGTGCGTCGGCCGCGATCCAGCTTGCGCAGGAGGCGGCCGGCCGTATGGGTCATAACTATGTCGGCTCCGAGCATCTGCTCGACGGCCTGCTGCTCGAGGGCGGCGGCATGGCGGCCAAGGTCCTGTCCGAGGCCGGTGTCACGACAGAAAATATTGAAAAGCAGATCGAAAAGCTGGTCGGCTTCGGCGCGCCCGACCCGTCTGCCCCGCAGGGCCTGACGCCGCGCACCAAGCGCATCGTCGAGCTGGCCGTCGCGGCGGCGTCCCAGATGGGCCACAGCTACGTCGGCACCGAGCACCTGCTGTTCGGCCTGCTGCATGAGGGCCAGAATGTGGCCATCACCATCCTCAATAACCTGGGTGTCGACCCGCGCGCGCTGCTCAACAAGCTTGCGCAGCACATGGGCGAGAGCCAGGGCGCGGCCGGCCAGGCCGGCGCAGACGGCCCGTCCGAGCCGGCGGCTGCCGGCGGCGCTGGCAAGGCGCTGGCCCAGTACGGCAAGGACCTGACAAAGGCCGCCCGCGAGGGCAAGCTTGACCCGGTCATCGGCCGCCAGAAGGAGATCGACCGCGTCATCCAGATCCTGTCCCGCCGCACCAAGAATAACCCGGCGCTCGTCGGCGACCCTGGCGTTGGCAAGACGGCCGTCGCAGAGGGCCTGGCCGAAAAGATCGCGGCGGGCGATGTGCCGGATAACCTCAAGGACAAGAAGCTCATCGCCCTGGACCTGACCGGCATGATCGCCGGCGCCAAGTACCGCGGCGAGTTCGAAGAACGCCTCAAAGCAGTCTTGAATGAGGTGCGCAAATCCGAAGGGCGTATCTTACTGTTTATCGATGAGCTGCACACCATTGTGGGTGCCGGCAAGACTGAAGGCTCCATGGATGCCGGCAACTTGCTCAA
>DWWZ01000053.1 GCA_019119435.1 Candidatus Butyricicoccus avicola
AACGCGTGTGCAAGGGTGTGTAGCATGATTTGTGTTTCACCTCACGATGGTTCCGTAACTTGGTTATTCCGTATAGTTTTTTATTATAACACAGCGCGCCCATTGTTTACAAGCATCGCACGCCAAGTTTGCGGAAAACCGCTTGATTTTAGTAAAACCTGCCGGAAATATGGCAGGAGTCAGATAGGAGTATTGAGAAGGATTCATGAGATTTCAAGATTTGAAAATTGATGAAGTAATTTTGAAGGCGATCCGCGAGGTCGGCTATGATACGCCCACGCCCATCCAGGAGAAGGCGATCCCGGTGGTGCTGTCCGGCCGCGACCTGCTGGGCTGCGCCCAGACAGGCACGGGGAAGACTGCGGCTTTCGCCATCCCGATGCTGCAGCGCATGGGCCGGCCGCAGCCTGGAGAGGCGCGCCCGGTGCGCGGCCTCATCCTGACGCCGACCCGCGAACTGGCACTGCAGATTTATGAGAACCTGTGCCAGTACGGCCGCTATACCGGCCGGGTGGCCGCAGTCATTTTCGGCGGCGTATCCCAGAACCCGCAGGTCGAGGCCCTGCAGAACGGCGCGGATATCCTGGTCGCGACCCCGGGCCGTCTGTGGGATCTGATGGGACAGAAGCTGCTGGACATCGGTCAGGTGGAGTGTTTTGTGCTGGACGAGGCCGACCGCATGCTGGACATGGGCTTTATCAATGACGTCAAGCGGATTGTCAAGTGCCTGCCGAAAAAGCGGCAGACCTTGCTGTTTTCGGCCACCATGCCGCAGGAGATCGCCGACCTGGCCGACAGTATGCTGCACAAGCCGGCGCATATTTCCATTGTCCCGGCGGCTACGCCGGTCGAGCTCATCCAACAGGGCGTCTATCTGGTCGAGAAGAAGGCCAAGCGCGACCTGCTGCGCGCCGTGCTTGAGGAGCGCAGCCTGCCGCAGACCCTGGTCTTTACGCGCACCAAGCACGGCGCCGACCGCGTCGCGCGTGACCTGTCGCGTGCCGGCATCCCGGCCAAGTCTATCCATGGCGATAAGTCGCAGTCCGCCCGGCAGAACGCGCTCAAGCAGTTTAAGGATTACAAGATCCCGGTGCTGGTGGCGACCGATATCGCCGCGCGCGGCATTGATATCAGTGAACTGCCGCTCGTCATCAACTATGACCTGCCAAACGTGCCAGAGACCTATGTGCACCGCATCGGCCGTACTGGCCGGGCGGGACAGGAGGGCACGGCGCTGTCGTTTTGCGATCCGTCTGAGCTGCCCTATCTCAAGGATATCGAGGCGCTGACTCGGGTGGCGATCCCGGCGCTCGAGCCGCCAGCGGGCACGCCGCTGGCTGAGGCCCAGGCGGCCGCGCGCTATGTACGCCATGACCCAACCCTGCCGCCCGAGCCGGCCAAGACCGAAAAGCAGGCGGGCGCCCGCCGCGGCAAGAAGAAGCAGGAGAAAGCCGCAAAACCGGAAAAACAGACAGGAAAAACCGTGAAGGACGGCGGGAAAAAGGGGCAGAGCCAGCGGAAAAAGGTCGTGACAGCCGAGAAGGCCGCGCGGGAGCCCGCACCGGCCCGCACCGCCACCAAGAAGGGCCGCGGCAAGCACAGCGGCGCGCGCACTTCGGTGCGCCCTATCGAGCCGGCCTATCAGAGCATCACGGTGCGTGTTTCAAGCAAGGGCGGCAGCAACCGGCGCAGCCGGCGTGATGAGAGCGAAGGACGCGTGGACATTATGACGCCACGCTCGGGCCGGCCGCTGGCGCCGAGCACGGCCGCCCGTATCCGCGCCAAGGTCGAGGCTAAGCTGGCCGAGCGCCGCGCCGCACAGGCGTCGGGTTCGTCGGCCCAATCCCGCACGAAAAAGCAAGGAAAAGTGCAGCGCAAGCCGCAGACGCGTTCCGGACGGGGACGCGCACGCGGCTAAATCCCCAGGGCGATGCCCGTAATCAAGAGAGGAGCAAGCACCCATGAGCGTGTCACGGCGGATCAAACTGTTTTTTACCATCCTGATCCTATTAGGTCTGACGGTATTTTATCCGTTTGTCGTTTATACCAGCAATCCCTTTGTCAGCGAACTGCGCACGCTGTGGATCTCCACAGCGATGGAGACCATGACCCATCAGTGGCTGGCCACGGCGTTCTTCCCGGACGATATGGTCAGCGAGGTCGTCAATGCCCGCAAGCAGCTGTTTGACAGCCAGAAGGATATCCAGTCCATCTGGGGCACAAACGAGCAGACTGCGGTCGACCGCCTGAGCGAAAACATGAGCCCGGAGGATAAGTTCTATACCCTGTTTGAGGAACTGGACCGCACAAGCTGCGAGGCGTTTTTCGCGGAAAACCCGCGATACATAGAAGACGGCTATGATCAGGTCAACCTGGACTGGTGCGAAAAAGGCGAGGATACCGGTATAGTGACCAAGCAGGGCGATAAAGTCGTGGCCATCAATGCGGAAAAGAGCCTGATGGTCGTCCGCCTGGAGCGCGAGGGCCTGCTCGGCACCGAGTATAACGGCTATCTGGCCATCGTCAAGGACCCATCCCGCGTCAGCCTGGGGCTGTGCCGCGGCATGGGCGAGCGCGAGGGGCAGCGCATTCCCGACCTCGCCGACTACAACAGCGCGATCCTGGGCATCAACGCCTCTGGTTTTATCGACAACGGCGAGGTCGCTGAGGGCGGTACGCCCTATGGCTATGTCAAGCACGATGGGGAGGTGCTGCAGGGCGAGTTCGGCCACGGCTATAAGATCATCGGATTTGACGCCCAGCACCGTTTCCTCATCGGCGACACAACAACCGCAGAGCAGATGGTGGACGCGGTCGAGTTCGGCCCGGCGCTCATCGTCAACGGCCAGAAGATTGAGGAGCTCGGCTCGGTCGAGAGCTTGCAGCCGCGCACGGCCATCGGCCAGACCGAGGATTTGACAGTCCTGATGCTGGTCATCAACGGCCGCGGCCAGGGCAGCTCCATGGGCTGCCGCGGCGTAGACCTGCGCGATATCCTGTGGGAGTATGGCGCGGTGCAGGCGTGCAACCTGGATGGCGGTTCGTCCTCGGTTATGTACTATCAGGGCCGGGTGATCAGTTCGCCGACCACCTCGACCAACAACGAAAACGGCAGAAGACTGCCGAATGCGTTCATCGTGCAGTAAAATATACAATAAAAGCCGTTCAATCGAACGGCTTTTTTGTGTTTTGCGTTGCCAATACGGCGCGCAGGCGGTATAATACAGATGAAATGAGGTTTGAACTCCGCTTCCAGACAGTGAAAGGTGGTTTTTCTATGCAGCAACCCATCCGTGTGCTCTCGAAAGTCAAGACCCGGCTGTACGCTGACGCGATTCCCGGGCATTTTGCGACCAACCACTCCCACATCAACTACTATATCGATATGTCGGACATCAAGCACAAGCAGAGCTTGGCCATGACGGCGGCGCGCAGCATTGCCGCACGGTTTTCCGGCATGCCGGTGGATACCCTTCTGTGTCTGGAGGGCACCGAGTACATCGGCGCATACCTTGCGCGTGAGCTGACCCGCGAGAGCCTGGCCGGGGTAAATACCGGCAGAGACATCTTCCTGGTGGAGCCGGACTCCAACATCAATGGGCAGTTCACGTTTTCGGACAACCTGCGCGGAATGATCGAAAAGAAGGCAGTGCTCGTCTTGGCGGCCTCTGCGTCGACCGGACAGACGCTCGACCAGGCACGCGAGTGCGTGGAATACTATGGAGGGCGTCCTGCCGGCTATGCCGCGCTGTTTTCCAATATCACCGAGCTGCACGGCAAGCCGGTCGTCAGCTTATTCACCGGGTCGGATTTCCCAGGCTATCAGACCTGCGCTCACGGAAAAAATTGTCCCGCCTGCGCGGCAGGCCTGCCGCTCGATGCCATCGTCACCCCGCAGGGATATCGCAGCCTGTGAGAGGCAGCCCTGTGCGGGGAAACATACAGCCCGGCTTGGGCCCACGAGGTGGGGCCAAGCCGGGCTGCAATGGTTTGTGCGCAAGAAGTGATGGGGCGGTTACTTGCCCTGCGGGACGATCTCCAGCCAGTATCCGTCGGGATCGCTGATAAAATAGATGCCCATGGCCGGATTTTCAAAGCAGACGCAGCCCATTTCCTTGTGCTTGGCGTAGGCGGCGTCATAGTCGTCCACGTGGAAGGCGAGATGGAACTCATTGTCGCCCAGGTTGTAGGCGCGGTCCCAGTCACGCAGCCAAGTCAGTTCCAGCGAAAAGGGAGAGACGCCATCGCCCAGGTAGACGATGATGAACGAACCGTCCTCGGCGTTGATGCGGCGCTGCTCGGAAAGGCCGAGCGCCTCGGCATAGAAGGCGAGCGAGCGGTCCAGGTCGAGGACATTATAGTTCGTGTGGTAGAATGAAAACTGCATTGTGTGAAAATCCTCCTGAGAAATCGTTTCCAACTTTACTTTAACATATTCTCCGGCAGAATACAACTTCTCATTTACATTGCCGCGGCGGTTTGGTATACTGTATCTGTATAAATATGTGTAGCAGGAGGGCGACTGCTTTGGACAAACGACTCAAAAAGCTTTTGCAGCCCGGCCATCAGTTCTATTTTATTATTTTTTTGCTGTTTGTGCTGGCCTGCGCGTATATCTCGATCCCGCTTGCCGTTGTCGGCGCACTCCTGGATGGCTTCTTGTTCCTGCTGTACCAGTACCGGGAACGGACCCGCCGCCGCGATATCATCCGGTATATGCAGACGGTGACGCTTTCCATCGGGAACGCAACCCACGCATCTATTACCCGTTTTCCGATGCCGACTGCCATCGCGCAGGCCGCGACCGGTGAAATCGTGTGGACAAACGATGCGTTCTGCGAGACGACCGGGCATTTCGAGTCGGCGCTCAATGAAAAGCTGAGCGACCTGGCACCGGAGCTTGACACCCGATGGCTGGCCGAGGGCAAATCCCAGTATCCGGGCGAACTGCGCATCGGGAAAAATACGTTTTGGGTGTTCGGAAACCTGATGTCGGCCAACGAGAGCCATCCGGAAGAGACATTGATGCTCATCTATTTCGTGCCGTGCACCGAGCTGACCGAACTGCGGGCGCGCTATACCGACAGCCGCCCGGTCGTGGCCATCATTTCTATCGACAATTATGAAGAGCTGATGAAGGAGGCCACCGACTCGGAGAAGTCCAGCATCCTGGCAGACATCGACAAAAAGATCAGCGAGTGGACGCGGGAGAGCCGGGCGCTCCTGCGCAAGTATGACCGGGATAAGTATGTCTTTGTGCTGGAAGACGCCGACTTTGAAAAGCTGCAAAAAAAGAAATTCAGCGTACTGGAGAGTGTGCGTCAGATCCAGAGCCGTTCGGGCGTTTTGGCAACGCTGTCGATCGGCATTGGCAAGGACGGCGAGAGCTACGAGGAGAATTGGCGCAACGCGGGCGTCGCGCTTGACATGGCGCTCTCGCGCGGCGGCGACCAGGCGGTCATCAAGACGCGCTATAACTTTGACTTTTTCGGCGGCCTGTCCAAGGAACTGGAAAAGCACACCAAGGTCAAGTCTCGCGTAGTAGCGAGCGCGCTCGTCCAGCTCATCCGGGACTCGTCAAACGTCATGGTGATGGGCCACAAAATGAGCGACATGGACGCCTTTGGCGCGGCAGTCGGCATGGCCTGCGCGGTGCGGCATCGGGACAAGCCGGTCTATATCGTCATTAACGAGGAGCGCACGATGGCGCGCGACTTGGTTGAGAAGATCAAGGCGGTGCCAGAGTATGAAGATGTGCTCATCGGGCCGGAAGAGGCCATGGTCAAGTGCGATTTCAACACCCTGCTCATCGTGGTGGACACCAACCGGCCGGACTACGTAGAGTCCCCGCCGTTGCTGCAGTCCATCAATAAGGTCGCTGTCGTCGATCACCATCGCCGCGCGGCGAGCTATATCGAAAACTTCGCTGTCAACCTGCATGAGCCGTATGCCTCCTCGACCTGTGAGCTGGTCAGTGAGATGCTGCAATACATGGTGCCGACGAGCGAGATCCTCAAAGTCGAGGCCGAGTGCATGCTTGCAGGCATTTACCTGGACACCAAGGGATTCAAGGTCAAGACCGGCGTGCGCACCTTCGAGGCGGCCGCCTATCTCAAACGCGCCGGCGCGGAGATGAGTCAGGTCATGAAGCTGTTCCAGTGCAGCTTTGACGAATATATTGCGCAGCAGCGCATCATTGCGTGCGCGCGTGACTGCGGGGACGGCATCGTCCTGGCGGCGACCAAGGATGAAGTGGACCGAGCGACCGCGGCCAAGGCGGCCGACAACCTGCTAAACATCAATGGCGTGCGCGCGTCGGTCGTGGTGTTCCCGAACGGGGACGATATTATCGTCTCGGCGCGGTCGGACGGTACGGTCAACGTGCAGCTTATCATGGAATACCTGGGCGGCGGCGGCAACCACTCGTCTGCCGGCGCGCAGATCATGCATGGCTCGGTGCGCGAAGTCGAGGTAGACGCTCAGAATGCTATTGCGCGCTACCAGAAGAGCGAGGCTGAGGAGGACTGACAGGTCCTCAAATGAATTTGTTTACCATTTAGTTTCAATATACGGAGGGAAATTTTACCATGAAAGTAATTCTGAAAGCAGATGTAAAGGGACAGGGCAAAAAGGGCGATATGATCGAGGTCAGCGAGGGCTACGGCAGAAACTTCCTGCTGCCCCGCGGCCTGGCTGTCGCCGCAACAGCCGATAACCTGAACCTCAAGCGTCAGGCGGACGAGGCGGCGGCGCACCGCGCAGCGGTTGAGAAGGCGGCCGCCCAGGAGTATGCCGAAAAGCTCAAGAGCGTGCGCGTCAAGGTCGCGGCCAAGGGCGGCGCAGGCGGCCGCCTGTTCGGCGCCGTGACCGCGAAGGAGATCTCCGAATGCCTCAAGACGCAGCATGGCATGGACATCCCCAAGAACAAGATCGTCATGGAACAGATCAAGACCTTCGGCACGACGATCGTCAAGGCCAAGCTGTATCCGGAAATCGTTGCAGAGATCACGGTAGACGTCGTGGAGGCGTAACTGGCCGTGGCGGATGAACTGCTGGCAAGACAATTGCCGCAAAGCCTGGAGGCCGAGCAGGCGGTCATCGGCGCCATGCTCATCGACCCGGCCTGCGTCGCCGAGGTGATCGAGCTGCTGCGGCCCGAGGATTTCTACGCCGAAGAGCATCAGCGCATCTTTGAGACCATCTATTCGATGTTCAACAGCGCGCGCAAGATCGACCCGGTCACCGTGCTCGACCAGCTCAAGGCACAGGGCTATTATGACGATGCGGGCGGCCGCGCCTACCTCATGCAGCTCATGGAGGTCACGCCGACCTCGGCCAATGTCAAGGAGTATGCGGCCATCGTGCGCGACAAGAGCATGCTGCGCGCGATTGCAACCGCCGCGGGCGAGATCCAGACCATGGCATTTTCGGGCGCAGGCTCGGCTGCGGAGATCGCCGAGTTGGCCGAGCAGAAGATCTACGCCGTCCGGCAGGGCCGTGAGATCAAAGGGCTGGCGCCCATCAAGTCCATTATCATGGACCTGTACGCGCAGCTCGATGAGCGCAGCCGTTCGGACAGCGATATTCCCGGGCTGACGACCGGCTTCCGCGATCTGGATGTGGCGCTTACCGGGCTCAATAAATCCGACCTCATTCTGGTCGCTGCGCGACCCGGCATGGGCAAGACCGCTTTTGCGCTCAACATCGCGCTCAACGCGGCCAAGGCATCCGGCAAGGCCGTGGCGGTCTTTCAGCTTGAGATGAGTAAGGACCAGCTTGCCGCCCGCTTCCTGGCGAGCGAGGCTTTGCTGGACTCGCAAAAACTTAAGACCGGCAACCTCAACCAGGATGACTGGATCAAGATCGCGCGGGCGACCAGCGTGCTGGCCAAGACCCATCTGTTTGTGGACGACAACCCGGCGATCACGGTCGCGGAGATCAAGGCAAAGTGCCGCCGCCTGGGCGATAGCCTGGGGCTGATCGTCATCGACTATATCCAGCTCATGCAGACCGGCGGACGGCGCAGCGAAAACCGCGTCCAGGAGGTCGCAGAGATTTCCCGCGGCCTCAAGATTATGGCGAAAGAGCTCAATGTGCCGGTCGTCTGCCTGTCCCAGCTCTCCCGTGCAGCCGAACAGCGCGCCGATAAGCGGCCCATGCTGTCTGACCTGCGCGAATCGGGCGCCATCGAGCAGGATGCCGACATCGTCATGTTTATCTATCGAGATGATTACTATGACGCCGAGAGCGACGACAAAAATGTCGCGGAGATCATCCTGGCCAAAAACCGTCACGGTGCGACCGGCACGGTCGAATTGCAGTGGATCGGCCAGTATACGACCTTCTCGTCGCGTGACCGGGTGCATTCATGAATCTAGAACAACAGGCCGCGCGCACGATCGCGCGGTACAATATGCTGTCGCCCGGGCAGCCCGTGCTCGCCGCCTTGTCGGGCGGCGCGGATTCGGTGGCCCTTGTGTGCGTCCTGCGCGCATTGGGCTATCCGATCCGGGCCTATCATTTAAACCATTGCCTGCGCGGGGCGGAATCTGAGCGCGATGCGGACTTTGTCCGCGCCCTGTGTGCGCGGCTCGATATTCCGCTCACGCTGGAGCGGGAGGACGCCGCGGCCTATGCCGCCGGCCGCCACGAGAGCATCGAGGCGGCCGCGCGTGCGCTGCGCTATGCGCGCCTGAACCGGTGCGCCGCGCAGTACGGCATTGCGCGCATTGCGACCGCCCACACCGCAGACGATAATCTGGAAACCATGCTGTTCCACTTGGCGCGGGGGACAGGAACGCGCGGCTTTGCCGGCATCCCGCCTGTGCGCGGCGCGGTGATCCGTCCATTGTGGACGGCCACACGGGCCGAAATCGAGCAATATCTGGCCGAATCTGGACAGGATTTCGTGGTGGACAGCTCTAACCTGTCTGCGGACTATACGCGGAACCGCATCCGGCAGCGTGTAGTCCCAGTCCTACGGGATATCAATCCGGGCTGCGCGGGGGCGGCCAGCCGTCTCGCTGCCCGGCTGCGGGAGGACGATGAGACGCTTTGCCTTTTGGCGGAGCAGGCACTCGGCCAGGCCGATATGGCCGCAGACGTCCCGCTGGAGGCATTTCGTCAGCCGCCGGCCATTCAGGGGCGGATGCTAACCGCACTGCTCCGACGCGCGGGCGTGCCGATGCATGCGGTGACGGCCCGGCACATGGAACAGCTCACCGACCTGCTCGCCGCCGGCCGGGCGCGCAGTATGAGCCTGCCCGGCAGCTTCTGTGCCTATCACGAAGCGGGGCGGCTGCGCATCTTATTTGAACCGGAGCGACCGCCCGTGCCTCTATTCGACGGGTTTCACGGCAGGCTGTGGGATACGTCCACCATTTTGACCGTAAAAACAAAAAAATCAGGTCAAGTTTTTCACAAAACGTGCGATACATTTCTGGCAGATTGTGGTACAATACACTTTGGTACGCTGACTGTTCGGCCGCCACGGCCCAGGGATCGGCTCACCTTGCCTGGTGCACGCGGTGCGCGACAGCTCAAGCGGCTTATGGCCGACCGTGGCCTGCCGCCGTCAGCCCGTGCCCGCTTGGCCGTTGTGGCCGATGCGGCTGGGATTGTCCTGGCGCAGGAAGTCGGCGTGGAGATCAGCCGCGTGCCGCGCGGCGGAGAGATAGTAGAATTCCGTTTTGAGGGGTTATAAAGATGATGAAAAATGACATTCAGGAAGTTTTATTTTCCGAACAGCAGCTGGCCGATAAGGTAGCCGAGTTGGGCGCACGCATCAGCGCCGACTATGCGGGAAAGGACCCGCTGATCGTCAGCGTTCTGAAGGGCTCGTATGTCTTTATGGCCGACCTAACACGCCGGATCTCGATCCCCTGCAACGTGGACTTCATGGCGGTCTCGAGCTATGGCGCGGGGACCAAGACCACGGGCGAAGTGCAGATTATCAAGGACATCGGCAGCAAGATCGACGGCCGCCATCTGATCATCGTCGAGGACATCCTGGACTCCGGCGTAACGCTGAGCTTCCTGATGAAGGTCCTCAAGGCGCGCGGCGCGGCTTCCATCCGCCTGTGCACGCTGCTGTCCAAGCCCGAGCGCCGCAAGGTCGACGTCCCGGTGGACTACCTGGGCTTTGAGATCCCTGACGCATTCGTTGTCGGGTATGGCCTGGATTATGCAGAAAAATATCGAAATTTGCCGTATATCGGCATTTTGAAGCCGTCCGTCTACGGCGGTGAGTAAACGCGCCCCGCAGGGGGCGCGCCTATGAAAGGAGAGGCAGACACCGATTTGAGAGGGAAAATAAAGGGCTTTGGCCTGTATTTAATCATTATTCTCCTGTTGCTCAGTGCGGTCAGCTATATGCTAAGCATGGGGAACCGGAGCCAGGAGGTGCCGTATTCCGATGTCGTGGCCCTGTTTGAGGAGGAACGGGTCCAGGCATTTGACTACAATGACGGTACGCTGACCATGGTGCTCAACGACGCGGGCAACACCAGGGTCACGGCCAAAGTGCCTTATCTGGACATCTTCTATGCCGACCTCGGCAACCTGATCCGCCAGCAGCAAGACGCCGGCATCCTCAAGGAGTACACCTACAAGACGGTTGAGATGCCGTGGTGGGCAAGCTTTGTGCCCTATCTCATCGTGCTCATCCTGTTTGGCCTGTTGTGGTATTTCATGATGAACAAGCAGAATGGGGGCGGCGGCAATCCCATGCAGTTTGGCCGCGCGCGCATCAAGATGGCAAGCGATGACAAGAAAAAGGTCACCTTTGCCGATGTGGCGGGCGCAGACGAGGAAAAGGCCGAGCTGCAGGAGATCGTAGAATTCCTCAAGAACCCGAAAAAATTCATCGACATCGGCGCGCGCATCCCCAAGGGCGTCCTGTTGGTCGGCCCTCCGGGCACGGGCAAGACGCTCATCGCCAAGGCGGTTGCGGGCGAGGCCGGCGTCCCCTTTCTGTCGATTTCCGGTTCGGACTTTGTCGAGCTGTATGTCGGCGTGGGCGCCTCGCGCGTGCGTGACCTGTTTGAGCAGGCCAAGAAGAATGCGCCGGCCATCGTGTTTATCGATGAGATCGATGCGGTCGGCCGCCAGCGCGGCGCCGGTCTGGGCGGCGGGCACGATGAGCGCGAACAGACGCTCAACCAGCTGCTCGTTGAGATGGACGGCTTTGGCGCGAACGAAGGCGTTATCGTCATCGCCGCGACCAACCGCAAGGATATCCTGGACAATGCGCTTTTGCGCCCGGGACGCTTTGACCGGCAGGTCTATGTCGGCGCACCCGACGTCATCGGCCGCGAGGCGATTTTGAAGGTACATGCGCGCGGCAAGCTGTTTGACCCGGATGTCAATTTTAAGTCGATTGCGCAGACGACGGCCGGATTCACTGGTGCGGACCTGGAGAACTTGCTCAATGAGTCCGCCCTGTTGGCCGCCCGCCGGAACAAGAAATTTATCACCAACGAAGAGATCGAGCAGGCGCTGCTCAAGGTCGTCATGGGCGTGGAGAAAAAGACCCACGTCATCAACCCGAACGACAAGCGTGTGACCGCCTACCATGAGGCGGGCCACGCCATCGCATTCCATGTCCTGCCGACCCAGGACCCGGTGCACCATGTCACTATCATCCCGCGCTCGAACGGCGCCGGCGGCTTTACCATGCCGCTGCCCGAGGAGGACCGCGCATACCGCACGCGTCGGTATATGGAGGAGTACCTGGTGGTGTGCCTGGCCGGCCGTGTGGCAGAGGAATTGACCATGGACGACGTCAGCACAGGCGCCTATGGCGATATCAAGCAGGCCACGGCGATGGCGCGCGCCATGGTGGTCAACTATGGCTTCAGCGATAAGATTGGCCCGGTCGACTACGACGTACAGGGCGGCGAGATCTTCCTGGGCCGCGACTTTGCGGCGGGCAAGGGATACTCGGACGCCAAGGCGGCCGAGATCGATGAGGAGATCCATCGCCTCATCCAGGAGGCCAATACGCGCTGCCGCAAGATGCTGGAGGACAACCGTGAACAGTTGACCCGCGTGGCCGAGTATCTGCTGCGCAATGAGACCATCGACGGCGACACCTTCCGCAAGCTGTATAACGGTGAGGACGTGCCCGACCGCGTGGCGCCCTCCGAGGAGGAACTCAAAGGCGAGGCTAAGGCACCGCTGACCAAGCCTGCGGACGAGGCCCAGCCCGAACAGCCGGCTTCTCATACGACGTCGGAGGAGCGCATTGTCGAGCAGAAGGACGAGGCGCAGCCCCCGGAGGCCTGACCCTAAAAGATCATACCGGAGCACGCATCCCGAAGCACGGGATGCGTGCTTTCTTTGTGCGCGCAGCGCGCACAGTTGTCCCCAATGCATTTTGCACAAAATTTTGTACGCTGAAACCAGATTCTCACTTCATTTCGCTAAAATAAAACAGAGCGAAAAAGAAATTGTCTGGGATTTTAACAGATATACAAAAATTTAGCGAAAGATCGTCTGAAAATATTGCAGAATCCCCTTGCAATCCACAAAATTCTATGGTATGCTTATGGAGCGCGAGAAAGACAACTGTATTTGCATGGAGGACAATATGGAAAACGAACCCAAATATTACCTCGTGGAGCGTGCGCTGCTGCCCGAGGTATTTCAGAAAGTTGTCCGGGCAAACGCTGCGCTCAAAGCCGGCCGTGTGCGCACGGCGAGTGAAGCCGCGCAGAGCGTGGGCTTGTCACGATCGGCATACTACAAGTACAAAGATGGCATCCGTCCCTTTTACGAGGCGGCGCATGACCGGATTATTACATTCCACCTTATGCTCTCGGACCGGCCGGGCGTGCTCTCCAGCATCCTAGGGCTGTTTGCCCGCGTGGGAGCCAATCTGCTGACCATCAACCAGAGTATCCCGATGAGCGGACAGGCGGCGGTGACCATCGCCGCGCGGACCGAGGAGATGAAGTGCACGGTGGACGCATTGATGCAGCGCGCCGAGGCGCTGGACGGCGTCCTGCACATCGAAGTGGTGGCGAGCGAATAAATTTTTAATTTGGGCTAGGAGGATATCGTTATGTTAAAAGTTGCTATCATGGGCCACGGGACGGTCGGCTCGGGTGTTTATGATGTGTTTGCACAGAACGCGTCACAGATCACCCGCGCAGTCGGCGAACAGGTCGAGGTCAAGTATGTACTCGACCTGCGTGATTTCTCGAACCTGCCCTATGCGGACAAGTTCGTGACCGACTTTGCGGTCATCGAGAACGACCCGGAGATTTGCGTGGTCGCCGAGGTCATGGGCGGCGTCGGCGCGGCCTATGAGTTTACCAAGCGCTGCCTCAAGGCGGGCAAGAGCGTGTGCACCTCCAACAAGGAGCTGGTCGCAACCCACGGCGAAGAGCTGCTGGCACTGGCCAAGGAGCACAATGTCAATTACCTGTTTGAAGCTTCGGTTGGCGGCGGCATCCCGCTTATCCGCCCGATGATACAGTGCCTGGCTGCAAACCAGATCGAGGAGATCTGCGGCATCCTCAACGGCACGACAAACTATATCCTCAGCCAGATGATTCATAATGGCGTGGCGTTTGACGCGGCGCTCAAACAAGCGCAGCAAATGGGCTACGCCGAGAACGACCCCACGGCCGACATCGACGGCCACGACGCCTGCCGCAAGATCTGCATCTTGTCCGATCTGGCCTTTGGCGACAAGATCGATCCGAATGCAGTCTCGTGCCAGGGTATCCGCGGCATCACGCTCGGGGATGTGGCGGCAGCCGACGAGCTCGGCTACGTCATTAAGCTCATCGGCCGCGCCAAGCGCACCGAATCGGGCAAGATCTTTGCCTTTGTCGCCCCGCATCTCGTTCCCAAGACCAATCCGCTCGCCTGTGTCGAGGACGTATTCAATGGCATCCTTGTGACCGGCAACATGGTCGGCGAAGTCATGTTTTATGGACAGGGCGCGGGCAAGCACGCGACGGCTTCGGCTGTCGTTGCCGACATGATGGATGCCATTGCGCATCGCGAGAAGCGCCGTCCGGTCGAATGGGGCGACGGCTCCCAGCACCTGCTGCTGCCGCTTGACGAGCTGGAGAGCGCATGGTATGTGCGCGGCGAGGTGCCGATCGAGCTGACCACACACGCCGCCCAGGGCGCAGCCATCACCATCCCGATGACGGCTGCGGCGCTGCGCGAAAAGCTGCCGCACGCCGAGGGCGCGATGCGCGTGCTGTAAAAGACGAGAAGGGAAGAGGGAACACACATGGGTGTCACGGTAAAAGTACCGGCAACGAGCGCCAACATGGGCTCGGGCTATGACAGCATCGGCATTGCGCTCGATCTGTACAACATCATCACGTTGGAGGAGTCCGATCACATCGACATCAGCGATGTGCACGGCGAAAAGATCCCGATCGACGAGACAAACCTCATTTACCAGTGCGCAAAGCGCGTTTATGATATCTGCGGGGCACCGCTTCCGGGCCTTAAGATCGTCGAGGACTGCGCCATCCCGCAGACACGCGGCCTAGGGTCTTCCTCGGCCTGCACAGTGGCCGGCATCCTGGGGGCAAACGCCCTCCTGGGCAACCCGCTCAGTCAGGAGAACATCATTGACCTGGCCGCCTCCATCGAGGGCCATCCGGACAACTCCACGCCCGCGATCCTGGGCGGTTTCTGCGTGGCGCTTTTGGAGTATGGCAAAGT
The DNA here is from genome assembly GCA_019119435.1 of Candidatus Butyricicoccus avicola. GTDB lineage: Bacteria > Bacillota > Clostridia > Oscillospirales > Butyricicoccaceae > Butyricicoccus > Butyricicoccus avicola. Next base: position 14,695 of record DWWZ01000053.1, read on the forward strand.
GTGGAGCGTGCGTGTGCCGATGAACGGCACGGTGGACTTTATCACCTTCATTCCGGACTTTGAGCTCTCGACCGAAAAGGCACGCGCCGCGCTGCCGGAAAAGGTCGCACATCACGATGCGGTCTTTAACCTTGCGCGCGCTGCGCTTCTGGCCGGTTCGCTGACGACGGGCAAGCTGGAGAACGTCGGCGTGGCAGTCGGCGACTGCCTGCACCAGCCCTACCGTTTTGACCTGATCCCGGACGGCCGCGATGTCGTGCATGCGGCCAAGTGCATGGGCGCTTTGGGCGCTTTTATCTCGGGCGCAGGTCCATCCATCATCGCCATCGTGGACGCCTCGGACAAGACCTACCTGTCCCGCGCCCAGATGTACTGCGAGCAGCATTTCCCGCACTGGACGCCCATCCGCTTGACCTGCGACGAGGTCGGCGCGACCGTCACGCGGTTTTAAATTTGCATCGTAAGGCCCGGCCTGCGTTTGGGCAGAAGGGGGCCTGAAGGAGGATAAAAAAAGAAATGAGTTTGATCGTACAGAAGTTTGGCGGCACGTCGGTCGCCAATACCGGTCGGCTGCAGAACGTGGCGGACATTGTGACCTCGACTTATAAGGCTGGCAATCAGGTGGTCGTGGTCGTGTCCGCGCAGGGCGATACGACCGACGACTTTATCGCGAAGGCCGCCGAGCTCAATGAGCGTCCGTCCAAGCGTGAGATGGATGTCCTGTTGTCGGCAGGCGAGCAGATTTCTATGGCGCTGCTGGCCATGGCGATTCAAAAGCTCGGGTATCCGGTCATCTCGCTGACCGGCTGGCAGGCCGGCATCGAGACCGACATCAATTATTCCGAGGCACGCATCCGCAAGGTCACGGCCGAGCGTATCCGCTCGGAGCTCGACCGCAACCGCATTGTCATTGTCGCCGGCTTCCAGGGCATCAATAAGCAGGACGACATCACGACGCTGGGCCGCGGCGGTTCGGATACGACTGCAGTCGCCATTGCGGCCTCCTTGGGCGCAGACCTGTGCCAGATTTATACCGACGTTGATGGCGTCTACACGGCAGACCCCCGCCTTGTGCCGGACGCGCGCAAGCTGGAGGCCATCACTTACGACGAAATGCTGGAACTTGCCACCCTGGGCGCGCAGGTCCTGCACAACCGCTCGGTCGAGATGGCAAAGAAATACAACGTCGATCTGGAAGTCGTGTCCAGCTTTACCCGCAATCCGGGTACCAAAGTCAAGGAGGGTTCTGACATGGAGAAAATGAATGTAAGCGGTGTCGCCCGCGACAACCACTGTGCGCGCGTTGCGATCATCAATCTGCCCGATGAGCCGGGCGTTGCCTTTAAGGTGTTCTCGCTTTTGGCAAAATATAAGGTCAATGTCGACATCATTCTGCAGTCGGTTGGCCAGAAGGGACGCAAGTCCATCACCTTTACGATCCCGGAGGATAAGGCCGAGGAAGTCGGCAAGATCCTGCGCAACAACCAGGAGAACCTGGACTTTGAGGATATCTCGATCAACACCCAGGTAGCCAAGGTCTCGATCGTCGGCGCAGGTATGGCGTCCAACCCGGGCGTTGCGGCTATGATGTTCGAGGCGCTGGCCAGCGCGGGCATTAACATCCGCATGATCTCGACGTCGGAGATCAAGATCTCGGTCCTCATCAATGAGGAGGACAGCGAGCGCGCGGTCCGCGTGATCCACCAGAAGTTCTTCAACGTATAAAGAAAGCGCCTTTTCCCGGCGGCAGGGACGGCTTCTGTCAGGAAGCCGTCTTTTTGCGCGCTGCGGCCGTTTTTTGCCGGGGAGCGCACAAAAACAGGTAACAATTTGATGAATTCATCGAATGGACGTTGAAGGAGCCGAATGGGGTATGTTATAATAAATTCCAGACTGGAAATTCTATTTTGGGAGAGATGGACTGGAAATGCACAATCCAAAGGACAAAAAGCCTTACCGGGATGCGGACGAGGAGAACACCCAGCTCGAAGGCCGCAATGCAGTGACCGAATTGCTGCGCTCCGGGCAGGCTTGTGATAAAGTTTTCATTGCGCAGGGCGCGCGCATGGGCGAGATTCTGACGCTGGCCAAGGCGCGCGGCGTGCCGGTCGTCCAGTGCGACCGCCGCAAGCTGGACGCCATGAGTCAGACCGGCAACCACCAGGGCGTTATCGCCCAGGCGGCCGCCCATGCCTATGCGGAACTGGACGATCTGTTCCGCAACGCCGAGCAAAAGGGCGAACCGCCGCTGTTCGTCATCTGTGATGGCATTGCAGACCCGCATAACCTGGGCGCGATCATCCGCTCGGCCGAGACTGCGGGCGCACATGGCGTCATCATCCCCAAACGGCGGGCGGCCGGCCTAACAGCGGTTGCGGCGCGCGCCTCAGCAGGGGCCTTGGCATATATGCCGGTACACAAGGCGGTTAACTTGTCCGCGCTCATCGACACGCTCAAGGAGCGCGGCGTCTGGGTATTCGGCGCGGAGGCCGACGGCAACGTCGGTCTGTATGAGGCAGACTTCGCCGGGCCGACGGCCATCGTGATCGGCTCGGAGGGCGAGGGGATCAGCCGCCTGATCCGCGAAAAATGTGATTTTATCGTCAGTATCCCGATGCGGGGCAAGGTTAACTCGCTCAACGCATCGAACGCCGCGGCCGTCCTGCTGTTTGAGGCAGTGCGCCGCCGGACCCGTGGGAAGTGAGGACAGAGATGAGCAATAAATTTGATACCGCCGAGCTCAACGACATCCGCAGGCTGCTCGGCGAGGATGTGCCCACGCCGAAAAAGAGCCAGGCCAAGGAGGCCGAGTCTGCGCCAGCCCCGCAGGCGCAGAACAACAATAGCGGTGGGCGCACGTTTAATTTGGACGATATTTTAGCTGAGGTCAGCGGTGTTGTGGACGAGGCCAATGCAGAGCATGCGGCCAAGGTCTCGCAGCAGGGGAATCCTGCGCCGCGCCAGCCGGCTGCCGCCCCGCAGAAGGCCGCGCCTAAGAGCAGCGGCATGCAGCAGCGGGAGATCCGGCTGCCGCGCCGGGACGCCCAGCAGCCACCAACTGCCGAGCCCGCAGCCCCGGCTGCTGCGCCGCGGCGGGAAGCACCGTCCCGCGCCGTGCCGGAGGGCAAAGCGGCGCGCCGCGCGCCCGCAGAGGACGAGGATGATATCGAGATCCGGGACCCGGTCAAGGCGATGGGCTGGACCAACCGCCGCTCCAAAAATGTTGGCCGCCGGGCGATCCCGGTGCTGATTTTGGGGTTGATCGGCCTGTATTTGACTGTGGCGGAAAGTCTTGCGCTGCCTATCCCCGGTCTCATCAGCTATGCCACCAACCCGCTCTTGTCGGTGCTCACCCAGCTTGCCCTGCAGATTATCGCTATGCTCATCGGCATCGATGTCATCGGTGCAGGCTTTTACAACCTAGTGACCGGTAAGGCCGACCGGGCCTCGCTGGTCGCACTGGCCAATATGGCGGCTATTTTGCACTGTATGACCTTCCTGGTGGCACACTGGGGCGCGGTCCTGCCGTATTCGTCTATCTGCATCCTGCTACTGTATGCGGCTATGCGCGAGGAAAAAAACCGCTGTGCCGGCCGGGCACGGGCTTACAAGGCGGTCACATTGCACGAGACGCCCATGGGCGTTTATTACCACCACGATACGACCGACCATGCGCGCCGCACGGTCAAGACACGCATGAGCGACCGCACTGACTTCCAGCGTGAGCTGGAGCGTCCGGACGCGACCGAGCGCTTTGCGCGCGTGTACGCGCCGATCATGCTGGCAGCTTCGGTCGTCCTAGCGATCGTAGTATCGCTGGTACGGCAGGATATGAGCAATTTCTTCTGGGCACTGTCGGCTATGCTGACCATTGCCTGCCCGCTCCCCATCCTGTGCGCATTCGGCCGTGCGTATTACAACGTTGCGCGCCGTCTGCTGTCGGAGGGGGCCGCACTTGCAGGCGGCCAGGCGGCCTTCCGCGTGCGCAAGGCGCGCCGTGCCGTAATCCAGGACAGTGACCTGTTCCCGGGCGGTACAATCACGATCAACGAGGTGCGTGCGCACAGCGGCTATACCCCGGAAAAGCTGCTGTCCTACGCGGTGGCGATCACGGACGGCTATGGCATGGAGATCAGCAAGCTGCTGGCCGAGGCCCTGCGCGAGCAGTATGGCCGCCCGGCCCGCGCGACCAACATTAAGGTCTATGACATGGGCGGCCTGTCGGGCGAGATTGGCGCGGATACTGTGTTGGTCGGCACGGCCGCCTACATGGCCCGTATGGGCATGCCGGTACAGGCGCCCAAGAAGGGCCGCGATGTCGAGACGGGCATCTATGTGGTCATCAACGGCCAGCCCGCCGGTGTCATCCAGCTCACCTATCACTCAAATGCGCAGACCTTCAGCGCGCTGCAGGCGCTGCTGCGGCTCAAGGTGACGCCCGAGCTAGCCACCCGCGATTTCAATATTTCGCCTGAGATGGTGCAGAAAATGTTTGAGACCCGCCGCGGCCGGGTGGGCGAGATCGCAGCCGACCGCGTTGCCGCCGTGACCTCCTCGGCATACACCATGGGGGATCGCGTGTGCGCACTCCTGTCCCGTGACGGCATCGTGCCGTTTGCCCAGGTACACCAGTCGGCGGACAAGCTGTCCGGCGCGATGCGATCCAACCTGATTTTGGGCGCGGTCGGCGGCGTATGTGGGCTGCTGCTCATGTTCTATCTGGCGTTTACC
>DWWZ01000054.1 GCA_019119435.1 Candidatus Butyricicoccus avicola
CAGGAATTTGCCGACTTTACCCGGGACTTTGTCCACGTCACCGGGCGGCTGGACCCGGATGACCTGCGCCAGATCGAGACCCAGCCGCTGCCCGCGTTCATCGCAAACCATTTGCAGAGCAAGGTCGAGGAGCTCAAGGAGACCAGCGGCAACCGCGACTTTGCACAGGGCGGCACAAACTCCGGCGTCACGGCCGCCTCTGCCATCGCCGCCCTGCAGGAGGCGGGCAGCAAGCTCTCGCGCGACCTCATCAAGGGCAGTTACCGCGCCTTCACGCGGGTGTGCACGCTCATCATCGAGCTCATCCGCCAGTTTTACGACGACAGCCGCGCCGTGCGCATCACGGGCGAGGACGGCCGGCCCCTGTTCGTGACGCTGGGCGGCCTGGCGCGGGGCGACCGCCGGGCGGCCTTCGACATCGAGGTCCGCGCGCAGAAGGCCAGCCCCTTTTCCCAGATGAGCCGCAACGAACAGGCCAAAGAACTGTATCGCCTGGGCTTTTTCCGGCCCGATCTGGCGTCCCAGGCGCTCATTGCGCTGGAAATGATGGATTTTGACGGAATCGAGACGGTCAAAAAGCGCATCGCGGCCCAGGCCGGGCTGGCGGCCGGGACGCCGGCCGCGCGGGCGCCGGACAGCCGGCCCGGCGCCCGGCAGGGCGGGCCGCTGACCGTCGCCGAGCAGCAGATCCCCCGCGCGGGGGAGAAGGAGGAAGCATGATTCTGATTTTTGCGGGCCGGCGGGACGACCGCTGCGCCCTCCATGTCGCCGGGCATGCCGGCTGTGCCGCGCGCGGCCAGGACGTCGTGTGCGCGGCGGTCTCGGCCGTGGTCAACACCCTGGCGGCCGCGCTGGCCGCGTTCGAGCTCCAGGGCTTTCACGCCAAGCTCCTGCCGGGCGAGGCGCGTGTCACCTGCGGCCGGAGCGGCGCAGCCGAGGTGCTGTTCTATGCCGCCGTCATCGGCCTGGCCCAGATGGCCGCGGCCTATCCCGATCACATTCAGATGCAAACGGAGGGATACTTCCGTGCCGGACAAGAGGAGGAATCTGCATGAAAGAAACGCGTAAGCCGGACGCCGCGCGCGAAAAGCGCTTCCGGGCGCTGGTGATGGGCGAGTTCCGCCCGGAGTTCAAGCGCGCCATTGCCATCGCTGTGCGCCGCGCCCTGCGCCAAGAACGCCAGAAGCAGCGGGCGGCACAGCCCGAGGCGGAGGCTGCTGCCCTGCGCCGGTCGGTGCACGACGCGCTCCTGCGCGCCCAGCAGGCGGTCTGGCAGGCGCAGGAGGCCGAGACGCGCCGCCTGTACCCGGCTTTTTCGCTGGAGAAAGAGCTGCAAAACCCGGATTTTGTCCGCCTGCTGACCGACACGCGCCAGCCCATGACCGTGCGCCGGGCCTATGAGGCCGTGCACCTGGCTGATATCCAGCAGGACATCGCCCGCAAGGCGGCGCAGAAGACCGCAGCCCACCTGGCTGCCCTGGCACGCCGCCCGCGCGAGAGCGGTGCAGCCCCGCAGGCCGGCCTGCCCGTCCATGGCGGCGCGCGCAGCCGCGCGGCCCGCGCCGAGATTGCCCGCCGTGCCCTGCGCGGCGAGAAGGTCGCGCTGTAATCCACGACAACCCAGACCGAAAGGAGAGTACCCATGTTTGATTACCAGATGTTTGCCGAAGACACCGGCACCAACCTGAACACCACGGCCACCATGCCGGACGAAATCAAGACCTATTACGACGATTATCTCATCGACTGCTCGCTGCCCAAGCTCGTGCACGACCAGTTCGGCCAAAAGCGCCCCATCCCGGCCGGGCGCGGCAAGACCATCGAGTTCCGCAAGGTCAGCCCGCTGCCGGTCTCGACCACGCCGCTGACCGAGGGCGTAACCCCGGAAGGCCAGAAGCTGACCATCACGACGGTTGAAGCCCCGGTCCAGCAGTACGGCGGCTATGTCGAGTTGTCCGACCTGGTCGTCATGACCGCCATCGACAACAACCTGGTCATCGCGGCCAAGCAGCTCGGCGCGCAGGCCGGCAAGACCCTGGACGCCATCACTCGCGAGGTGCTGGCCGGCGGCACCAACGTGCAGTACGCCGAGGGCCAGGTCACGTCCAGGGATAAGCTGGTCGGCGGCGCCGAGACCGGCAACCACTACCTGACCGTGGACGCCGTGCGCCGTGCGGTGCGCACGCTCAAAAAGCAGAACGCCGAACCCATCGGCGACAGCTACATCGGCATCATCCACCCGGACGTGGCCTATGACCTCATGAGCGACCCCAAGTGGGTGAACGTCAAGTCCTATTCCGACCCGGACGGCATCTATGAGGGCGAGATCGGCAAGATCGAGAACGTGCGCTTTGTCGAGACCAGCGAGGCCAAGGTGTTTGAGGGCGCGGGCGCCGCGGGCCGCGATGTGTACGCCACGCTCATCCTGGGCGATAACGCCTACGGGACGACCGAGATCGAGGGCGGCGGCCTGACGCTCATCGTCAAGCAGCTGGGCTCGGGCGGCGCGCAGGACCCGCTCGACCAGCGCGCCTCGGTCGCCTGGAAGGCCACCAAGGCGGCCGTCCGCCTGCAGGAGGCCTACATGGTGCGCATTGAGACCACGTCCACGTTCACCGGGGCTTGATTCGGTATATTTATCCGATTTACGAATAAATAATTGCAAGAAATGATAAAAAATCCTGCAAAGAAAAATATATTGCGGAACAGAGGAGGAAAACGCTGTGGAATATGCAAAAAAGAACGAGGAACTGGTCGAGGTCACGCTGTTCGCCGACGGTGAGCGCTATCAGGACGATGTGTTTGTCTGCGTCAACGGCGAGAGCTGCCTCATCCGCCGCGGCGTGCCGGTCAAGGTACGGCCCATGTTCGCCCAGGCCCTGGAAAATTCGGCCGAGCAGGACCGCCTGGCCGAGTCCATGATGCGCCGCACACAGGCGCGCGGGGAGGGCGCACGATGACCGCGCAGGCGGCGCAGGAGGCTGCGCGCTGCCGCTGGCCGACCGCGCACGGCGCGGACGAGGCTGGGGCCTTTGTCCTGCAGGCCGAGAACCTGGCCCGGGCTGAGGTCCTGGGGCAGCCGCCGCTCACGGCCCTGCCCGCCGGGACGCTGTCCATCCCCGCGCCCTATGACGCGGCCTATGTCCACTTTGCTGCGGCCATGCTGGCCCAGCTAGACGGCGTATACGACCGCTATAACGCCGAGCTTGCGCTGTACAGTGCGCTCTATGACGCTTGGGCCCGGGCGTACCGCCGGGAGAACCTGCCCGCGCGCGGGGCGGAGGTGCGGGCCTATGGCTGAGTATCCGTATCTGCGCGGGACAGCCGCATCCCGCACCCAGACCGACCAGTTTTCCGGGTTGGACCGCCGTGTGCGCGCCGCGCCCGGCGCCGTGCGCGCGGGCATGGGGCTTTGTGCCGGGGCGCTGCCCGCCCTGCGGCCCTGCCCGGCGGCCGTCAAAGTGCGCAGCCTGGACGCCTGCACCGACCTATTCACCGCGCACGGCGCGCTCATCTGGACGAGCGGCGGGCGGCTGTATGTGGATGGCATCGACCGCGGCGGCGTGCGCGAGACACGCCACCAGATGGCGGTTCTGGGCCGCCGGCTCGTGATCTTCCCCGAGAAGAAATACCTGACGCTGGGCGAGGACGGCAGCCTGGCCGACATGGAAGCGCGCACGCAGGGCGCGGCCGCCTTCACCGAGCGCACGATCGAGATCACGGGCACAGAGGGGTTCCGTGCAGGCGACGGCGTGACCATCACGGGCTGCACGCGCAACCCGGAGAACAACAAGACCGCCGTGGTCCGCGCGGTTGAGGATGGCGCGCTGGTCTTTTCGGAGGGCTGCTTTTTGCCGGGCGGCGAGAATATCGTGCAGGTCACCCGCACGGTGCCCGACCTGGATTTTGTCTGCGAAAAGGACAACCGCCTGTGGGGCGTGCACGGCAACGCCATCTGCTGCTCGGCCCTGGGCGACCCGCTCAACTGGATGGCGTATGAGGGCCTGGCGACCGACGGCTTTGAGACCGAGGTCGGCACCGACGGCGCGTTCACCGGCATTGCGGCCGCGTCCAGCCACGTGCTGTGCTTCAAGGAGGACTGCGTGCACAAGGTTTACGGCGCAAAGCCGTCCAACTTCCAGGTGCAGGTCAGCCAGATCCCAGGCGTCGCGGCCGGCTGCGAGCGCTCCATCGTAAACCTCGGGGAGACCGTGTACTGGTGGGCGCGCGACGGCCTCATGGCCTATGGCGGAGGCATCCCGGACCGCCTGAGCGCCCCGCTGGGCGAGGCGCCCTATACGGCGGTGTGCGCGGGCGCAGACGGCCACCTCCTGTGGCTGTCCGGCCTGCGCGAGGGTCAGCCAGAGACCTTGGCCTACGACACCGAACAGGCAGCCTTTCTGCCTGTGGATACCCGGCAGGCCGTGCAGTTTGCCGGGCAGGGCGGCACGCTGTACCTGGCCGAGGCGGACGCCCTGTGGAAGGCGGGGGAGAGCCGGAAGGACAGCAAGTTCCAGGCCGTGTTCGGGCCGTTCCGCCAGAGCGCGCCCGCCGTGCTCACCGGGCTGACCCTGCTGGCCGACTGCGCGGGGGACTGCGCGCTGACCTGTGAGCTGCGCACGCCCGGCAGCGCCTGGCAGGCCGCCTGGGCGGGCGAGGGCCTGCCCGAGGGCCGGGCGCGCATCCCGGTCCGGCCGGCGCGCGGCATGCAGTTCTGGCTGCGCCTGACCGGGCGCGGCGACATCACCCTGCAGGCCATCCGGCGTACGATATACCCGGATGGGCCGGCGGACTGAACGAGAGAGGAGGAGACGATGGCAGTATTCCTGACCGAAGCCCTGCCCAAGTATGACCCAGACAACCTGCCGCAGACGGTCAAGCGCCTGCATGACTACACGGCGTCCTTGACCGAGATGCTGCGCTTTGTGCTCATGAACCTGGACGAGGACAATGTGCAGGGCCTGGAAACGCTGGGCCGCGAGATGCAGGACGCACAGGGCAACCTGTCCGAGATCCAGCAGACGGCTGCCGGCATCCTGACCCGCGTGGAGAACGCTGAGGGCGGCCTGTCCGCCGTCATGCAGACGGCCGAGGGCCTGACGGCGCGCATCGAGAGCGCCGAGGGCAGCCTGTCCACGCTCACACAGACGGCGGACAGCCTGTCTGCGCGCGTGTACAGCGCCGAGATGGGGTTGACCACGGTGAACGTCACGGCGAACGGGCTGGAGACCCGGGTCGAGGACCTCAACGGCAAGTATTCCAGCCTCAAGCAGACCGTGGACGGCTTTGACTTCACCGGCATGGTCACATTCCGCGCACTCGAGCGGGCAGGAGAGAGCGTCATCAACGGCGACAACATCACGACCGGCGACCTGCATGTGTCCTCGGACGGCGTGGGCGCCCTGTATTTTTACGACGGCCCGGCCGAGCCGGATAACGTCGTTGGCGCGCTGGAGGTCTACTCGCAGACTTATCCCGACCTGTTTATCGAGAGCCGTGGCGGCAATAACATCCGCATCCTGTCCGACGCGCAGGTCGCAGTCGAGGCCGGCGCAGGCGGGCATATCTACCTGGCGGCCGACGATTACATCCAGCTGCGCGTGGGCGGGGTGGACTACTACTTCCGCACCGACGGCATCTACCGCGGCCCGGAAAAGATCGTGTAGGCCGCCGGACGCCCACAACCAAAAGGAGGAAATCTTGATCATGGATTACAAAAATTATGACCCTTCGGTCGATTACGCCGACCGCCTGCGCCGCATGATGCAGGCCGGCGCGAGCGCCGCCGAGGTCGAGCGCGTGCTGAACCAGCGCGTGCGCAAAGCGACGACCGAGCCCGGACACGAGCAGTATGCCTACGACGCCTACTACACTGCGGCGCGCGATTACATCAACCGCAACAGTACCTTTGGAGGTCTGCACAATACGGGCACGCAGACGGGCGCTGTGAGCGGCGGTGCGGCGTCGCATGCCGACCCCTATGCCGAGCGCCTGGAGAGCGCCCTGCGCCGCCTGGAGGCCCGTGAGCCGTTCTCCTATGATCCGGAATCCGACCCGGTCTTTCAGTCCTACCGGGCCGCTTACCGCCGGGAGGGCGACCGCGCGGCCAAGGATACCCTGGGCGAAGCAGCCGCCCTGACCGGCGGCCAGGCCAGCACGGCCGCCGTCGCCGCAGCCTCGCAGGCGCGCGATTATTACAACAGCAAGGTGGGCGACGTCATCCCTGCGCTCTATCAGCTCGCCTGGCAGATGTACGAGAGCGAAGGGGGAAGCCTGCTCAGCGAGATCGAAACCCTGGCCGGCCTGTCTGCCGCCGCCTACGAGCGGGAGAGCGACCGCCTGGCGCAGGACTACGCCGTCTATGCCGATGAGCGGGACTTTGCCTACCGGCAGTATCAGGACGTGCTGGACCGCGAGGACAGCGCGGCGCAGAACTGGTACGACCGAACGTACGACTATGACCGCCTGGCCCAGTCGGGCCGGCAGGACGCGGCCGACCGCGCTTATGACCGCGCCATGGCCTTTTTGAACGCCGGCGTCATGCCGACCGACCAGATGCTGCGCGCGGCGGGCATCGACAG
>DWWZ01000055.1 GCA_019119435.1 Candidatus Butyricicoccus avicola
TATCGCAGTGTGCCCGTCCAAATTTTAGGTGCGCACGCGCAAATCAGGAGGTCTTTTCTATGAAAATGCTGCTTGCAATCATCAATTCTGACGACGCACACAGCGTGATGAACCACATGATGGAAGCGGGCTTCCAGATCACCAAACTTGCGACCACCGGTGGGTTTCTGCGCGCCGGCAACGTCACCATCCTGACCGGCATGGAAGACGCCCGTGTGCAGGAGGCTATGGATATCATCCGCAAGTACTCCACCACCCGCAAACAAATCATCCCGACGACAGCACATCTGGGCGCAGGCTTTCATCCGGCGATGCCGGTCGAGGTTACGGTCGGCGGCGCGACCGTGTTCGTGCTGAACGTCGAGCAGTTTGAAAAACTATGACGCTGGGATTTGACGCCCTGCCCGGCAATGACGCGCTCAAAGCCAGCCTGCGGACCGCGCTCGACCGCCGTTTTCCGCAGGCTGTTTTGCTGTCCGGGCCGGACGGCAGCGGCAAATCGGCCCTTGCCCAGGCCCTGGCTGCGGCGCTCCTATGCACCGGCCCGGCTCCCCGCCCCTGCGGCGCCTGCGCTTCCTGCCACAAGATCTCCCATGGCACCCATCCGGACCTCATCGTCGTAGACGAGGGAGAGGGGGAAATCAAGGTCGAGACAGCCCGCCGGATCCGCGACGAGGCCGCTGTCCTGCCAAACGACGGCGACCGCAAGGTGTTTATCATCCTGCACGCCGACCGGATGAACCCGAGCGCGCAAAATGCACTGCTCAAGGTGCTCGAGGAGCCGCCCCGCTATGTCTTTTTCCTGCTGGCTTCGTCCCAGCCCGGCGCGCTGCTGCAAACCATCCGCTCGCGCTGCACGGCCTATCAGCTCGCACCGCCCAGCACCGCTCAGCTGCCGGATGACCCTGCCCTGTTGGAATCCGCACGCGCGTTCCTGCGCGCATTGACAACAGGCGACGAGTACGGCATGCTGCTCGGTGCAAACGGCTTTTCCAAGCTGGCCAAAGCCCCCTTCCGCGAGGCCATGTCCCTGCTGCAGGCCGCTGTCCGCGACGCCGCCCTGTCCCTTGCCGGCACGCAGCCGCTGGTGCCCTCGCTGGCCGCAGAGACGCGCGCGCTTGCCGGTGCGCTGACCGCAGACAAGTTGATCGCGCTCTACGACCACTTGGCGCTGCTGTCTCGCCGCGCCGAGGGCAACGCCAGCGCGCCCATCCAGTGCGCCGTCCTTGCGGCAGGCGCTTACAGCATTTGCCATCCGCCGCGCAGCCATAGCCGGCGCGCGGGCAACCGAAACGGAGGAACACATATTTGATCACTGTCATTGGCGTCCGATTCAAACGAGTCGGCAAAGTATACTATTTTGACCCCTGCGGCGTAACCGTCCGGCGCGGCCAGCACGTCATCGTCGAGACTGCGCGCGGCGTCGAGTGCGGCGAGTGTGCCATGGGCAACACCGAGGTGCCCGAACGCAAGGTGGTCTCCCCCCTCAAGAAGATGCTCCGCATCGCGACCAAGGAGGACCTCGAAGTCGCGCGCGACAACGAACGGCAGGCCAAGGAGGCCTTCCAGATCGCACGGCGCAAGATCGAGGAGCACAAGCTCGACATGCGGCTGGTTGCCGTCGAGTGTACGTTTGACCTCAACAAGATCCTGTTTTATTTTACGGCTGACGGCCGCGTCGATTTCCGCAGCCTGGTCAAGGATCTGGCCTCCATCTTCCGTACACGCATTGAACTGCGCCAGATCGGCGTGCGGGATGAGGCAAAAATGATCGGCGGCCTGGGCATCTGCGGCCGGGAATTGTGCTGCGCCTCCTATCTCGAGGACTTCCAGCCGGTTTCCATCAACATGGCCAAGGAACAGAACCTCTCGCTCAACCCGACCAAGATCTCGGGCACCTGCGGCCGCCTAATGTGCTGCCTGAAATATGAGCATGAAGTCTATTCTGAACTGCAAAAAATCACGCCCAAGCCAGAGAGCCTGGTCGAGACGCCCGAGGGCCGCGGCACGGTCATCTCTACCCAGATGCTGCGCGGCACCTGCAAGGTGCAGCTCGAGGACAGCCCGGACGAGCCCCGCACCTTCGCCTGCGCCGACTGTCAGACGCTGCGCTCCGGCCGCGCCAAAAAGAACAACGGCGGCTGCCAGAACTGCGGCAAGCAGCAGCGCAAAGCGCCTGAGATCGACCCTATGGAGGAGCAGGAGCCGGTTGCTGCCGCAGAGCCGCCCGCACGCCCCCGCAATGAAAGGCCGCGCCGCGTCAAGGCTGCGCCGCAGAGCACGGAGCCCAAGCCCGCTGTCCTAGCCCGCAAGCCGCGCCGGGAAGCGCCGGATGGCTCAGACCGGCCGCGCCTAGTCAAGGCCGCGCCGCCAAAGCCACAGCCGGCCGAGCAGCAGGCTGCGCCGGCCCAGCCCACTGAGGGCGGTGAGCCGCGCCGCAGGCGGAGACGCCGCGGCGGCGCAAAACGCAGGCGCCCATCCGGCGAGGGCAGCGCTCCTTCCGCCGGCCAGATAAGCGAGTAATCCGCGAAGCCGCCCAATCCGGGCGGCTTCTTCTTGCCTTTTTTCGTCTTTTCGACAAAAAATTTGGTTTTTCATCGCCTATCTTGCCTTTCCTGCACGCCTATGATATACTTAGTTTGTCAAATTAACTATCGATGGATTGGAGGGCTTCATGTCAGATTTTGATTCCATCAACAATTTTCTGGTCGATATCTGGAGCCGGATCAACAAGATCGAGGAGCGCTCGATCGCGGCCGGTGTCGGCGAGAATATTTCCCTGACAGAAATCCACATCATTGAAAAGGCCGGCGCAGAGCAGCCCAGCCGTATGTCGTCCATCGCCAAGGCCGTTGGCGTTACGCTTGCCACGCTGACCGTCGCCTGCGACAAGCTCGAGAGTAAAGGCTTGGTGCAGCGCACGCGCGACACCGCAGACAAGCGCGTCGTCAACATCTCTCTGACGCCACGCGGCCAGGCCGTCTATGCCTATCACAAACGCTTTCACGAGCGCATGACCGCCGCCGCGCTGCACGACCTGTCTGACCGCGAGACCGCCCTTCTGGCAAGCAGCCTGCAAAAACTGCAGTCTTTTTTTGAGCGGCAGAGCATGCAGTGACGTCCCACCTCCTGCCGGGACAGACAATGGAAGGCCGACGCCGCTTTCCATTGTCTTATTTTTTTGCATGCTATTTTTGGATTGGAAAACGTCGGATCACTGGAGGAATGCTTCCTTGTTGACCTATCACCTGGACCATCACGGCAAATCGCCGCTCTACGAGCAGCTCTATCGCGCCATCCGCGCCGATATCATATCCGGCGCTCTCAAGGGCGGCGACCGCCTGCCTGCCAAGCGCCCGCTGGCCGCCCACCTGCGTATCAGCCAGATCACCGTGGAGACCGCCTACGGCCAGCTTGCCGCAGAGGGCTACATCCACGCCGTACCGCGCAGCGGCTACTTCGTGCAGCAGTTGGATGCGCTGCCCCGCGCGGTCCCGCCTGCACCGCCAGCCGCCGCGCCAGCCGCCGCTCACGAGCCCCAGCCGCGCTTCGATTTCAAAACCAACGTCGTGGACACCGACTGCTTCCCCTTTTCCACCTGGGCCAAGCTGTCGCGTGCAGTCCTGACCGACTACGACCGCAGCTTGCTGCTCGCGGCGGCGCCGCAAGGCGTGCCCGCACTGCGCGAACAGATCCGCCGCTATCTCTATGCCTTCCGCGGGATCTCGACCACCAGTGAACAGATCATTGTCGGCGCCGGTTCGGAATATCTTGTGACCCTGCTCATCCAGCTCTTGGGCCGCACACGCACCTATGCCATTGAAACCCCTGGATACCCCAAACTGACCCAGATCTTCCGCGCAAACGACGCGCACATCGCGCCCACGCCGCTCGACCAGGATGGCCTGTCGATCGATGCGCTGCGCGCAGGGCAGGCCTCAGTGGCTTATCTCACCCCCTCGCATCACTTCCCGCTCGGCATCGTGACACCGGCCGCCCGCCGCGCCGCACTGCTGCGCTGGGCCGACGAAGAGGGCGAC
The DNA here is from genome assembly GCA_019119435.1 of Candidatus Butyricicoccus avicola. Lineage (GTDB taxonomy): Bacteria > Bacillota > Clostridia > Oscillospirales > Butyricicoccaceae > Butyricicoccus > Butyricicoccus avicola. The sequence goes on from DWWZ01000055.1 coordinate 4,041, forward strand.
CGCTACCTCATCGAGGACGACTATGATTCGGAGTTCCGCTTTGCCTCCCGGCCGATCCCGGCACTCAAAGAGCTCGACCACAACGACCGCGTCATCTACCTCAACACCTTCGCCAAAAGCCTGGCCCCTTCCCTGCGCATCGG
>DWWZ01000006.1 GCA_019119435.1 Candidatus Butyricicoccus avicola
AGATCAACCGGGGATATCGCCGACGCCGTTTAGGATATGGCGCGGCCGGTAGGCATAGTTCTCGACATCGGCGCGCGTCGTGCAGCCAGACAGCACGAGCACCGTGTCCAGGCCGGTCTCCACGCCGGCGACGATGTCGGTATCCATACGGTCGCCAATCATAGCGGCCTCGTTGGAGTGTACGCCCAAAAGGCGCAGGCCGGTGCGCATCATGAGCGGGTTGGGCTTACCCACATAGTAGGCCTGCTTGCCCGTAGCCAGCTCAATGGGCGAGACCAGCGCGCGGCAGGCCGGGATGATACCCTGCTCTGAGGGGCCGGTCAGGTCAGAGTTGGTCGCGATCAGGCGCGCGCCTCGCTGGACATAGCCGACGGCCTTTAGGATGGTCTCATAGTTATAGCTGGTCGTCTCACCCGCGATAACGTAGTCCGGGTCCACGTCGTTCATGGTAATGCCCACGTCGTAGAGCGCATTGAGCAGGCCGGGCGCGCCGATCACATAGGCCGAGCAGCCGGGAGACTGGCTCTTGAGGAAGGCGGCGGTCGCCAGTGCGCTGGTATAGAAATGCTCTTCGCTGACATCCAGGCCCATGCGCTGCAGCTTCTGCTGCAGTTCGCGCGGCGACCGCTCACTCGAGTTGGTCAAAAACAGGAAGCGCTTGTCCTCGCGCACGAGCCAGTCTACAAATTCCTTGACGCCGGGCAGCAGACGGTTGCCGTGATAGATCACGCCGTCCATGTCGCAGATAAAACCCTTTTTGGCGCGCAGTTCGTCCAGCGATTCAAACGGTTCGGTCATAGCGGTGGTTCTCCTTTTACAGATGATAACGGTTGGATTGTTTAGAAAGCTAATAGTTTTATTATGGCGGGAAATGGGAAGGAAATCAAGCAAGACCTAGTAAAATTTCGGTGGCCTGCTTGGGCTCAGATCGGACGGCGGTATTTTCCCCAGCGGCGCACCCCGATAAGCGAGGTCACAAGCGTCAGCACGGCAAAGACCAGAAGGAAGGCCATGGCTGCCGTCCAGCCCCAGTGCTCGGAGACAAAACCGATGCCGTAGGAGGACAGGGCAGAGCCCAGGTAGCATGCGCTGTTGAATACGCCGGTGACCGACGAGGCCCGCCCAATGGCGCCAAAGTGGATAGGCATGAGGTTGATAATCATGAGGTTGGCACCGACCAGGGCGGTCGAGGACAGGGTCATAAGCGTCAGGGAGATAATAGCGTTCGAGGTGCCGGTCAGGCACAGCACGGCAAGCGCACCGCCGGCAACCGCCATAAAGCCCGCTGTACCGGCCAGCTCATTGTGCACGAAGTGGTTTGCGATCCATTTGGAGATGTACACGCCGATGAGGTTGAACACCGGCAGCACGATGGACAGCGCGACCGACAGCGAAGCGCCGAGCGAAAAGCACTCGTCCAGATAGGTGGGCATCCAGCTCTGGATGCCGTCGCGCAGCAGGCCGAGCGATACCGCGCCCAGCACGGTCAGCAGCGTGCCCGAGACGACCAGGATGCGCAGCAGGCTGCCCTGTGCGGCATCCTCAACCGAAGTCAGCGTGATCTCTTCGATCTCGCCGTGCGCCTCGGTCTCGCGCTCGTAGAAGGACATCCGGTTCCAAAAGACGGCGGCCGCGGCAAACATAATGAGGCTGGACACGATAAAGTCGGCGCGCCAGCCCGAGAACTTGAGCAGCAGCGAGGCGAACAGGTAGGTGAGGATGGTCGCGATGGGGTAGGTCGTCGCGCCGTTTGCGCAGGCGCGCTTGCGATAGCTGGGCGGGATCATCTCCGAGAAGACGCGCGCCGCCGGCGACCATAGGAAGGATTGGAAGATGCCGTTTGCCGTCCACAGCACCAGCATGACCGGATAGGAGGCGCCGGAAAGGCCCATCCCCAGGTTTAGGATGGCAGAGCCCAGCACACCGGTAAAAATGAGCTTTTTGGGTGAGACCTTGTCGCCTAAGAAGCCGGAGAGCAGCTGACATACGCCATAGACGACGAAGAACAGGGTGCCGATCAGGCCAGCCTCGGCCTTGCCGAGCCCTTCCTGCGCGATTAGGTCGGCCATGACCGCAGCATAGCTCAGCCGGCCGAACAGACCGGCAATATATGCGCCAGCCGTGATGCAGAACAGGCGCGTGGCGTAACGCGGCGGACAGACGCGCCGCATGAGAGTGTGTGACATGAACTTTACATCCCCCTTGTTTTTTTACATTCTTTTGCCATTGTATCACCGCGGAACGCGATTGTCCAGCGGGCATCCGGTGATATCCCTTGCAATTTTATACCAAAACATATACAATAAAAATGTATAGCCGATTTCCAAGAGAGGAGGCGGATGAGATGATCGCAATCCTATCCCCCGCAAAAAATATGCGCCCTGCGCCCTCCCGCGCGGTCCCGGCGACCACGCCGCGGCGGATACAGGAGGCGCAAACGCTCTATGCAGTGCTGCGCGAGATGCCGGCTTATGAGCTGGAGGGCGCCATGCAGATCAGCCCGCAGCTCGCGCTGAAGGCGGCGGCCGAGTTCGCCGCCTGGCAGCCGGACGGCGGGGGGCCTGCCATCTTGTCCTATGACGGGCTAGCGTATAAATATCTGGACGCGGACAGCCTGTCGGACGGCGAGCTGCTCTATGCACAGGATCATTTGCGGCACTTATCGGCGCTTTATGGCGCGCTGCGCCCGCTGGACGGTATCCGGCCATACCGGCTGGAGATGGGCCGCCGGCCGCGCGGACTGAACTTATATAAGTTCTGGGGCAGCAAGCTGCGCGACGACCTGTATGCCGACACCGATATCGTCGTCAATCTGGCGTCCAATGAGTACAGCAAGGCGGTGTCCAAGCAGCTCCGGCCATCAGACCGTTTTGTGACCTGTGAATTCTTGTCGTCACGCGGGGGCAAGCTGCGCTGTCTGGCCGCAAACGCCAAGATGGCGCGCGGCGCGATGGCACGCTATCTCGTGCACCACCAGGTGGATTCCCTGGAAGGGCTGACCGCCTTCCAGGCGCTTGGCTTTGCCTTTGAGCCGGCGCTGTCCAATGACAGCGTCTATACCTACATCCAACAGATTTGAACCGAGGAGGAAATGACCTATGCTGCAAGTCGGTACCAAAGCCCCAGATTTTACCCTGCCGGACGCGCAGGGATGCCCGGTTTCGCGCGCAGATTTTGCGGGCAAGCGCTTCGTGCTCTATTTCTATCCCAAGGATTCGACCCCGGGCTGCACCCGGCAGGCCTGTGCGTTTGCAGGAGCGTATGCCCAGTTCGCAGCGCTGGGCGTGCCGGTTGTAGGGGTATCCAAGGATTCCCAGGCCAGCCATAAGCGCTTCGCTGAAAAGAATTCCTTACCCTTCACGCTGCTGTCCGACCCCGAGCTATCGGTCATCCAAGCCTATGATGTGTGGAAAGAGAAGAAGCTGTACGGCAAGGTATCCATGGGCGTCGTGCGCACGACCTATGTGATCGATGCGGACGGCACGATCGTATGGGCCAAGGAGAAAGTCAAGCCGGACCAGAATGCCCAGGAGATTCTGGACTTCCTGACCGGAAAATAACGGCGCAGGGCTTGCGGAATGCCTGGCAGATGGGTTACAATATAGGAAAGAACTGTTGCCATAGACAACAGAGGAGGAATCGCCCTATGATCCATCCGATTGGCGTCATCCGACGCGGAGAACAGAGCTTTGTGCGCACGCGGCTCAAGCAGTATTCGCTGGTGCCTGTGGAGGCATTTGCCCTGCACCTGATTGCGGTACTGGGATGCTGCAATCAGGATACGCTGTGCACCCGGTTGGAAATCGATAAAGGCCGCGTCGCCAAGCTGCTGGCTGGCCTCGAGGCGGACGGCCAGATCCAGCGCACGGTGAATGCACAGAATAAGCGGGAAAAGCTGGTGACGCTGACCCCAAAGGGGCAGGAAACCCTGCAGAACGTCCACGCGGCCTTTGACGCGTGGAACCGCACCTGCCTGAAGGGGTTTACCGAGGAGGAGCGTGCACAGTATTTCGCATTTCTTCACCGCATCGCCGAGAACGTGGCGCAGAGCCGCAAAGAGGGCTGGCCCGATATCTAACCGATCCAGACAGCGCAGACCATCGGTCCGCGCTGTTTTCTTTGCAAAGGTTGCTTTGATGTGATATACTGAAAAAGTTATGAATTATGGCGGCCGCCTGTGCGCCTCCCGTTCGGGGGTCACAGGACGCTGCAAGGCCTGCGGGAATATGGCTGCGGTTGGACATCAAGGGAGGCATAGAACGGGATGATTGGTACGCTTGTGAATACCGGCACGATCTTAGCCGGCTCGATTTTGGGGAGCTGTCTCAGGCGGGGGATCAAGAAGGAATACCGGGGCGCCCTGTTCCAGGCCATGGGCCTGGCGGCCTGCGCGCTCGGGGTCAACGCTGTGGCGCAGAATATGCCAAACAGTACCTTCCCGGTGCTGTTTATCCTGAGCCTTGCCGCAGGCACCCTGGTTGGCACCATGCTCAACATTGACGGGCATTTTCAAAACCTCGTCGGCCGCTTCTCCAAAAACGGCGGCCTAGGGCAGGGGTTGTCCACGGCTATCCTGATGTTCTGCATTGGCACGCTGTCTATCTTGGGGCCGATCAACAGTGCCCTGTACGGCGACCACACCTATCTGTTCACCAATGCGACGCTGGACTTTGTCACCTCCATGACGCTGGCTTCGACCTATGGCATCGGTATCGCCTGCGCAGCAGGCGTGCTCTTTTGTTGGCAGGGGGCAATCTACCTGTGTGCCGGCGCGCTGTCCGGCTTCCTGACCGGTGACCTTATGACCGAGGTATCTATTATCGGCGGCATCTTGATTGCCGCATCCGGCCTGTCCATGCTAAACATCCGCGACTGTAAAACGCTCAACATGTTGCCGTCCCTGGCCGTTCCGGTCATCTGGTTCACGGTCCGGGCTATGTTATAACGCGTGGCGCACGCGCACAAAAAGCCCCAGTACCTTCGGGTGCTGGGGCTTTTTGCGCGCGAACCTTGTCAAAGCATGTAAGACAAATATTTTACACATAATTTACACAATTTGGACATTCGCCGGTCACAGCCTCGGGATACACTGAATACACAGTTCAGGAGGGAAGTATTTCAAAGGAGGCAAGAGGCAATGGAAAAGCAGTTCCGGCATGAATGTAAACATGAGATATCTTATGGGGACTATCTCGCCCTGCGCCGGAGGCTCCTGCCCGTCATGCGGCACGACCCGCATACGACGGCAGATGGGCTGTACCGGGTGCACAGCCTGTATTTTGACAACCACAATGACAAGATCTTACGTGAGAAGCTGGATGGCAAGTCGGAGCGTGAGAAGTTCCGCATCCGTTATTACAACGAGGACATACAGCACATCATGCTTGAAAAGAAATACAAGAATCATGGGCTGGGTGTCAAGTATGACGCGCCGATCACGGCAGATGAGGTGCGCGCGCTGTTGCGCGGGGACACGGCCTGGATGGCCGAAAGCGCGTATGGGCTGCTCCGGGAGCTGTATGTCAAGATGAAGACCCAGGCGCTCAGGCCGCGGACAACGGTCGATTATGTGCGTGAGCCGCTTGTCTATCCGCAGGGCAATGTCCGGGTGACCTTTGACAGCCAGATCGAGTCGGCCAATGCATCCGAACGCTTCCTGGAGCCGCATGCGGCGATCCCGGCGGCCTTCGGGAAGATCGTGCTGGAGGTCAAGTATGACCGCTATCTGCCCGACCTGATCGCGGGACTTCTGCAGCTTGGAGATTACCGGGCCGCGGCATTTTCCAAATATGCGGCATGCCGCATGGTATATTAAAAATTAACCGAAAAGGAGTACTCGCATGACGTTCCAAGACATCTTTAAATCGGACTTCCTGGATAGCATCCAATCGTTTTCCCTCATCGATACCGGCATGGCGCTGCTGATTTCCCTGGCTTTAGGGCTGTTTGTTTTTTTCGTCTATAAAAAGACCTTCCATGGCGTGCTCTATTCGTCCACGTTTGGCGTGGCGCTCGTCGGGTTGTCTATGGTCACAACGCTTGTGATCCTGGCCGTTACGTCTAACGTCGTGCTGTCGCTCGGTATGGTCGGTGCACTATCCATCGTCCGTTTCCGCGCAGCGATCAAGGACCCGCTGGATATCGTTTACCTGTTCTGGGCGCTTGCCTGCGGCATTGTCACGGGCGCTGGCCAGTTCCTCATGGCCATCATTGGCTCGATTGTCGTCGGTGTAGTCCTTCTGATCTTCGTCAACCGCAAAGAGAACGACCATCCGTATCTGCTGGTCGTCTCGTGCGAGGATGACCGCGCTGAGCATGTCGCTTTCGCCGCGCTGAGCCATCAAAAGTTTGTCATCAAGTCCAAAACCGTTACGGCCGACGGCGTAGAGGTCACGGCCGAGGTGCGCCTGCCGGACGACGGCACGACAAGTTTTGTCAATCAGGTCGCAGCATCCGAGGGCGTGCGCAGCGCCGTGCTCGTCAGCTATAACGGCGAGTATCTGTCCTAAAAGGGGCGTGGCGCTATGATCCGGCGAAAATCGACCGAAGTGTTGGCCATAGTGCTGCTCGTGGCCATGCTGGCGCTGTCCTGCCTGCTGCCCGGGCTGGCCGAGGCGACAGGCGGCGTAGAGCAGCAGTATGAATCCGCCCTGTTTGGCACGGATCTGATCACTGTGGACATCCAGATGGATGAGGACGACTGGCAGGATATGCTGGACAATGCGATGAGCGAGGAATACTATCCGGCTGACGTGACCATCAACGGCCAGACCTTCCAGAACGTCGGCATCCGTCCAAAGGGCAATACGAGCCTCAGCCAGGTGTCCATGCAGGGCTCCGAGCGGTACAGTTTCAAGATCGAGTTCGACCACTATCAGGATGGCCAGAGCTGTTGGGGGCTGGATAAGCTGGTGCTCAACAACCTGATCTCGGACGCGACCTACCTTAAAGAATACTTTGTCTATGATATGTTTGCCTTTTTGGACACACCGGCGTCCGATTACGGCATGGCAGAGATCACAGTCAATGGTGAGCCGTGGGGCATCTATATCGCCCTGGAGGGCGTCGAGGAAAGCTTCCTGACTCGCAATTTCGGCACATCAGCCGGTGAGCTGTATAAGCCGGAAAACATGGCAGATATGGGCGATATGCCTGACATGGGCGATATGCCCGACATGGGCGATATGCCTGACATGGGCGATAAGCCTGATATGGGAGATATGCCCGACATAGGCGGTATGCCCGACATGGGCGGTATGCCTGATATGGGCGATATGCCTGATATGGGCGATAAGCCTGACATGGGAGGTATGCCCGATATGGGCGATAAGCCCGACATGGGAGATAAGCCCGACATGGGTGATATGCCTGATATGGGCGATATGCCAAACATGCCCGGCGGGATGTCGGCAGGCGGCGGCTCGGACCTGAACTACACCGACGATAATCTGGACAGTTATGAAGCCATCTGGGAAGGAACCATTACGGACACAGATGACGCCGATCACACGCGGGTGGTCGAGGCGCTCAAAAAGATCAGCGAAGGCGATCTGTCGGGCGTGAATGTCGACCTTTTGTGCAAATATATGGCCGTACAGACCTTTGTGGTCAATCTGGATTCCCTTTCTGGCAATATGACGCATAATTACTATCTTTATGAAAAAGATGGACAGCTCACGCTCATTCCATGGGATTATAACTTGACATGGGGTGGATTTATGAGCGGGGATGCGTCGGACACGATCAATTTTGCGATCGATACGCCCGTGTCATCCGGGGTCAGCATGGAAGACCGCCAGATCTTTGCGGTCATCCTGAACGATGAGGAGGCATGCGCGCTGTACCACTCCTATCTGGAAAAGCTGTGCACCGAGTACGTGCAGGGCGGGCAGTTCGAGCTGACGTATACGATGCTGCGCGGGCTGCTGGACAGCCGCGTGGCGACCGATGAGCATGACCCGACTGCGTTTTA
>DWWZ01000056.1 GCA_019119435.1 Candidatus Butyricicoccus avicola
ACCAGATGCATGCGCCCCTGCGGCGTGATCTTATAGTAGCGCCGCATGCGCCCGTCTACCGCCTGGTCATAGGTCTCAAGGTCGCCGGCTTTGAGCAGCCGGCGCAGCACCGGGTACAGCGTGGATTCGGACACGTCGCACACCTTGCGGATGTCCTGTGTAATCTTGTATCCATAGGTGCCCTCCCGGGAGACGATGGACAGGACGATGGCGTCGAGCAGAGCGGCAGAGATCGGGAATGCCATAAGCTTTGCCTCCTTATCTGATGTATAATACTATATGACATATAATATTACGTGTCAAGAGGTATCCGGCGGATTTACAAATTATTCACAGTCCTGCCGCAGGGTGCACAAGGAGCGCCTGGGATATGGGCCAGTTTTCGGAATAGTTTTTGTGCAAAGTGTTTGTATTCCACCCCGTTTTATCGTATAATAGATACTGAGTAAATATGTAAAAGAGGGTTTGGAATTCTATGTTAAAACTTGCGGTTTTATTCGGCGGCCTGTCGAACGAACACAGCATTTCCTGCCTGTCGGCCTCCTCGATCCTGAAAAACGCCGACCAGAGCAAATATGACCTCGTGCCTGTCGGCATTACGCGCGACGGCCGCTGGTTCCTGTATGAAAACGCCGATCCGGACAAGGTGAAAGACGGCTCGTGGGAGCGCGAGCCCGGCCTGCGCCGCGTGGCGCTGTCGCCCGACCGCGAGACGCACGGGTTCCTGCCGCTTGCGGGCGGCAGCCCCATCCGTGTGGACGTGTGCTTCCCGGTGCTGCACGGCTTTGGCGGCGAGGACGGCACCATCCAGGGCCTGCTGACCCTGGCGGGTATCCCCTTTGTCGGCCCGGGCGTCGCGGCGTCGGCCTGCTCGATGGATAAGAGCCTGACCAAGATCATCGTGGACACGACCGGCGTGCGCCAGGCGGCCTATGCCGTCGTACTGCGCCCGGACTACGAGCAGGACGCCCAGGCCGCAGCCCGCGCAGCGGCGGATAAGCTGCATGGTATTTATCCGATGTTTGTCAAGCCCTGCTCGTCCGGCTCGTCGGTGGGCGTCGCCCGCGCGGATGATTTTGCCGGCCTGGTCGCCGGCCTGGCCGAGGCGTTCCGCTGGGATACCAAGGTGCTGGTCGAGGAGTTCATTGACGGCCACGAGATCGAGTGCGCAGTTTTGGGCAACGCGGACCCCGTCGCCTCCACGGTCGGCGAGATCGCGCCCACCCAGGAATTCTATACCTTTGATGCCAAGTACAACGACGCGAGCTCGGCGCTCTACATCCCGGCGCATATCTCGGAAAAGGCCATCGAGACCGTGCGCCAGAACGCCCTGCGCGTCTATACGGCGCTCGGCTGCCGCGGCCTGTCCCGCGTGGACTTCTTCTGTACGTATCGGGACGAGGAGATCGTCTTTAATGAGATCAACACCATCCCGGGCTTCACCGACATCTCCATGTATCCCAAGCTGTTCGCCCACGCTGGTCTGTCCTATCCGGCGCTCATCGACCGGCTGGTGGAGCTGGCTTTGGAGGATGCGCATGGATAACCGGCCCATCGGCGTATTTGACTCGGGTGTGGGCGGCCTGACCGCCGTGCGCCGCCTGCACGAGATCCTGCCGGGCGAGGACATCATCTACTTCGGCGACACCGGCCGTGTGCCCTACGGCACGCGCTCGGCCGAGACCATCCTCAAATATACCCGGCAGGATGTCAAATTCCTGCGCAAGTTTGACATCAAGGCCATTGTGGTCGCCTGCAATACGGTGTCGGCCACCGCGCTCGACACGGTCGCGGCCGAGACCGACGTGCCGATGATCGGCGTGGTCTGGCCAGCCTGCGCGGCCGCCCGCGCCGCCACCAGGACCGGGCGCATCGGCGTCATCGGCACCCCGGCGACCGTGCGCTCGGGCGTGTATGACCGCATGCTGCGCGCGGCAGACCCGGGGCTCGCGGTCTTTATGCAGGCCTGCCCGCTGCTCGTGCCGCTGGCCGAAAATGGCCGCGTCCATCCGGGCGACATCGTGGCCGAAACCGTTGTGCGCGAATATCTCGCGCCCATCAAGGCACAGGATGTGGATACCCTCATCCTGGCCTGCACCCACTATCCGCTGTTGTCCGCGGTTATCGCCGCCGAGATGGGGCCGTCCGTGACCCTCATCGATTCGGGCGCGGCGGCCGCCGAGAGCGTGCGCGGCATGCTTGTGCCCGCCGGCAGGCACAAGGGCAAGACCCGCTATTTTGTCTCGGACGACCCGGCGGGTTTTAACGCCCTGGCGCCGGGGTTTTTGAACGGCACCCTGGATTTCCCGGCCGAGCAGGTCGATATTGATGCCTACTGAGGCCGGTGCCGTCCGATTGATTTATAGAGAGATGAGGAGACAACCATGGAAAATATCAAGAAAGACGTCTGGCTGTCCATCCATTCGACCCAGTCTTTTGAGGGCTGCCCCCAGGAGGAGGTCAACCTCGTGACTGCGGCACGCCTGTACCGAAAAAACGATAAGTATTACATTGCGTACGATGAGAGCGAGATCACCGGCCTCGAGGGCACACGCACGACGCTCAAGATCGACGGCAAGACCGTCGCCCTCATTCGCACCGGCCGCTTTGCCTCAGAGCTGCTGTTCCTGGAGCGCCAGCGCCATGTCGGCCTGTACCAGACCCCTTATGGCATGGCGACCATCGCCACCCATACCTCGCGCATCCAGAACACCATCGGCGAGGGCGGCGGCGCGCTTGTGATCGACTATACGGTCGAAATCGACCACAGTGTGGCCGGCAGCCATCACTTTGAGATGACCGTCGCCACCCAGCCTTTTGTCCAGTAAGAATACAAATAGAAATTTTAGAATAAAATATTACGGAGAGTGTACTATGAATTTGTTAGATACCGCACGCCAGGCAGCGGCCGGCGTGGTCAAGGCGGCCTACGACAAGGCGGTCGCCGCTGGAACCCTGCCCGCAGCCGAGCTGCCGCCGGTCGCGGTCGAGATCCCCAAGGACGCCTCGAACGGCGACTGGGCGTCCACCTTTGCCATGCAGTGCGCCAAGCCCCTGCGCATGGCGCCCCGCAAGATCGCCGAGGCCATTGTGGAGAACCTGTCGCTGGACGGCACCTGCTTTGAGAAGGTGGAGATCGCCGGCCCGGGCTTTTTGAATTTCACCCTGAATGCCGGCTGGTACCAGGATGCGGTCCGCGCGGTGGAGGCCTGCGGCGCGGACTACGGCAAGACCCGTGCGGAAAAGCCGGAAAAGATCATGGTGGAGTTTGTCTCGGCCAACCCGACCGGCCCCATGCACATGGGCAACGCCCGCGGCGGCGTGCTGGGCGACTGCCTGGCAGAGGTACTCTCCTGGGCGGGCCACGACGTCACCCGTGAGTTTTACATCAACGACGCGGGCAACCAGGTGGACAAGTTCGCCCACTCGGTCGAGGGCCGCTACATCCAGGAGCTCAAGGGAGAGGACGCGATCGCGTTTGACCCCTCCTGGTACCAGGGCGCGGATATCCGCGAGCTGGCGCATGACCTCGTCCAGATGCACGGCGACAAACTGCTTGCCATGACCCCAGAAGAGCGCTTTGACGTGATTGTCGGCTACGGCCTGCCGCACAATATTGAGAAGATGCAGAAAGATCTGGCGCGCTACAAGATCCACTATGACGTGTGGTTCCGTGAGTCCACCCTGCACGAGTCGGGCGCGGTCGCAGAGACCGTGCAGATGCTGACCGATGCGGGCGTGACCTATGAGCAGGACGGCGCGCTCTGGCTGCGCTCGACCGCCTTTGGTGCGGAGAAGGACGACGTCCTGCGCCGCGCAAACGGTTTCTATACCTATTTTGCCGCGGACATCGCCTATCACCGGAACAAGTTCGTCACCCGCGGCTTTGACCGCGTCATCAATATCTGGGGCGCCGACCACCACGGCCATGTGGCCCGCCTGCAGCGCGCCCTGGACGCCATCGGCCTGGATGGCTCGCACCGTCTGGAGATCGTGCTCATGCAGCTCGTGCGCATGATGCAGGGCGGCGAGGTGGTGCGCATGTCCAAGCGCACCGGCAAGAGCTTGACCCTGTCCGACCTGCTCGACGAGATCCCGGTCGATGCGGCCCGCTTCTTCTTCAACTCCCGTGCGGCCGAGACCCAGATGGAGTTCGACCTGGACCTGGCGGTCAAGCAGGACTCGGACAACCCGCTCTACTACGTCCAGTATGCCCATGCGCGCATCTGCTCGGTCCTGCGCCACGCGGCCGAGAGCGGCGTGGCCGTGCCCGCCGCGCGCGACACCGACCTGACCGTGCTGACCCACGAGGACGAGAAGGCCCTCATCAAGGCCATCGCCCTTTTACCCGAGGAGATCCGCGAGGCGGCCGTCTCCCGCGATCCCTCGAAGCTCAACAAATATGCCGTACAGCTGGCCGCACAGTTTCACCGGTTCTACAATGCCTGCCGCATCATGGAGGCAGAGCCGGCCCTGCGCGACGCGCGCCTGTGCCTGTGCCAGGCGACCGTACAGACCGTGCGCAATGTCCTCGGCATCATTGGCGTAGACGCCCCTGAAAAGATGTAAGCGGTGGGCGCGCCCGGAAGCCGCCCGCCGCAGAGCAAGAGACGAAAGGAGCTTATCTTGAAGCGAATCCTGCAAAAATGTATGGCTGTCGTCCTGTGCCTGTGCATGCTGTGCGGGCAGGCGGCGGCGTTCTCGGCGGCGGAGCGGTTCTGCCGTGCAGCGGACATCATCAATGCCCGCGGGCTCATCGCGGAGCAGTCGCCCATCCCTGAAGCGACCATTGAGGAGGACGCAGCCTACCTGGAGGAGCATCCGGAAGCGCTCTCCGACATTTTAAATGATATTTTGAGCGGCATGGACAGCCACTCGATGTACCTGACCGCAGAGGAATATCAGTCCGGCTTTTCGGTGCTGTCCGGCTATGCCGGCATCGGCATTGCGGTCGGGCGCACCGAGCGCGGGCTGACCGTGCAGCGGGTCGTCCGGCATTCGCCTGCGGCGGCCGCAGGCATCCAGGTCGGCGACCGGCTCATGGCGATTGACGGCGCGAACGTGACCGGCCTGGGGCTGGACGAGCTGGCGGCACTTTTGCAGGGCGATGTCGGCAGCCGCATCTGCGTGACCGTCGAGCGGGAAGGGGAGACCCTGGACTTCTCCATGTCCCGGGAGACCATCCTGGAGGAGAACGTATCCGCCCGCCAGGCGGCGCCCGGCGTGGAGTATATCTCCATCAGCGCCTTCTCGTCCATGAACGATGCCGAGGATTTTGAGGAGATCTGGCAGGGGCTGGACGAGAAGGAGACGCGCGCGGTCATCCTGGACCTGCGCGACAACGGCGGGGGCATGATCGATGCGGCCTTCGCCATGCTGGACCTAATGCTGGAAAAGAAGACCCTCATGGCCACCCTGCACGGCCGTGCCGACCAGGGCGGCGACGAGGCCCGCTATTCTTCGGGCGGCGGTCTGCCCCTGAACAAGATCGTCGTGCTGGTCAATGGCAACACGGCCTCGGCCGCCGAGCTCATGGCCGGCGTCCTGCGCGAGGCAGGCAGCGCCACGCTCGTCGGCACGCAGACCTACGGAAAGAGCCAGGGGCAGTATCATCTGAACCTGGACGGCGACTATCTAGTGCTCACCTGCCTGGAGATGCAGCTGCCGCAGTCGGGCAGCTGGGAGGGCAAGGGCCTTGCGCCTGACGTGGAAGCCCATGCCCTGCGCACCATCCGCAGCTACCTCAAGACGGCGGCCGCCCTGGACCTGGACGAGCCGGTCTATTACGGCACGCAGAGCGAGCAGGCCCTGGCGGTCTGCCAGCGGCTGCATGCCCTGGGCTATCTGGCGGAGCCATCCGACGTGCTGGACACGCGCGCGCTGGGCGCGCTGCGCAGGTTCCAGCAGGACGTCGGGCTGGAGACCCGCATCCTGGCCGATACCGATACCCTGCGCGCTCTGGATACCGCGTGTACGCGGGCCGCGTCGCGCGGGCATATGATCGACGATGTGTATTATAAGGCGCTGGACCTGTGCCGTGCGGCTGCCGAACAGCCTCTGCGCTACAAGACGCAGGCAAATGGCAGCACGCGCGCAGCCTGACGCCAAGGAGGAGAACATGGAACCCATTCCCTTATCGGGCGGCCAGCTCATGCTGACAAACCCCGACGACCACACCCTGCTCGCGCGCGACCCCGCCCTGATCGGCGGGGCGCTGGCCTATACGCAGGCCGACCTGGACCGCATGCGCATGACCTGCCCGGAGGTGCCGGTCGGCCTGACCGCAGGCTGCCCGCCCCTGCCGGCCGACTGTGCACCGCCGGTGGCGGAGCGCTACATGGGGGCCTGCCGCGCGGCATTCCGGCCGCTGGTGCGGCAGCAGGCAGACTTTTATTACCTGTGCGGCGCGCCGAACTTTTACGCCCTGCGCGCGGCCGTCCTGGCCATGACCGATCTGTCCGGCACGGCGCTCATGGCCGAGCTGTCCGTGGACGCGGACGGCCGCATGGAGGACGGTACCGACGTGCTGGCCGCTGTGGCGGTCCTGCAGCGCATCGGCGTATCCACGATCGTGCTGACCGCAGAGGAATCCCAGGACCTGACCGACGCCCTGCGCTTGGCCGCGCCCTATGCCCGTGTATCGCTCGGCGTGCGGTGCCCGGCGGTCTGGCTGCTGCGCGACCTGGACCTGCCCAATGTGGAGCTGTTTGTGCCCGTCCCGCATGAGCGCGCCCGCCGCCTGGCCGACCTGGTGCGCACCCGGCCCTACAGCCGGACGGTCATCCCGCGCGAACTCGACGACGTCGTGCTCGCGCCCGACGGCCGCGACGTGCACTTTATCGACTGGACGACCAGCATCTCGGACGAGATCCCATGTGACCATGAGCTGGACGAGCGCCTGGTCGAGCTGGAGGACGAGGCCCCGGCGGCCTTCAAGCTGCTCATCGAGGAGGAAGAGGACGTCATCACGCTCGAGGAGAACCTCTATATGATTACCCGCCCGGTCTGCCTGTGCGCCGAGTCGCCCGAGCTCTTGGAAAAGGCGCTCCGGGTATATGCGGGCCTTGCGCTCTATGACGGCACCTGGGAGCAGGAGGAGCGCATCCTGAAGTATTTTTCCGAGAAATACGGCCTCATCTGTATGTAAACTGACAAGCCCGCCGGCGGCGCCTGGGATGGCCCCGCCGTGCGTTTGCGATAAAGGAGAACGACATGGATTGGATTGAAGTCACGATTTTCACCTCCACCGCCGGGATCGACCCGGTCGTGGGCGTGCTCGAAGACCTTGGCATCGAGGGGTATGCCCTGGAAGATGCTGCGGACTTCGAGGAATTTTTGCAGGACACCGAGATATACTGGGATTATGTGGACGAGAAGCTGTGTGAGGAGCTGCGCGGCCAGGAGACCAAGATCAAGGTTTATATCGCCGATTCGGACGAGGGCCATGCACAGATCGATACGCTGAACGCCCGCCTGGCAGAGCTCAAGGCGCAGGACGCGGACGACGCCCTGGGCCGCCTGACGACCGCGCAGGCGGTCACCCGCCAGGAGGACTGGGAGTGGGGCTGGAAACAGTACTTTAAGCCCTTCCCGGTCGGGGAACAGTTTCTCATCAAGCCGTCCTGGGAGACCGTGGACGATCCGTGCGCGCGCCGCATCCTGGAGATCGACCCGGCCTCATCTTTTGGTACAGGCACGCATGACACCACCCAGATGTGCATCTCTATGCTGGAAAAGACCGTCAAAGGCGGAGAAAAACTGCTCGATATGGGCACGGGATCGGGTATCCTGGCCATCGCGGCCGGCATGCTGGGGGCAAACCCGGACACCGCGGTGGATATCGACGCACACTGCCTGACCTGCGCGCAGGAGAACGCCGCGCGCAACGGTGTGACCATCGCGCGCACGCTGCACGGCGACGCCCTGCGCGACCCGGCGCTGGCCCGCGAGATCGGCGGCGGCTATGACATCATCTGTGCCAATATTGTCGCCGATATCATCATCGGCATGGCGCCGATGTTCTACGAAAAGCTGGTGCCTGGCGGCACGCTCATCGCCTCAGGCATCCTTGCAGAGCGCGCCGAGGAGGTCAGCGCGGCGCTTATGCGCGCAGGCTTCCGTCTGGACGAGCGTGCCGCTTCGGGCGGCTGGGCTGCATTCCGTGCCAGCCGATAAGCGGGATTTTGCGCCATCTGGGGGCACTTTCGACGAAATTTGCCCTAGACAAGCGGGCGCGAGTTTGCTAAAATGATTTGAGAATACCCAAAGCGAGGAGGGGGCCGCCCTGCCCAGATTTTTTATAGACGGCGCGCCCGCCGGTGATACCATTGCGATCGCCGGGGATGACGCCCATCACATCGCCCGCGTGCTGCGCATGAAGCCGGGCGAAAAGCTGACAGTATGCGACGGGACGGGCACCGACTACCAGTGCACGCTGACCGGGACGGACGGCGGTACGGCCCTCTGCCATGTGGATGCCCGCGCGCCTTCGCGCGGGGAACCCAGCGTGCATGTCACCCTCTATATGGCGCTGCCCAAGGGCGATAAGATGGATTTTATTGTACAAAAGGCGGTCGAGCTTGGCGCCTGCCGGGTGGTGCCGTATACGGCCGCGCGCAGCGTGTCCCGACCGGACGCCAAGGCGCTGGCTAAGAAGGCTGTGCGCTGGCGCAAGATCGCGCGCGAGGCCGCCCAGCAGAGCGGCCGGGGCCGCGTTCCGGAGGTCGCGGACTGTATGCCTTTTGCCGAGGCCGTGCGGCAGGCCGGGGCGTGCGCGCCTGCGCTGCTGCTCTACGAGAGCGAGCGGCAGAACAGCCTGCGCGCTGCGCTGACCGCGCGCCCCTTTGCCGAGGCCGCCCTGATGGTTGGCCCGGAGGGCGGGTTTGCCGCGGAGGAGGTGCAGGCGGCCTGCGAGGCCGGCCTTGTGCGCGTCTCGCTCGGCCCGCGTATCTTGCGCTGCGAGACCGCGCCCCTGGCGGCGCTGGCTGCCGTGCTATATGAGAGCGGCAATCTATGAACGGATTTAGGAGTTGATTTTTTTGGCTGCACAGATGCCTGAGAAGAATAATAAACAGACCATACCCGGCCAGACCGACCCCAGGCGGAGCGACTACATCACAAACAAGGTGCTCCTGGTGTTTTCGGGCTGCCTGCTGGGCGTGTTCGGCCTGATGTTCCTGAATAATGTGCTGGGCTACTCGGTGCACTGGGAAGCAGGCCTTCTGGCGATCCAGGTATTGCGCATTGTGGGCGTTGTGCTGGCGGTGGCCGGCGCGGTCGTCATGCTGGTCCAGCGGAAGCGCAGCGCCAGCCTGGCCTACCGCGTCTTTAAGGGCAGTACGCTGCTCATTCTGGGGCTTGCGCTCGCCGTCATCTTCTCGGTAGTCGCCTGGAATCCGGGCTCGGGCATCAAGCTCATGTATGTCGCCTTGCCCGCCTTTGCCTTCGCCTACCTGATTTATCACTCGTACCAGCCCGAGTTCTTCCTCATTGCCATGGACTGCGCGCTGGCAGCGGGTGCGGTCGGGTTGGGGCAGACTACCTTCGGCGCGGCCTATCATGTGCCGCTGCTCATCCTGGCGGTTGTCCTGTATGTGCTGCAGATCATCGGTGTGGCCAAGGTCAAGAGCGACCTCGGACGCATCCATCTGGGCACCTGGCGCCGGTATGTGTTTGACTTCTCGGGCAACGCCTATCTGATGATGTTCCTGACCCCGGTCCTGATGGCGGTGGTCGCGGCGGCGGGCCTACTCGTCGGTGGCCGCGTGCCGGTCGCCTGCATGGTCGCCGCAGGCGCATATTTCTTTGTCACTGCGGTCTACTATACCGTTAAGCTGGTCTGAAAAAACCGGCAGCAGGGAGGGGCGATGGCCGCTCCCTGCTGCCTGACAAAAATCTTCAGAAAAAATAAAAAAAGATGTTGACAAATACGCTCCGATCGCATATAATAAATATCGTCGCTGGCAGGGAGCCGCGCGAAGGAACTGTTGATATGGCGGTATAGCTTAGTTGGCTAGAGCGTTCGGTTCATACCCGAAAGGTCATTGGTTCAAGTCCAATTACCGCTACCACAGTTTGGCCCGTTGGTCAAGTGGTTAAGACACGGCCCTTTCACGGCTGTAACATGGGTTCGAATCCCGTACGGGTCACCACATGGAAGTTTAGCTCAGCTGGGAGAGCATCTGCCTTACAAGCAGAGGGTCACAGGTTCGAGCCCTGTAACTTCCACCATAAAAAACAGACGCTTTTGCGTCTGTTTTTTTCTTTCGGGGATAAAACGGCATTGCGATTTGCACAGATTGCGGAGAAAAAAGAGACACCATCCGGTGTCTCTTTTTTTCTTTATCCACAGCCTTCCCGGGCGCCCGCCCTCAATCGGTCGGCCGCTGATAGAACCGGCCGTTGAGCATCTCGGTGCGCTGAATGTTGATGAACGCCTTGGGGTCGATGGCGCGGATGTGCGCGCAGACCGGCTTGAGCTCGTCGGCCGACAGGATGGAGTACAGCATTTTGCGCTCCTGCCGCTTGTAGCAGCCGATGCCCTTGAACAGCGTCGCGTCGTGATTGGTCACCTCAGCGATCATCTGGTAGATCTCCTCCGGGTGCTCGGTGATGATCCACAGGGTGTGCCGCTGGTAGCGCTTGTGCAGGGCGTGGATGACCTGGGTGGAGACGAACTGGAAAATAATGGAGTAGAGCGCCTTGTCCCAGCCGAACAGCAGGCCGGCAATGCTCAGCACGACCACATTGAGCAGGAAGACCGCGTTCCAGCAGTCCCGGCCTTTGATCTCGCCCATGAACAGCGCAATGATATCGGTGCCGCCGCTCGAGGCGTTGGCCAAGAGGCACAGCGAGATGCCCGCGCCGTTGAAGATGCCGCCAAAGACGGCGACGAGCAGCGGGTCCTGCGTGATGGGCACGGCGGGCATAACGTCGGTCAGCAGGCCGACGAGCAGGACGCACACGACGGTCAGCGCGGTCAGCCTGCGGCCGAGATAGCGGAAGCTGATGTAGAGCGGGATGAGGTTCAGCGTGTAGTTGACCAGGGCAAAGGGCGGAGAGATGCCCGCAAACTGCTCAAAGCAGGCGATGATGAGCAGAGAGATGCCGTTAAACCCGCCCGAGAAGATCCCGCCCGGCCGCGCGAAGCTCTTGATGGTGAAAGCCATGACAAATGACGCTGCGATGACCATCGCCATGCGCAGCCAAAAGTTCTGTTGTTTCTTGCGTCCCATAACACTGCCCCTTTCAGATCTGGAGGTTTGTGCCGTTCTCCTTACCATTATGATATCGGCCCGGCGGGCAAAAAGCAAGCGGGAAAACTGCGGCGGGGGATGCCAGGTTTTGACCGCGCGCTTCGACCTGCCGCGGGGCGAAACCGGGCCCTTCCGCCAAATGTCCATTGCCGCCCCATTCCCGGGGCGAAAATTGTCCGCAAGATGGCAATTCCCGGCTGTATTTTCCGACGGCCTCTGCGCCTGGTTTGGCGTATACTGTTGCCACAAGCAAAAGGAGGGACGGCAAATGGACAAGCATTTGTTTACACGGAAGGGATTTACCCTGGCGGCGCATGCGGGCAGCCTGGCCCAGCGCGTGCAGAACGACGGCCGGGCGCACCGCCTGTACGCGGCCGCGCAGCAATTGATCCTGGCCTTCGTGCTCTCGCGCGGCACGATGTTCGGCGGCTATGCGCCGTTTGGACTGGCCGCGGCCGCAGCGGCCGCCGGCGCAGGCGGCGGCTATGCCGCGCTCCTAGGCCTCGTCCTGGGCAGCTTTCTGCTGTGCGGCGGCCTGTATGGCATCACGGCGGCGGCTGGCGGCGTGCTGGCCTTGGTCTGTGCGCACGTCTTTGACAAGGATACCCGCAGGAAGGTCTGGTTCATGCCGGCCTGTGCGATGGCATGCATGGCCGCGACCAGCTTTGTGCTCATCCCCTCTGCGGCGCCCGCCGAGCTGGCGCGCTTTGCCTGCGCCACGCTGGCTGCGGGGGCCATGACGGCCTGCTATGGGTTCGCCTTGGCCACGGAGCCGCCGGCGGCACGCATGATGCGGCCGGTTGGTTTTTTGGCGGTGGCGGCTTCGCTGTGCGTGGCGCTGTCCGACCTGACCTTATTGGGAACCATCTCACCGGCGCGCATCCTGCTTTATGCGCTGGTTTTGGCGGCAGCCTATCTGGGCGGCAGCCCGGCAGGCACGGCGGCGGGTGTGGCGGCGGGCGCGCTTTTGGATGCGTATATCGGGCAGGGGGCATTCTTCACCTGTGTCTATGGCTTGTCTGCGCTGATCGCGGGCGCGTTTCAGAGCGCGGGGCGGGTGGGGTTTGCGGTCGCGGCGCTGATTGCGGGCGTGGGCGCGGCCCTTGTCGGGGCGGACAACCGGCTTTTCCTGTTCGCGCTCTATGAGGGCGTGTTTGCGGTGCTCTTGTATGCGGCCGTGCCCGGCAGCATCTGGCAATACGCCAGAGACAGCCTGACACCCGTGCGGCGGGATACGACCGAGAGTATCCGGCGTATCCGGCACACGGCCGGTCGCTATGCCAACGAGGCGTCGGCAGCTTTTGGCGAGCTGTATGAGGCGCTGCACAGCGGGGCCGAGCACGGCCGGGCTGAGGCGTCGGACGAAGTGCGGGCGGTCTTTGACCGCGCGACCGACGCGGTTTGCGCCCACTGCGAGGCGTGCGGCGCCTGCTGGCAGAAGGAGTCGGTCCAGACGCTGGGCGCGTTCAGCGCCATGGCCGCGCCCATGCTGCGCCGGGGCCGGGCCGAGGCCGGGGATTTCCCGCCCGGATTCCAGGGCCGGTGCGTGCACCTGCCCGAGCTCGTGCAGGCCATCAACCGCGGCCTGGCCGCCCTGCATGAGCGCCGCGCGTACCGCCGCCGCGCGCTGGAAAACCGTGCGCTCATCGCCCAGCAGTACGCCGGGCTGACCGAGATCCTGCGCCAGGTCGGCGGCAGCCTGTCGGCCGACCAGGCATCCCTGCCCGCGAAGGAGCGGCAGGTGCGCTCCTACGCCCAAGCCTTCGGCAAGATCGACAAGGTGGCGGTTTTCCGCGATGTGGCGGGCAGGCTGCGCGTCGAGCTGGCGGGAGAGGGGGCGGGACGGATCTTGCAGGACCGCAAGGGCTTTGCCGTCGGCCTGTCGGCGCTTTTGGGCTGCGGGCTGAGCGAACCGGCCTGCCTGACCGACGACCTTGGCACCCGCGTCGTCCTGCGCGAGCAGGCGCCTTACCGCGTCATCGCAGGCATGAGCCAAAAACAGAAGGAGGGAGAGCCGGTTTCTGGAGACACCGTACATACATTCGTGACCGAGGACGGCCGCGCCTGCATGCTGCTCGCCGATGGCATGGGCACCGGGGCAGAGGCGGCCGGGGACAGCAAACTATTGCTGTCCATGATGGAGCGGTTCCTGAAGGCAGGGATCGCGGTGGACGACGCGCTGCGCACGGTGGCGCCGGCGTTCCGGATGCGGGTGGAGGGCATGCGTGGGGTGACGCTCGACGCTTTGACCATTGACCTGTACACCGGGAAGGCGAGCTGCCTCAAGTGCGGCGCGGCGCCGAGCTATCTCAAGACGGGAGGAGGTGTGACGACGCTCGCAGGGGAGACGCTGCCGATCGGGCTGATGCAGTCGCCCGAGGAGGCCGAGCCCATCCCGCTGCGCATGCTGCACGGCGATCTGTTCGTCATGCTGTCGGACGGCGTGTCCGACGGCGCGGATGACGGCTGGGTGCAAAAGATCGTGACCGAGCGCGCGGGGGACAGCCCCAAGGACATTGCCGCCCGCCTGGTGGCGGCGGCCGAGAAGCGCGGCGCATCGGACGATATGACCGCCCTGGTCGTGCGGCTGGAGCGCAGGAAGCCCGCAGTATAAACCCGGAGATTCTGGGGCACACTGGAAAGGAAGTGAGAACAAGGGAGGAAAATCAGTATGGTCAAAGGAGTGTCCAAGCGGGTCGTGGTGGTGCGGCCGGATGACAGCCGGTTTTTCGAGCAGGCGTTCTTCATCGTACGGGAGGGACGGACTGCGTCGGGGGATGCGCTCAGGGAGGCATGCGCCCTGGCTGCGCGTTACCACGTCCGGCATCCGGCCCGTCCCCTGCCGCTCAGGCGCTATACCGCGCCCCAGCTCGCCCTGTCGGCGCTGTCGGGCGGCGGGCTGGTCGGCCTTGCCTGGGCCGTATCCGCCCTGATTTTTTAATACATCGTGAATTCTTTTTGAACTTCTCGGCTGTGCCCTTGAGAACAGGGCGCGGATTTGCTATAGTGGAGAAAGCAATCAAAGAGAAAGCATGGTGTGGCAAAGTGACCTTTCAAACCTTTTTGGACTTCTTTGCACAGTATGGATATCTGTTCATCCTGGTCATCTGTTATTGTGAGTATCTCAACCTGCCCGGCTTCCCGGCCGGCATTATCATGCCGGGCATCGGCGTCCTGGCCGGGCAGAGCGACCTAAACCTCCTGGGCGCGCTCGTGCTGTCCATCGCGGCCGGCACGCTCGCGAGCCTGACGATCTACGCCATCTGCCGCTTCGGCGGCGCACCCATCCTGCACAAGCTGTTCGGCGGGTATCCAAAATTCCAGCACTTCGTGAATCAATGCCATGAGCGGATTGAGCGGCACGGCGGCCGCGCGCTGTTCATCTGCCGGCTGATTCCCGTGCTGCGCACCATTGTGTCCATTCCCGCCGGGCTGCTCAAGGTGCCGGTACATGAGTACACAGCCTGGTCGGCGGCCGGGATCGCCTGCTGGAATACCGCGCTCATTATCTGCGGGTATTTCGGCGGGAATGCCGTCGTCGCCTGGATTTCGTGACAGCCATATCGTTTTTAGAAAAAGTCCGCCCGGCAGGGCGGACCTTTTTCTGTGCGCAATGGGGCGGGAACAGGCCGGGAACCGCTGCCGAAAACGCCGAAAAACCGTCGAATTTGCCGCTGTTTGTGAATTGTAACCGGGGAAAAGTTTGCATTATGCGGCATCCTGTGATACAATAGTACGGAATTATTATGACAAGGAGGCCGACCTGTGTACTCGATCGGCAGCGTAACTTTACCAAATCAGCTCATCCTTGCGCCTATGGCGGGCGTGACCGACCTGGCCTTCCGCCAGATTTGCCGGGAACACGGCGCCGGGCTGACCGTGACCGAGATGGCGAGCGCCAAGGCCTTGGAGTACGGCGACAAAAAGACCCCGCGCCTTTTACGCCTGGCCCCGGGGGAGCATCCGGCCTCGGCGCAGATCTTCGGCTCGGACCCGGCGTGCATGGCGCGCTCGGCCGTGCGGGCGCTGGAGCTGTCAGGCTGCGACATCATCGATATCAATATGGGCTGCCCGGCGCCCAAGATTGTGGGCAACGGCGACGGGGCGGCCCTGATGAAGTCACCGGACCTGGCCGCGCGCATCGTCGCGGCGGTCAAGCAGGCCGTGCCCGTGCCGGTCACGGTCAAGTTCCGCATGGGCTGGGACGCGCAGAGCGTCAACTGCGTGGAGTTTGCCCGCCTGTGCGAGCAGGCCGGAGCCGATATGGTAGCCGTCCACGGCCGCACGCGCAGCCAGCAGTATAGCGGCACAGCCAACTGGGATATTATCCGCGCGGTCAAGGAGGCGGTCTCCATCCCGGTTGCGGCCAATGGGGACGTCTTTACGCCCCAGGACGTGCCGCACATCCTCGCGCATACCGGCGCGGACTTTGTGATGATCGGCCGGGGCAGCCTGGGAGATCCCTGGATTTTCGAGCGGGCGCATGCCCTGATGCAGACCGGCGTGCTGCCGCCGCTTCCGCCCTTTGCCGAGCGGATCGACACCGCCGTGCGCCAGATCGAGCTGGCCGTTGCGGATAAGGGCGAGCGTGTCGCCCTGCTGGAGGCGCGCAAGCATGTGAACTGGTATCTCAAGGGTGTATCGCACGTGCGCGACTTCAAAAAACGGATCTCTGCCCTGACCAGGCTGGACGAACTCTATGCGCTGGCGGATGAGATGAAAACGCAGATCCCTGACTGAGAGAAAGAGAGAAAGGAGGCGTTCGATGACTGGAGAGAAAGTGCTGCTCGCCCGCGCGAAAAAGGGCGAGATCGCGGCTTTTGAATCGCTCATGACCGCCTACGAAAACCGCATCTATACGCTGGCGCTGCGCTCGACCGGCTCCGAACATGATGCCGCCGATATCACCCAGGAAGTATTCCTGCGCGCCTGGAAGAGCCTGGACTCTTTCCGCGGTGACAGCAGCCTGTCCACCTGGCTTTACCGCGTGACGGCCAATCTGTGCGTGGATTTTGCCCGCCGCCGTGCGGCCGAGGGCCAGCCTGCGGCCTCGATCGACGACGAGGAGGGCCCGGCGGCCGCCTTAGCCGACCCGTCCCGCGCGGCCCAGCCCGAGGCGGCCGCCGAAAACCAGGAACTGCGCGAGGAGCTGCAATATGCCCTGTCCCAGCTCTCCGAGGAGCACCGCCGCGTGGTGCTCCTGCGCGACGTGGCCGGGATGACATATGCGGACATCGCCCGCACGTTGGGGCTGGAGGAGGGCACGGTCAAGTCCCGTCTGGCCCGTGCGCGCGCTGCCCTGCGCAAAATCCTGCTGGAACGCGGGAACATTTCGCTGTCAGCTTCGTCTAAACAAGCAGAAGGGAGGCGGGCAGACCATGCATGAAACCAACTGCGAGCGATATGAAGCGCTATGTTCGGCGGCGATTGACAACGCCCTGACCAAGCAAGAACAGAAGGAGCTCGACGCGCATCTGGCCGAGTGCCCGTCCTGTCGGGCCTATTTGGAGGAGCTGCGCACCATGCGCAGCCTGTGGAAAGAATTGGAGACACCCAT
>DWWZ01000057.1 GCA_019119435.1 Candidatus Butyricicoccus avicola
AGTCGGCATGGCCCGGGCAGTCAACGTGAGCGTAGTGACGCTTCTCGGTCTGATACTCAACGTGAGCGGTGTTGATGGTGATGCCGCGCTCCTTCTCTTCGGGAGCCTTGTCGATGGCGTCGTATGCCTGATACTCAGCCTCGCCCTTCATTGCCAGAACCTTGGTGATAGCCGCAGTCAGCGTGGTCTTGCCATGGTCAACGTGACCGATGGTGCCAATGTTAAGATGCGGCTTATTGCGTTCAAATTTTTCCTTAGCCATTTGAGAAAGCCTCCTTGTGTGTTTGGTGAATTGCCCTGCATGCCAGGACATACATAGAATAGAGTCTGTGATAAGACTATTCTAAATTACTTTCGCAAAAAAATCAACTATTAGTTGTCGCCTTTATTGCGTGCGTCGACAATTTTATCCTGTACGGACTTCGGGACCTCAGTGTAGTGGCTGGGCTGCATGGTGTACTGGCCACGGCCCTGAGTGCTCGAACGCAGCGCGGTCGCATAGCCGAACATCTCGGACAGCGGAACTGCCGCGGAGATCGCCTCGACGCCGCCGCGCGGCTCCATGCCCTGGATCTGGCCACGGCGTGCATTCAGGCCGCCGATAACGTCGCCCATGTAGTCCTCCGGAACCAGAACGTCAACCTGCATGATCGGCTCCATCAGGACCGGATCAGCCTTGCGCATTGCTTCCTTAAACGCCATGGAGCCGGCGATCTTAAACGCCATTTCCGAGGAGTCGACTTCGTGGAAGGAGCCATCATACAGCGTGACCTTGACGTCAACGACCGGATAACCTGCCAGGACACCGGACTGCATTGCACCCTGGATACCCTGGTTGACAGGCTCGATATACTCCTTCGGGATGGCGCCGCCAACGATCTTGTTGATGAACTCGTAGCCCTTGCCGGACTCGTTCGGCTCAACGATGATCTTGACGTGACCATACTGGCCCTTACCACCGGACTGGCGCGCATACTTCATGTCAACGTCAGCCGAACGGCGGATGGTCTCCTTATAAGCAACCTGCGGCTCACCGACGTTTGCTTCGACCTTGAACTCGCGGAGCAGACGGTCGACGATGATCTCCAGGTGCAGCTCGCCCATGCCGGCGATGATGGTCTGGCCGGTTTCCTCATCGGTGTAGGTGCGGAAAGTCGGATCCTCTTCTGCCAGCTTAGCCAGCGCGATACCCATCTTCTCCTGACCAGCCTTGGTCTTGGGCTCGATTGCAACGCGGATAACCGGCTCCGGGAAGTTCATGGACTCCAGGATGATCGGATGCTTCTCGTCGCACAGGGTATCGCCGGTGGTGGTGTTCTTAAAGCCAACCGCCGCCGCGATATCGCCCGAATAAACCATGTCGATATCCTTACGTGCATTTGCATGCATCTGCAGGATACGGCCTAGGCGCTCGCGCTGCCCCTTGGTCGCGTTGAGCACCGAAGAACCGGCGCTGATCGTACCAGAGTAGACGCGGAAGAAGGTCAGACGGCCTACATACGGGTCGGTCATGATCTTGAATGCCAGCGCGGAGAACGGAGCCTCGTCGGAAGACGGACGCTCGTCCTCTTCCTCGGTGTCCGGGTTGATGCCCTTGATCGGGGGGACATCGGTCGGCGCGGGCATATAGTCTACGATTGCGTCCAGCAGCAGCTGGATGCCCTTGTTGCGGTAAGCAGTACCACACAGGACCGGGATGATCTGTACATTGCAGACACCCTTGCGCAGCGCAGCCTTGACCTCATCCATGGTGATCTCCTCGCCCTCGAGGTACTTCATCATGAGGTCCTCGTCCAGCTCAGCAACCGCCTCGATCAGCTTGTCGTGATACTCCTGCGCCTGATCCATCATGTCAGCCGGGATGTCCTCATCGCGGACGTCCTTGCCCAGGTCATCGTAGTAGACCTCAGCGCGCATCTTGATCAGGTCGATCACGCCGCGGAACGTGTCTTCCGCGCCGATCGGCAGCTGGATCGGAACTGCATTACACTTGAGGCGATCCTTCATCATGTCGATAACATTGAAGAAGTTTGCGCCCATGATGTCCATCTTGTTGACGAACGCCATACGCGGGACATGATACTCGTCGGCCTGGTGCCAAACGGTCTCGGACTGGGGCTCAACGCCGCCCTTTGCGCAGAATACCGTGACAGAACCATCGAGTACGCGCAGGGAACGCTGTACCTCAACGGTGAAGTCAACGTGGCCCGGGGTGTCGATGATGTTGATGCGGTGATCCTTCCAGTGGCAGGTGGTCGCAGCGGAGGTGATGGTGATACCACGCTCCTGCTCCTGCTCCATCCAGTCCATGGTCGCGGTACCGTCATGGGTATCGCCGATCTTATAGTTTACGCCGGTGTAATACAGGATACGCTCGGTCGTAGTGGTTTTACCGGCATCGATGTGAGCCATGATGCCGATATTTCTCGTTCTTTCAAGCGGATACTCTCTAGGCATATTTGCTCTCCTTTCAAATTCCCGCCGTCAATTAATAACGGTAGTGAGCGAATGCCTTGTTCGCCTCTGCCATCTTGTGCGTATCCTCACGCTTCTTGACAGAACCGCCCAGATTGTTGCAAGCATCCATGATCTCGCCAGCCAGGCGCTCGCGCATGGTCTTCTCGCTGCGTGCGCGGGAGTACTTGGTCAGCCAGCGCAGGCCCAGGGTCTGACGACGCTCCGGACGGACTTCCATCGGAACCTGGTAGGTCGCACCGCCTACACGGCGTGCCTTAACCTCCAGAGACGGCATGATATTTTCCATCGCCTCGGTAAAAACCTCCAGCGGCTCGCGACCGGTCTTGTCGCGAACGATGTCAAAAGCACCATAAACGACCTTCTGCGCAACGCCCTTCTTGCCGTCGAGCATGATCGAGTTGACCAGCTTGGTGACGAGCTTGGAGTTGTAGAGCGGATCGGGCAGAACGTCTCTCTTGGGAACATTTCCTCTTCTTGGCACTTTACTTCCCTCCTTCATATAAGAATGATTTCATTGGTACTCGGCGCGGGTCGCGCGCCGTTTTGCGCCTGTCCTGGCTTCTTTTTTGGGAAGCGGGACAAAGCGGTGGGCCGGCTTTCTGTGTCGAGGAAAGCCGAACGGTTGCTTTGCGAAGCTGTGAAAAGCTCTCAAAGACTTTGATGCAGACAGACAAATCCGGCAGGTTTTCGTAAGACCGGGGACGATGGCGCGGCGGACAGCGCCGCACGCGCATCTATCGGATCATACGGAAACAAAATGCGGATTACTTGCCAGCCTTCGGACGCTTTGCGCCGTACTTGGAGCGAGCCTGCTTGCGGTTTGCAACGCCCTGGGTATCCAGAGTGCCGCGGATGATGTGGTAACGGACGCCAGGCAGGTCCTTGACACGGCCGCCGCGAACCATTACGACAGAGTGCTCCTGCAGGTTGTGGCCGATGCCGGGGATGTAGGCAGATACCTCCATGCCGTTGGTCAGCTTAACACGAGCAATCTTACGCAGTGCAGAGTTCGGCTTCTTGGGGGTCATGGTCTTAACAGTGGTGCATACGCCGCGCTTCTGCGGAGCAGACTGGTCGGTAGCTTTCTTCTTCAGAGAGTTCAGACCAACCTGGAGAGCAGGAGCAGTAGACTTTGCAACAACGGTCTCACGGCCCTTACGAACGAGCTGGTTAAAAGTAGGCATTCTATTTCCTCCTTCTTTCAAGAATATTTCTATATTAAACGGGATCCCCGTTTAATTAGCGGATTTTAACAAGGTGACGACAGCTGCGCCGACATCGATGCCGGCTGCATCCCCAAGCTCCACCATTGTGGGGACCTCATTCAGGGGAACGTTTAACTCGCAGCATAGTTCGCGGATCGGGCGGATTACGCGCTGTTCCGCGTCATCAGCCACAAAAACAGCGCGCGCGTTTCCGTCGCGAATCGCCTTTTTGGACTGTTTTACGCCGACGACCTTTGCCGCCTGCGATAATTCAGAAAGCATATTGGAACCTCCTATACCGCATACTCCTACAGTATACCCCCCAATTGCCCCAAGGTCAAGCATTTTTTATCGATTCCCCTTTTTTCACAAGAAAATCTTTTTCCAGCCCTTCTGACCTGTCTATTTTTCCCTTTTTATCTTATTAAAAGTATAAAATCAACTTCCCGGCACCGAAGGCAGTCTCTTTGGTAAAGTTTATCCTCATCTGC
>DWWZ01000058.1 GCA_019119435.1 Candidatus Butyricicoccus avicola
TTGCCATGACTTCGGATGAAAAACTATATTTAACCGTTCATATTGCACGCATTCAACCGCGTGATAAACATGAAAAAGATTGAGTATGAAGAAGGAGAAACAGAGTATGATGATTACGATCAACGGCAAAGGCGTATCGACAGGCGTAGCCTGTGGCCCGCTGTATTTTTATCGCCGTGTTTCGGGCGCAGTACCCCGTATGACTGACGCAAATCCGGCTGTTGAGTGGGCGCGTTTTGAGGCGGCCAAGTCGACCGCGATCGGCCAGCTGAGTGCCCTGTATGACAAGGCTCTAAAGGAGGCAGGGGAAGAGGCGGCGATCCTGTTTGAGACCCATCAGATGATGCTGGAAGATCTCGATTATGTCGATGCGATCCAAGACCGCATCGAAAATCAGCATATGAATGCCGAGGCCGCGGTGGCAGATACCGGAGAGCAGTTCGCTGAAATGTTCGCGGCTATGGACGACAGCTATATGCAGGCACGTGCAGCCGATGTGAAGGATATCTCAAACCGTGTGGTCGGCATCCTGATGGGCGCGGTACAAGGGGGAATTGATTCGCCTGTACCGGTTATCTTGGCTGCCGATGATCTGGCTCCCTCTGAGACAGTACAGCTTGACAAGTCCAAGATCCTTGGCTTTGTCACGGCTGGTGGCTCGGGCAATTCGCATACGGCGATCCTGGCACGCACGATGGGTATCCCGGCTATCATCGGGGTCGGTAATCAGCTCAAGGAAGCCTACGAGGGCAAGGAAGTATTTGTTGACGGGCAGACCGGTGAGGTAGTCATTGATGCGGACGAGGTCACCAGAGAACGCCTGAGCAAGAAGCAGTCCAAGGAGCGCGCGCTGAAAGAACTGCTTGACCAGCTCAAGGGCAAGCCCAACGAGACCATGGACGGAAAAAACCTCATGGTCTACTGCAATATCGGCAACCCCGGAGATATGGATGCCGTGCTTGCCAATGATGGCAGCGGCATCGGCCTGTTCCGGTCAGAGTTCCTCTATCTGCAGGGGAATGATTATCCGACCGAGGAAGAGCAGTTCCAGGCCTATAAGACGGTTGCGGAGCGTATGGGCGGCAAGCGTGTCATCATCCGTACGCTGGATATCGGTGCGGACAAGCAGGCGGATTATTTCGGATTGGCCCATGAGGAAAACCCGGCAATGGGCCTGCGTGCAATTCGCATTTGCCTGACCCGCCCGGAGGTGTTTAAGACCCAGCTGCGCGCCTTGTATCGCGCATCGGCTTACGGCAAGGTTGCCATCATGTTTCCCATGATTACCTCGGTATGGGAAGTTCAGGAAATCAAGCGTATTTGCAAGAATGTCCGGGAGGAACTGGCAGAAGAAGGCGTGCCGATGGCAGACTATGTAGAGCTGGGCATCATGATCGAGACGCCGTCTGCGGTTATGATGAGCGACCGACTGGCCAAGGAAGTCGATTTCTTCTCGGTTGGCACAAACGATTTGACCCAGTATACGCTGGCAGTCGACCGTCAGGGCAATAACCTGGATCGTTTCTATGACTCCCATCATCCGGCTATCCTGCGCATGCTCAAGATGGCAGCGGACAACGCGCATGCGGCCGGTATCTGGATCGGCATCTGCGGAGAGCTGGGTGCAGATACCAGCTTGACCGAGACCTTCCTGGCGATCGGCATCGATGAATTGTCTGTCTCGCCGGCTTCGGTTCTGCCGCTGCGCAATGCCATTCGCTCACTGGATTCGCGCACAAATCGTGACCAGATCTTGGAAGAACTGATGCGGAGCTAACAAGTATATAGAAGGCGCCCCAATCGGGGCGCTTCTTTTTGCGCCAAAATTCCGCCCCACGTTTACAGTGGGCGCAGGGACAAAAAACGAGGCTGGCAATAGGCCAGCCTCGTTTTTTGTCAGAATATATGATCTGATTACAAAAGTGCTTTGCCGCGCAGGTAGATCTGTTTTACATGCAGATCACCGTCAAGTAGCATAAAGCTTGCAATCTTGCCAGCGGCAATGGAGCCATACTGGTCATAGATTCCGATGGCCTTGGCCGGATTGACCGCGGCACACCGGACCGCTTGGCCGAGTGGCACACCCATCTGCTTGACGGCTGTGCGCATGCAGTCCAACAAGCAGGTCGCGGAACCTGCAATGGTACCGTTCGCAAGCGTTGCCAGATTGCCGCGTACCGTGACGGCCTGTCCGCCAAGGGAATATTCGCCGTCCGTTAAGCCGGTTGCCATCATGCTGTCTGAGATAAAGCACACGCGATCGGCGCCAAACATGTGTAGGGTTGCTCGAACAACAGCCGGATGAATATGGACGCCGTCGCAGATGAGCTCGACGGTTTCAGCCGCGTCGGCCGCCGCGCCGATTACGCCAGGTGCGCGGTGGGAATAGGGCGGCATAGCGTTATAGAGATGGGTTACATGCTTGGCGCCTGCGGCAAAAGCAGCCATCGCTGTCTCGTAGTCGGCACAGGTGTGTGCAATGGAGATTCGCACCTCATCGTGCAGCGCACGAATACATTCCATCGCCCCGTCAACTTCGGGCGCAAGGTCAACCAGCTTGAGCAGGCCGCCAGAAGCTTTTTGAATACGGCGGAACATTTCCGCATCGGGACGATGCAGGAACGCTGCGTTTTGCGCCCCTTTTTTCTCCTCTGAGATAAAGGGACCTTCCATATTGATGCCAACCAACTCTGCGCCATCTTCCTCGGTCTGATAGGCGGCAGCATTTTGTGCAATTTCAGTCAGCTTGGACTCTGGATAGGTCATCGTTGCCGGGCAGATGGCTGCAACGCCATGGCTCGCTTCGTACTTGGCGATGGCGGACAGGGCTTCGGGAGTGCCGTCGCAGAAATCATATCCCACACAGCCATGGAAATGGATATCTACCAGCCCTGGGATGGCATAACAACCCGCAGCATCAACGACTTCGCCGCTGCCTTCCAGTGCAAACCGGTCACCGGCGACGTAAATGTCCTGCGGAACAAACGTACCATTTGGCTGAAATACTCGCGCATTTTTGAGTATCATGGACAAATCACCTGAATTCTTAGAGATCGCACTCGGAAAGTGCATCCGCATCCGCGATCACGGTTACATCGGGATGAAGCTGCAGGATGGAGGCGGGGACATGGGGCGTGATGGGACCGAAGAACGCCTTTTTGACGGCCGGAGCCTTGCTCTTGCCGCTGACAATGACCAAGATCTTCTTGGCCGACATGATGGTCCCAATGCCCATTGTGTATGCCTGACGCGGTACATCGTCGATCGAGGCAAAGAAACGCTTATTGGCCTCGATAGTGCTTTCCTGCAGATCGACACAGTTGGTGCCCTTGGCAAAGATGTCAGAAGGTTCGTTGAAGCCGATGTGGCCATTGTGGCCCATGCCAAGCAGCTGCAGATCTACGCCGCCAAGCTCAGCCACAATACGGTCATAGTCCGAACAAGCTTTGGCAGCGTCAGCCTCTTCACCGTCCGGGATGTGCAGGTTCTCGGGCTTGATGTTGATATGATTGAAGAAGTTATGCTTCATAAAGTAGTCATAGCTCTGGTCATTGGACTTGGGAAGGCCGCGGTATTCATCCAGGTTTGCGGTTTTGACCTCCGAGAAATCCAGATCGCCCTTCTGATACCACTCGATGAGCTGCTTG
>DWWZ01000059.1 GCA_019119435.1 Candidatus Butyricicoccus avicola
TTTGTCGCACTGGTCAGCTTGACCAACGCGGTCCTGCAGGCGGCGGGCCGGGTGCGGGTGCCGGTCATCTCGATGCTGCTCGGTGGCGTGATCAAGGTGCTGGTCAACTACACGCTGGTTGGCACGCCGCAGATCAACATTTATGGCGCGCCATTCGGCACACTCGTGTGCTATGCATTTATCACAGCCGTCAACCTGATCATCCTGCGCAAGTATGTTAAGCTGCCCGGCCTTGGCAAACTGTTCATCCGCCCGATGGCTGCCTGCCTGGGGATGGGCGCAGGCGCGTACATTGTTTACCGGCTGACATCAGGTGTGCTTGGCAACACGATTGGCGTTATCCTGGCGATCTGCGTGGCGGCTGTACTCTATATCGTGCTGCTGCTGGCACTGCGCGCGCTGGAAAAAGATGACATCCGGATGATGCCCAAGGGCGAAAAATTGGTGCGCCTATTGCGGCTGAAGTAAACAGATCACCGGCAGTTGGCCGGGAAAGAGGGGAAAATCATGGTCGAATTTACGTTGAAAGACAGATATACTTACGAAGACCTGCTCGAGATCATGCGCATCCTGAGAAGCCCGGAGGGCTGCGTGTGGGACCGTGAGCAGGACCACAAATCCATCCGCCGCAGTTTTATCGAGGAGACCTATGAGGCGGTCGAGGCGATCGACAACGAGGACCCGGTGCTGTTGCAGGAGGAGCTTGGCGATGTGCTGCTGCAAGTGGTGTTCCACGCGCAGATCGAAGCGGAGGCTGGGCGCTTTACCATGGATGATGTGGCGGACGGCGTCTGCAAGAAGATGATCTACCGCCATCCGCATGTATTCGGCACGGCTGAGGCCAAGACCTCGGAGGATGTCCTGGCCAACTGGGATGCGCTCAAGCAGAAGGAAAAACACCAGAAGTCCACGACCGATGCGCTTGAAAGCGTGGCGCGCAGTCTGCCGGGCCTGATCCGTGCGGAAAAGGTGCAGCACAAGGCGGCCAAGGTGGGGTTTGACTGGGACGACGTGTCGGGCGCACTGGAAAAGGTGCGCGAGGAGACAGCGGAGGTCGCGCGTGCGGTGGCGGGCGACGGTGACCCGTCCGAGGAGCTCGGTGATCTGCTGTTTGCCGCCGTCAATGTGGCGCGTTTTCTCAAGACCGACCCCGAGGAAGCCATCAGCCGCACGACGGACAAGTTCATCCGCCGCTTTGCCCAGGTAGAACAAGCGGCGCGGGACGCGGGGAAGGACCTGGCGGATATGAGCCTGGCCGAGATGGATGCGCTCTGGGATGCCGCCAAACAGAAGGAGCACACATGAACAAGGCAGAATTCATTGCGCAGGTTGCAAAGCGCGGTGGGATGACCAAAAAGGACGCCGAAAAGGCGGCGGACGCTGTCTTTGAGACGTTGGCCGCCCTGCTCGCCGCGGGCGATAAGATCAACCTGCCCGGGTTCGGCGCGTTTGAGACCCGCCTGCGCTCGGCACGGACCTGCCGCAATATCCATACCGGCGCGCCCATCGAGGTGGCGGCTGCCCGGGTGCCGGTATTCAAGCCGGCAAAGACGCTCAAGGAGAGAGTAGATCAATGCGTTTAGACAAATTTTTGAAGGTTTCGCGCCTGATCAAGCGGCGCACGGTGGCTAATGACGCCTGCGACGGCGACCGGATCATGGTCAACGGCCGCCAGGCCAAGGCCTCGTATCAGGTCAAGGTCGGGGACGTGATCGAGATCGCGTTTGGCCAGCGGACCATGAAGGTCGAGGTGCTAAACGTCGCCGAGCATGTCAAGAAGGACGATGCCGCGGCGCTGTACCGCGAGGTCCTGTAAAGGCTGCCGACCGCCGCTTTCACAGGAAAAAATGTGTATATGATACGCCCAAAGAGGCCCGAGCGATCGGGCCTCTTTTTGTCTGCGGATGTGGGACGGGCGGGCTGTGAGGCATGTGGCTGTGCGGCGCGGCATAGGACAGACCTGCCGCGCATAGAGTAAGAGCAAAAGGAGGAATGCCAGAATGCCGCATGAAGAACAACGCACGCAGCCGCACGCGCTGACGCTGACCGGCCGGCAGGCCCTGTCGGTTTCGGGCGTGACCGACGTATCGACCTTTGACGAGAGCACCATCGCCATGGAAACCAGCCAGGGCACGCTGACCGTGCGCGGGGAAAACCTCCATGTGGAAAAATTGTCGCTCGACCAGGGGGAGCTGACATTGACTGGGGAGGTGCAGGCCCTGGAATATGACGACGATGGCCCGCAGCGCGGCGGTTTGTTTGGCCGCTTGTTTGGATGATCGCGCTGTATCAGCCGCTGTCAGCCATGACGCGCTGCTTTTGGCAGGCGGCGGCACTTGGAATGGGCCTGGCCATCCTCTACGACCTGCTGCACGCCGCGGCGTCTGCACGTCCGGCAAAGCGCCGCCGCAATGCCCTGCCCGACCTTTTATTTTGTCTGGCAGTGCTGGGGGCGTACTTTGTCTTTACCGTGACCGTGGCCAGCGGGCAGGTTCGGGGCTTTGTGCTCATTGGCGCGCTGGGCGGCTTTGCCGGCACACATGCCGTCCTGGGCAGGCCGGTGCGCGCAGCAGCGAATGGCCTGTGGGCCGTCCTGCGCTTTCTGGTGGGCGGCGGCGTCCGTCTCATGCGGACGTTGGCGCGTCCTGTCTGTTTGTTTTGGCGATTTGGACAAAAAAACTTGGAAAAAATCGCAAAAAGGGCTTCCATTTCCGGCAAAAAGAAGCTATAATTACAACGTATATCGTTGTTTGTGTATGTCAAGGCCGAGGAGGGACTGTTGTGGCGCAGAAAAAAGGCAAGCAAAAGCCGTCGTCGGCGCAGCAGGCCAAAAAGCGTAATCGCGTAATTTTTCGGATTGCGCTCATCTGTGTCGCGTTTTATGGCATCATCTCGGTGGTGCAGCTTCAGGGACGCCTCCAGGAAAGGCAGAACGAGATTGCGCAGATGGAAACGCGCATCTCGCAGCAGCAGGAGGAGAACGACACCCTGCGCAAGCAGGTGGAAGATGGCTTGACCGACGAGCAGATCGCTGCAATGGCCCGCGAGCAGGGCTATGTGATGCCTTCGGAGCGCGTCTTCGCAGATTCTTCCAGCCAGTAAGCATCGTCCGCAAACACAGTCTCAATTGCGTAATTTTCAGTACGGAGGGCAAAACAAGAGGGTTATGGGTTTGGTCGTAGGAGCAATTGTGGAAGGGAAAGTCACCGGGATCACCGGCTTTGGCGCATTCGTCTCCCTTCCGGAGGGTAAGTCCGGAATGGTACATATTTCGGAAGTGGCGAATTCCTTTGTCAGCGACATCAAGGAATTTATCAAAGAGGGCGATACCGTCCGCGTCAAGGTCATCAGCATTGACGACGCAGGCCGCATCAATCTGTCGATCAAGCGCGCGGCGGAGAATCCGGCGCCGCGCGGGCAGCAGCCTGCGGCACGGTCCGGCGGATTTGAGCGCCGCGCGCCCCGGCCGCGCCAGGGCGGCCGCATGGCGCAGAGCAAGCAGCCGCGCGATCCGGCCAGCCTGACATTTGAGGATAAACTCAAAATGTTTATGGCCGACAGCGAGAGCCGCATGGCTGATATCCGACACAATACCGACCGCAAGAGCGGTTCGCGCCGCCGGAAATGACCCGCGAATCCCCTCTGTCTGCCAGGGCCCAGCGGCCCTGGCAATTTTTTTTCATCCCAAAATCAGCAAAAAAATTGCGCCCTCCCGGAGAGGACGCACAAGTTTAGGATTGTGGGGATAAAGATATGAACGGTGCACGGTGATCTTCCCGATCACCGGTATTATAGTATCACGGACAAAAAGTTTTGTCAACGCTGAAAAATGTCGATTTTTGAAAGGTTATATATGAAAAAAATTCTGATTTATAATGCGCACCTGATGCCGATGACCACGGGGGAGATTGGCTGCGGCTTTCTTGCCGCGGCGGACGGGAAGATCGCGTCCCTCGGCGAGATGGCCGATTGTCCGGCGCAGGATGGGTTCGATGTGTGCGTGGATGCCGCAGGCGGCTGGCTGCTGCCCGGCCTGATCGATGCGCACACCCATCTCGGCCTTTATGAGGACGGCCTGGGGTTTGAGGGCGCGGACGGCAATGAGGACACCGACCCGGCAACGCCACAGATGCGTGTGATCGATGCCATCAACCCGATGGAGCGCTCGTTTGAGGAGGCGCGCGCGGCCGGCGTTACCTGCTGCGCGGTCAGTCCAGGGTCGGCCAACCCAATGGGCGGGCAGATTGCGGTCATCAAGACCTGCGGGCATTGGATCGACCGCATGGTGGTCCAGGC
Source organism: Candidatus Butyricicoccus avicola (assembly GCA_019119435.1). GTDB lineage: Bacteria > Bacillota > Clostridia > Oscillospirales > Butyricicoccaceae > Butyricicoccus > Butyricicoccus avicola. The sequence continues at coordinate 4,297 of DWWZ01000059.1, forward strand.
GCCGGCCGCTATCAAATGCGCCTTAGGCGAAAACCCCAAGGCGGTCTACCACGAAAAGGATGACACACCGGTTACCCGGATGGCGACCGCAGCCATTCTGCGCGAGACGCTCAAAAAGGCGCAGGAGTATGATGCGCGCTGCAAGAAGGCGGCAAACGATCCGGACGAGGATGCGCCAGACTATGAGATCAAGTATGACGCGCTGCTGCCCTTGCTGCACGGCGAGATCCCGGCGCACCTGCACGCGCACCGCGCCGATGATATCTTTACCGCGCTGCGTATCTGCCGGGAATTCGGCATCCGTCCGGTGATCGTGCACGGCACCGAAGGGCATCTCATCGCGGACGACCTGGTCCAATTGGGCGTACCCGTTCTGAGCGGCCCGTTCCTGACCGACCGCTCCAAACCCGAGCTGCGCGCCCTGACCGAGCGCGCGCCCGGCCTGCTGTGCCGGGCCGGCGTACAGGTGGCCATCACAACCGACCATCCCGAGACGCCGCTCAAGTATCTGCGGCGGTGTGCCGCGGTTGCGGCGGAGCAGGGGATGGACGAGGCCGAAGCCCTGCGGGCCATCACACGCTATCCGGCGGAGATCCTGGGGATCGCAGACCGTGTCGGTGCGCTGGAGCCCGGGATGGACGCTGATTTCGTGCTGTTTTCTGCGCATCCATTTGCATTTCGATCGGATACGGTGCTGACCGTGTGCGGCGGTGAGATCGTCTATGAGGCACGGGCTGTGTGCCCGGCTGGCACCAACTGATAGGGAGGAATATCGAATGAGAGAGATCCATGTTTCTGAAGTGACTGCGCTGGTGCGCCGCCTGTGCATGCAGGCAAACTACAAATTGCCCGCAGACATCCAGCAGGCGTTCGTGGACGGCCGCGCGGCCGAGCAATCGCCGCTCGGGCAGACCATCTTTGATGAGATGATCCGCAACTGCCGCCTGGCCTGTGATCAGGAGGTCCCGATCTGTCAGGATACCGGTACGGCGGTCATCTTTGCCAAAGTGGGGCAGGATGTCCATCTGGTAGGCGGCGCCTTTGAGGACGCTGTCAATGAGGGCGTGCGCCAGGGCTATACGGACGGATATCTGCGCAAGTCCATCGTGGCTGACCCGCTGCGCCGTGTCAACACGGACGACAATACGCCCGCTGTCCTGCACACCCGTCTGGTGCCGGGCGACCAGGTCGAGATCATCGTCGCGCCCAAGGGCGGCGGCAGCGAGAACATGAGCGCGCTCAAGATGTTCACGCCGGCGGCGACCCGCGACCAGATCGTCGCCTATATCGCAGATACGGTTATCGCCGCAGGTTCCAATCCCTGCCCGCCGGTCATCATCGGCGTGGGCTTGGGCGGCACGGCAGACAAGGCCAGCGAGCTGGCCAAGGCAGCCCTGCTGCGCCCGGTGGACACGGCAAACACCGACCCGTTTTATGCCGAGATGGAGCGCGATATCCTGGAGCGCGTCAACCGGTCGGGCGTCGGCCCGCAGGGCCTGGGCGGCACGGTGACGGCGCTGGCCTGCGCCATTGAGCCCTATCCGACCCACATCGCAAGCCTACCCTGCGCCATTTCCATTGGCTGCCACATCACGCGCCATGCCCAGGGCGTTCTATGAGCGCACGTGTCCAAACGGTGATCAATTTATGAATTTTATTTAAACTTCCTAAAAAGTCTTGTAATCTCATGGGGAGAGCAGTATAATATGTACAAGCAATTCCCCTGAGATTGCACAAGATTGTGGGGCTGCAAAAGGCCCTGTTAGGAGATGATGTTATGAAGTTCACCATCGTCGAAAGGAAAACGAAGATTTCCGATGACCTCCGCAATTATGCCATGAAAAAGGTCGAGAAGCTGGATCGCTACTTTAATGCGGATTCCTCTTCCGTTCTGACCTTTACGGAGCTCAAAGGCCGCCAGACCGTCGAGCTGACCGTCAAGCAGGGTGCGCTGGTTGTGCGCGCGGAGGAAACGACGACCGACATGTTTGCCTCGGTGGACGGCGCGATCAATCGCATCGAGCGTCAGATCCGCAAAAATAAAACCCGCCTGGAAAAGCGGCTGCGCCAGGGCGCCTTTGAAAAGGCCGCGGCCCACGCCGCAGAGATGGAGGAACCCTATGAGGTGGTTCGGCGCAAGCATTTTGAGGTAGAAGCGATGGGCGTGGACGAAGCCATCCTGCAGATGAACCTGCTCGACCATCAGTTCTATTTCTTTAAGAATGCAGAGGACGGCGACGCCTATGCCGTCATCTATAAGCGCGCAAACGGCGGCTATGGCCTGATTGAGGGCGAATAATTGCGCCCTTTGTCATCCCCTTGTTACTTGTAAGGGATTCAGGATCATGCTATAATGAAAAAGCGGGCGGGAGCGATCCCGCCCGCTTTTTTTGGGATTTCTGTGGCCTTTGGGCCGGATATGTTAAAGGAGAGGATGTTATGCTGGAAACCGCAGCATTGTTGCTGGCGCTCAGCGTCGGCACGAACGCCACACCCGCCGCACCGGTGGATTCCCAGACCGCCATTGTGGAACAGGCACAGCAGTTCACCGAGGGCTTCGTGCCCTATGAAGCGCCCGTCATAGAGCCCGACCCGGAGCCAGAACCGGCAGAGCCGTCCAAACCGGCCGAGACCAAGCCCTGGGTTAACCCTTATGGCCAGACGCTGGGCACCTGCACCACAAAGTTTGCGGCGAGCAACACAAACCGAAACACCAATATTCAGCTCGCCACCAAGGCATGCAACGGCTATGTCATCCAGCCGGGCGCGACGTTTTCGTTCAACACCGTGGTCGGCCAGCGCACCAAGGCGCGCGGCTATAAGGAAGCGGGCGTCTATGTCAACGGTCAGACTGATACCGGCGTCGGCGGCGGCATCTGCCAGGTGTCGTCCACGCTCTTTAACGCCGCATTGGAGTCCAACATGACCATTGTCGCCAGACGGGCGCACAGCCTGCCGGTCAGCTATCTGCCGCGCGGGCGGGACGCCACCGTGTCCTGGGGTGGGCCCGAATTCAAGTTTAAAAATCCGTATGATTTCCCGGTCATGATCGGTACATACTATAACAAGGGCGGCAGCCTGACCATGGCGATCCTTGGGCCGGCAGACGCAAAGATCGCTAAGCCCACCATCAAGGTTACGCAGAAGAACGGCGTCTATACCTTGACGCGCACGGTGAACGGCAAGGTCAACTATACGACGACCAGCAAGTATAATTGATTGTGAAAAAACAGCAGGCAAGACGAGGACCCAGCGGCACAAGCCGCCGGGTCCTCGGTTCAGTTTTGCGGGCCCATGAGGTATTCGGCACACCGCCGCATGTCCTGCTCGGTGTGGAAGACCACGCCAGACTGCATGATGTTCTCCTGCACATTTTTGGGCAGGGAGCGGAAATAGCGGCCAAGATCGCTGTTGAGTTCCCCATAACCAATTCGCATCGTTATCACCTCTTGCTGCTAGTTTGTCCGCGGCATGCCGAAAGCATACGCGCCCAGTCCGCAAATTTTGTCACACAAGCCAGTTTAAGCGCGCGTACGGCCATGGTATAATGATAGCATCATTCCGGTTGGAATGTGCAGAGAAAGATCGTGAGCAAGAGGAGATATGCATGGGACTTTGTGATATTCAGGACATCAAGGCGATTTTGGCGCGCCATGGCTTCCACTTTTCCAAGTCACTGGGCCAGAATTTTTTGACGGAGCAGTGGGTGCCCGAGCGCATCGCGGCAGAATGCGGCGCAGACGCAGAGGCGTGCGCCGTGGAGGTTGGACCGGGCATCGGGTGCCTGACCGTTCAGCTGTCGCGCCGCGCCGCCCAGGTGGCTGCGATCGAGATTGACCGGGCGCTGCTGCCCGTGCTGGAGGAGACGCTGGCTGGCTGCAGCAATGTCGAGGTGGTGCAGGGCGATGTGCTGAAGACCGATTTGCGCGCGCTGTGCGCGCAGAAATTCCCCGGAAGGCCGGTTTATGCCTGCGCAAATTTGCCCTACTATATCACGACCCCTGCGATCTCGGCGCTTTTGGACAGCGGCGTGTTTGCAGGCATCACCGTGATGGTGCAAAAGGAGGTCGCAGAGCGTATCTGTGCGCCCGCCGGTACCGGGAACGCCTCGGCATTTTCCATCTATATCCAGTACCACGCCCGCGCCGAATACCTTTTTGATGTGCCGCGGGACTGCTTCGTGCCCCAGCCCAAGGTAGACTCGGCTGTCATCCGCCTGACGCCGCTTGCCCAGCCGGCGGTGCAGGTCGAGAACGAAAAGCTGTTCTTCGATCTGGTGCGCGCCGCCTTTAACCAGCGCCGCAAGACCTTAGTTAATGCCATTGGGGTGGTCTTTGGCGGCAAGTTTGACAAGGCACAGCTGACCGAAATGGTCACATACTGTGGGCTGGACGCCCGGGTGCGCGGCGAGCGCCTGTCGCTGGACGACTATGCCAACCTGACCGGTGCGGCATGCGCCCTGATGCGCGCGCATGGGATGCTGTGAACGCCGGCTATATGCCGAGCAGGAGCAGGACGCCGATGATAATAAGCAGATCGGTGTCCAGCGCTTTCCCATCGGATAACAGGAACCAGATGACAGCGATCGCGACTAGCGTGTCGGCGTCCAGCTTGGCGCCGCCCAGCCGGTCGGCTAAAAGCTGAAGCAGCCCGCCGCCGGAGGTCCCGGCGGCGGGCGTCCTGTTTTCGGGCGGCTGCTCGATTGGCTCGGGCACGGCGTCCTGCAAGTATTCATTATACATGGTGCGTGTCCTCCTCTGGGGCGCCGAATAGAGCGGTCGCCATGCAGGCGAGCGACACCAGGCGCATTCCACGGTCGATCTGCGTGCGGATATTTGGGTTGACAAAGGGCTTGACTGCGTTGAGCAGTGCGCGCTTCTGTGGGTCTACCGCAGTCTGCCCGCGCTGTGCGATCCGTCCAAGGACAGGCATCGCGCGGCGCATGAGATCGGCCGACGGGTCATAGGCGTCGTCGGCAGGCGGCGGCGCGCCCCCGTTCGGCGCACCGCCGCCGAGTAGGGCGCTTGCTGCGGACAATGCCTGTTCCAGTGCGTGCGGGTCGTTCATCAGGGCGGAGAGCATATCGTTTTCGGCCACATTGCCTCATCCTTTCTCACTGACCGAGCATGGATCGCAGCCGCGCGGCCAGCGCTGCGCCTTCGGGCGTGCGGAGGATCTCCTGCACTGTTTGCTTGGCGGCGGCTTGGTCGCCGCGCCCCGCGGCCTGGACGGCCTGGCTGATGCGCGCTGCGGTCTGTGCGCTTACGCCCTGTGCCAGGGCGCGTCCCTGCTCGCTCTGCAAAAACTGAGCCAGCGCGCCCAAGCGCGGGTCATTCTGCGGCAAATTGAGTTGATGTAAGATCTGTTCCAGATTGTTCATATCGGATGCCTCCCTGCGCAAATGCTTTGGTTCATTCTATGCCGCCCGTGGCAAAAATGTGTACAGGGACTTTACAGGGCCTTAAAATTCGTGTATAGTGTACCCGTAGATTGCTGGGAGCATTTGCACACGGCGGAAGGGAGGAGAGCGCAATGAAGGTCTTGGTATTTTCCGACTCACACGGACGTACGCTGGATATGTATGACGCCATTGAGCGGGAGCAGCCGGATGCGGTGCTCCACTTGGGGGACTGCTATGAGGATGCACGGGACCTGCAGCGCAGTTACCCGGATCTGACCGTCTGCGGAGTGGCCGGCAACAACGACTGGGGGGCGGACGCGCCGAGCCAGGCAGTCGTCGCCCTGGAAGGCGTGCGGATCTATCTGACACACGGACACAGGGAGGGCGTATCCTATTCCTCGCCCGGCCGGGTTCCAGCCCATGCGCAAGAGCAGGGCTGTCAGCTTGCCCTGTTCGGGCATACGCACATCGTATACCAGGGGCAGCACGGGCCTGTCACGGCGCTCAATCCCGGCTCCATCAGCCTGCCGCGCCGTGGCGTCGCATCCTATGCGGTCCTGCGGCTGGAATCCGGGCGCGTCGATGGGATCGCGCTGCGGGATACTGAGGGCGCCCCTTGGGATTCGGAGAAACGAAGGAAACAAAAAAGATTGGGATGGTTTTAAGACATGCTGTTAGCCATTGACGTGGGCAACACCAACATGGTGTTTGGCCTGTATGAGGGGAGCGAACTGCGGGGCACGTTCCGCATTTCGACCAACGCCGCCTCGACCTCGGACGAGATTGGCATGACGATTTTACAATATTATCACTTCCGCGGGTATGACCCAAAGCAGACCAAGGCCGTGATCATTGCCTCGGTCGTGCCGCCGGTGATGTATTCGCTGATCAACGCAATCCGCAAGTATTTTGCCCTGAGCCCGGTGGTCGTAGGGCGGGATGTCGAGACCGGGATCGTCAACCACTACGCCAATCCGCGCGAGGTCGGCGTGGACCGCTTGGTCAATGCCGTGGCGGCGATTGAAAAGTATGGCGCGCCGCTCATCATCGTGGATATCGGCACGGCCATCACCTTTGATTGCATTGACAAAGACGGCATATACCTGGGCGGCGCCATTTTCCCCGGTATCAAGATCGCCATGGAAGCGCTGTTTATGAAGGCATCCAAGCTGCCGCGGGTGGATATCGCCCAGACCGAGCATGCCATCGGCCGTACGACTGTGCAGTCCATGCAGTCTGGCGCTGTGCGCGGCTATGTCGGCGCGCTGACCGGGATCATTTTGGATATGCAGAAGGAGCTGGAAGGGGATGCGCGCGTCGTGGCGACCGGCGGCATGGGCCGCATGATGGCCGAGCACTGCGGGCTGATCGACGACGCCGATCCCAACCTGACGATGGAGGGCCTGCGCCGCATTTATGAAAACCACAAGAGCGCGTTCGTGGACCGCCAGGTAGAGGCAAACTGCACAGAGGAAGTCACCGAGGAAGGGTGAGCGCCGCCCGGCAAGAACCACCGGATGCGGGCAAAATCCTGCGAAACTGAGGGCCTTTCCTATCAAAAACGGGGTGTCCGCGAAAAAATGCAAACAAATTGAAAATAAATTGTAACATTTATGAAAATTTATTGGGAACTTTGGTTTCTTTTTGGTATATTTCGCTATGCCTTTTTTTAGAGTAAAGTGCTAATATGTACCATGTCATAAAAAGGGCGCTGTGCAAGGCGCTGAAAGAGAGGAGAAACCCAAATGAATCCCAATGAAATTATTGCGATTGTGATTTTCATTGCCGTTATGGTCGCTATCATATCGGAGAAGATCCATCGCGCAACGGCTGCCGTGGCGGGCGCCGTCCTCCTGCTGGTGACGCAGGTTTTGACGGTAGATACTGCGATGGCGCACGTCGACGTCAGCACCATCGGCGTGCTGGTCGGTATGATGCTTTTTGTGGCAGTCGTCAAAAATTCCGGCCTGTTTGAGTATATTGCCATCAAGTCCGCAAAGCTGACCCACGGCAGGCCGTGGGCGATCATGATGGTTTTTGCCATCATCACCGGCCTGCTGTCCGCCTTCTTGGATAATGTGACGACTGTCCTGCTGGTCGGCCCGATGACGCTCGCCATCACGTCCATCCTGAAGGTCAATCCGGTTCCGTTCCTGCTCACGCAGATCCTGGCGAGCAACATGGGCGG
>DWWZ01000007.1 GCA_019119435.1 Candidatus Butyricicoccus avicola
CCGAAACAATGGCTAAAGCAGAAGCAGCAAAAACAACTGCCGGTGTAAAAGTATTAGGTTCTGGGTGCGCAAAATGCCATGCGTTGGAAGAAGCAGCCCGCGCCGCTCTGGAAGAATTGAATATGGATACAACGATTGACCATGTGACAGACTTTTCTCAAATTGCTGCCTATGGTGTTATGACTACCCCTGCCCTTGTGATCGACGGCAAAGTAGTGTCCTATGGAAAGGTTTTGAAAAAAGATGAAGCCAAAGCACTTATCCAGAAAGTCCGTGAAAACGCATGAGTTAAGAAACCAAAGCAGTATTGAAAAAGACTGTAAATAGCAAAGCCAGCCGAGCCAGTCAACGATAAAATGAACGCCGCTTTGCGCCGCCGTTGACAGCCCCGCCCGCCTTTGCAGATAGGCAATCAAGAGGCAAAAGCAAGGGGGCGAAGCCCCTGTTCTCAGCGCTTTGGCCGGGGAGGAAACAGCTTCCGGAGATAATAGCGCAGGCATATCGCATAGATACAGACTGCCAGCAGGACGGCCGTGAGGAAGAGGCGGACTGCCGTCCCCACCTGGCCGTGCATGGCGTAATCCAGCGCAGCCATGCAGCACACTAGCAGGATCCCGGTGCATAGGGCCGTGAACAGCCAGAGCACGACGAGGCACAAACGGCGCAGCCAGGCCGCAGTGCGGGGCGTGTGTGCGATCTCCAGCCCAAAGATGAGGACGAACTCCAGGACCGCCAAGAGCGGGGCGGACAAAAGGATGAGCAGCTGCATCGGGCACCTCCAAATCTATCAAGATATATCTATTATGATAGCACAGCGGTGGAAGGCGGGAAAGAGGTGAGGGCAATTTATCCGACTTCTGGTTGCATTTTCCTGCATTTTGCTTTATAATAAAGCGTGATTAACAGGATTCGATACAGGAGTTGACAGATAGAAATGATGACAAAGTTTCTCTTGGCGGTGAACCGCCTGTTTCCGCTGCCCGTCCATCCCTTCAATTTGCAGAACGAGGGCAAGGAAAGCTATGCCATGTGGCAGTATAAGCGCGGTGGCGACACGATCGCGTTCTACCGCGAACACTATACCACCGAGGAGATGTTTGCCGGGAAGACCGTCCTGGATGTGGGCTGTGGCGCGGGCGGCAAGACCATGTACTATGCCTCGCAGGGCGTCGAGAAGATCGTCGGTATGGATATCGTGGCGCACTACAAGGAGGAAGCCGAGGCGCTCGCGCGTGAGCTGGGCTTTGCGGACAAGTTCACCTTTGTCGTGGGCGATGCGGCGAACACCGGGTTCCCGGACAATAGCTTTGACACCATCATTATGAACGACGCGATGGAGCACGTCGCGCGGCCCGACCTGGTGCTGGCTGAGGTGCGCCGCATCCTCAAGCCCGGCGGCCGGCTGTATGTCAATTTCCCGCCGTATTACCATCCCTTTGGCGCACACCTGTCCGACTTGATCGCCATTCCGTGGGTGCACCTGTTCTTCTCCGAGGATACGCTGGTGGCGGCCTATAAGGAGCTGTGCAAGACCGTGCCGGACGGCGATGCACGCATTGCCTTCCGCATCTCCAAGAACGCGCAAGGCAAGGAGTACTTCTCCTATATCAACCACATGACCATCAAGCGCTTCAACGGCCTGCGCGCTAATGCGGGCATGAAGCAGGCGTACTACCGCGAGGTGCCACTGCGCAGATATTTTGCACCGCTGGCCAAGCTGCCGCTGCTCAAGGAGTGTTTTGTCAAGATGGTGGTCTGTGTGTTCGAGAAAGCGTAAGGCTTTGCCCGGCAGGCCGCAAAATTTCGGCACAGGGCAAGCACACTGGGCTCAAAAAGCGCCGCCTGCGGGCGGCGCTTACTTTTTCTATACGCATTCCATACGCAACAAAAGGCGTGGCCCACCGGCCACGCCTTTTATGTTCGTGTTGGCTGAAATTTAGCTTCCTAACCCCATCACGGTTGCGGGGAGCCCGCGCTCAGCGGTCGGACAGCAGCTGCTCCTCGACGATCTTGGCGCCGTGGCGGATGCAGTCCTCGCATGAGCACAGCGGCGTGCCGGTGTCACGGCCCTTGAGCTCGGCGCACAGCATCGAGCCCGCTGCCTTCTGGAACGCCTCGCCCATGGCGCGGTTGATCTTGTAAGTCGAACCCTTGGTCTTGCCCGGCTCCTCTACGCCTGCGCTGTTTTTGAGGCCGGCCACCATCAGGCCGCCGGTCAGCGCGCCGCAGGTCTCCATCATGCCCATGCCCAGGCCGAAGCCCTCGCTCATCTTGTAGGCCGTCTGCTCGTCCACGCCGAACAGGTCACAGTAGGTACAGATAATGGCCTGGGCGCAATTGTAGCCCTTCTGGTGCAGGGCAACCGCCTGCTCTACTCTGGATTCCATCGATGTCTTACTCCCTTTCTGCAAATAGGTGCGGTTCCGTTTAATACGGATGGGTCTCAAAATACTTCATGATCGCGTTGAACTGCGCAGTCGCTTCCTTTTCCAGGTTCTCGGTGTACAGCAGCCACAACTGGTCGTCCGGGTTGCTCATAAAGCAGAACTCGCTGATAAAGGCCAGCGCGCCGCCCTCCTGGGCCGAGCGCAGCACAAAGTAATAGTCCTTTGTGGGGTCGCTGCCGCTGTGCTCAAAGACAAAGCGCCGCCAGTCCTGCCCCAGGGCGACATACTCCTGCTTGAGCAGGTCGCCGAACTCCTGCCCGGCGCCGCCGTTCTCGTAGGCGATCTGGATGAGGATCTCCGAGCCCTTGGGCGTCGAGGTTGAATAGCCGTTATGGTGCACGCTGAAGATCATGTCATAGCCGCCGCCCTCGGTGCTGAAGAGCTGCTTGCGCGTGGTGGCGTCCACAGTCGAGTCGTCGTCGCGGGTCATGCGCACCTCAACACCGGCGTCCTCCAGCATGTCCTGCAAGATCAGCGAGACGGCCAGGTTAAAGTCCTTCTCGTAAATCTTGGTGTTGCCGTCGTGGTGCACGCCCCAATAGTCGTCAAAGGGGATCGCGGAGGTGGCAACGTTGCCCGAGTCCGAGCCGCCATGGCCGGGGTCGATCCAGATCTTGAGCGTACCGTCCACGGCTGTCGCCGGCGCGGGTTCGGGCTCCGGTTCGGGCTCGGGCTCAGCGGGCGTCTCAGGCTCGTCCGGGGTCGGCGTTTCGGGCTGCGGCGTGGTGAGCACAACCGTGCGCGTGTCAGCCTCATAGTCGACCGCAAAGCCCAGGGCGTCGCCAAGGTCCACGAGCTTGAAGTAGTTGTAGCCGTCCACATTGTAGGCCGTCAGGGAAGCGGTAGAGCCGTTAATGAGCACGGCCTGGTTCCCGGTCTGGGCCGAGGCGTTCTGGGTCGGGATCGCGCCGAGCTCACCGCCGACGGCCTCATAGCCGGTACCGGGCGTGAGATCCATCGAGCGCGTCTTGCGGTCCCAGGTGACGCCGAACTGCGCCGTGGTCCCGTTTAAGATCATGGCGATGTCGCGCAGTTTGTAGTAGTTGTTGCCGTTAATATTGTAGCCCACCGGCCGGACCTGCTCGCCGTCGAGCAGGACGGTCATGGTAGCGGGATAGGCGGTCAGGGCGGCGGCCATGACCGGCTCGCTGACGCTCTGGCTGAGCGAGACGGCGGCCTGTGCGCCCGCCTGTTCCGGGTCATAGGAGACCGCGCCTGCTGCCGAAGTCAGCAGGGCGGCCGATAAAATGCCTGCAACCAATCGTTTCATATCAATGCGTCTTCCTTTTTTGTCCGGGGGTGAATGCAAAACACTTTGAAACATATTATAACAAAAAAACCGCAGGAAATCAAGAAAGGGAGCGGAATATGCAGATTTTTAGCAGGTTTACACAAAAATACAGGCTCAGAGCAGGGCCGCGCCGATGATGCCGGCGTCGTTGCCCAGGGTGGCGCGCACGATGGGCGTGCCCTCCGGGCCGACCTTGAACTGTTCGCGGTGCACGCGCTCGCGCAGCGGTGCGAGCAGCTTTTCGCCATAACCGGCCACGCCGCCGCCGACCACGATGACGTCGGGCTGGAAGACGTTGACGAGGTTGGTCAGGCCGCAGGCCAGATAGTCGCAGTAGTCGTCGAACACGCGGCTGGCCACGGCGTCGCCTTGGTCGCGCGCGTCGCAGACCATCTTGGCGGTCAGCTTGCCGCCGTTGCCCTGCGCCATGGCGTGCAGGCAGGTATTCGGCGCGTCGGCCATGGCCTCGGTGGCCAGGCGGATGAGGCCAGTGGCCGAGGCGTAGGTCTCAAGGCAGCCGTGGCGGCCGCAGTTGCAGGGTGCGCCGTTCGGCACGATGACCATGTGGCCGATTTCGCCCGCGATGTCCTCGCGGCCGGTGTACAGCTTGCCGTCAAGCACGATGCCGCCGCCGACGCCCGTGCCCAGCGTGACCATGAGCAGGTTGCGCGTGCCGCGGCCGGCGCCGCCGGCGAACTCGCCCAGGGCGGCGCAGTTTGCATCGTTGTCGATGGCGACCGGACAGGTGAAATCGGGCTCAAAGGCGTGGGCGAAGCAGACGTTCGACATGCCGAGGTTGGTGCCGAAGGTCAGGGTGCAGGTCGCCTTGACCAGGGTGCCGGGCAGGCCGATGCCGATGCGCTCGACGTCCGCATAGGCCACGCCGTGCTTGTCGCAGATCTGGCGGCACAGGCTGTGCATGACCGCGCACAGGCCGTCCGGGTCGCCGGTCTTGGTCGGCGCGCTCATCTTGTCGAGCAGCTCGCCCTGAGGGGTGCACAGGCCGACAACCGTGTTGGTGCCGCCAAGGTCAATGCCAAGTCTCATCATAAGAGGGTTCCTCCAAAGAAAACGTTTCAGTTGCCGCCCGCGCGGCGGGATGGAAAAAAGGCAGGGCGCGCCTGCCTTTTGTGTGGGTCATACCCATGGGATTATGCACCGCCGCCAAAGGACTTGAGCATGCGGTCCTGCAGGTCCTTTGCCGCGTTAAAGCCCATCTTCTTGTAGCGGTCGTTCATGGCGGCGACCTCGATGATGACAGCGAGGTTTCGGCCGGGACGGACCGGGATGGTCAGCGAGGGGACGGTGATATCCAGGATGCTGGTGGTCTGGCCTTCGAGGCCCAGACGGTCGTACTGCTTGCCCTCTTCCCAGGGTTCGAGGTTGATGACGAGCTCGACCTTTTCGGTCAGCTTGACCGAGCCGACGCCGAAGATACGGCGCACGTCGACGATGCCGATGCCGCGCAGCTCGATGAAGTAGCGGATGACGTCGGGCGAGGTGCCGACCAGGGTCTTGTCAGAGACACGCTTGATCTCGACGGCATCATCTGCGATCAGGCGATGGCCGCGCTTGACCAGCTCGATGGCGGTCTCGGACTTGCCGACGCCGGAGTCGCCCAGGAGCAGGACGCCCTCGCCGTAGATCTCGACGAGCACGCCATGCAGGGTGATGCGCGGGGCGAGCGACACCTTGAGCGAGGCCACAAGGGCGTTGACGATGGTGGACGTAAACTCATTGGTGCGCAAGAGGGGCACATTGTATTTCTTGGCCGCCGCCAGGCACTCGGGGAATACGTCGATGTTGCGCGAGATGATCATGACCGGGATGCCCGAGCCGAACAGCTTGTCAAAGCACAGGGCGCGCTCCTCATGGGTCATGTGCTCGACGAAGGTCGTCTCGACCTTGCCCATGATCTGGATACGGTTGGGGTCAAAGTAGTCGAAAAAGCCGGCGAGCTGGAGCGCAGGACGGCTGACGTCGGTCTTGGTGATCTCGACGTGTTCAAAGTTTTCCGGGCCGTAGACGACCTCAAAATTGAACTCTTGGATCAGGTCGCCCAGGCACACACCAAATTCTTTTAGCTGCATAACAGAAATCCTCCTACCGTACGCGAGTAAGATACCTTTATTATAACGGAGCGGACAGGGCATTTCAATGGCTGGGCGAAAAACCGAAAAAACTTGTTTTAAGTTTTCAAAATAAATCGGCGGAAAGGCTTGCATTGCCGGACGGTTTGTGCTATTATAATATCCGTTACTCAATGCCTATTAGATAAGGAGGTGCAGGAAAAATGGCAAAGTGCGATATTTGCGGCAAGGGCGTGACCTTTGGTATCAAGGTTTCCCACTCCCACAGACGTTCCAACAGAACTTGGAAGCCGAACGTCCGTCGAGTTAAGGCTCTGGTCGACGGTACTCCCCGCCATATCAACGTATGTACTCGGTGCCTCCGCTCCGGCAAGGTTACCCGTGCCATCTAATCTGTTGATAGACCGAAATGAAGAAAAACGTCTGCGCCCCGTGCGCGGGCGTTTTTTTATGCCGCCGGTGTTTCCGCCGGAAATAGATAAAAGTGTTGAAAAATGTGCACAAAACGTCACAGATGCCTCGACAAAATCCGACAAGGCGTACAAAACCGCAGTGCTACAATAAAACCGGAAAGGGGGAACGCCCTATGGAACCCTGTTTCACGGTGATTGAGCCGATTTCGGCACGGGACGGCGCATTTGGCATCGCGATGAGCGCCCATGGGCACCTGCTTGACGTGCTGCCCGATGTCACGGCCAGGCGGGCGGACGCCGAGGAGATCGCGCAAAAACTCAACCAAAACAGGGCTGCTGCCGTTCACTTTCGGGATATCGTCTACGATTGGATTACTGAGCGGGCGATGTTATAAGGCGAGGAAGAAACCGCGGAGGGGTGGTTTCTTCTTTTTTATGTCCGGCGGACGCGGCGCCGCCGAATATTCCAAAAACAAGAGAGAAAAAGCGGATGTTTTGCACACATGAGCCGCCGTGTGGCCGGCGGGCAGGAATGCCTTGTCCTTTGGCGCGGGAAATGTTATAATAATCTTGTTTACGACCCATTCCGCCCCGATCCCTGCTGGCAGGGAGGGCGGCTTTTGTTATATCTTTCATTCCCGGAGGCGACCCCATGCTCGAACCCAACGAAGACCAGTGGCTGACCGTCAGCGACCTGTACGCGCGCGGTTGGACCGACCCGATCGTCAAGAAGCTGCCCGCGCCCGTGCGCGGCCGCAACCCGCACCACCAGAACAGCCAGAAGCTTGTGCGGCTGTGGGCGCTGTCCGACGTCCAGGCACTGGAGAACCGGCCGGACGTGCGCGGCATGCTGGAGCGCGTCAGCCGCCGCCGTGCCGGGCGGGAGGTCCGCCGCCGTGAGCAGGAGCGCGCCCGGCGTGAGCGGGCTTTCCTGGGCGGGCTTGCGCTCGAGCAGGCCTTTGACGCCCAGGCGCTCGCCGATATGACCGAGTCCGACCCGGACGCCATGCTGCTCGTGCGCCGCCTGCATCAGGGCATCCTGGCCGCCCTGCAGGAGGGCAGTATCCCGTGCACGCGCTCGGCCGCCGAGGCGCAGGACGGCCTGCGCACGGTGCTGGAGATGACCGGTGCCGATGTGCGCCACAGCAAGTATCTCAAAAACCCCCAGCGCATCGTGGCCTGCGCGCCTTGGCTGGGCCGGGGACAGACCAAGCGTGAGCGGGCACTGACGGCGCGCGTGCGCGCGGGCTACATGGCCGCGCTCGTGCGCGTGGCTGCGGTCATGCTGTATGAGTACGCCGGCCGCGGCGAGCCGGTGCCCGCCCGCCAGCTGTTGGCCATGCCGGATTTCCCGGCGCGCAAGCTGCTGGACAGCCCACTCTACCAGATCTATCTCGTCGATTACATCCCGGCCAAGATCCGCAGCCAGCTCTCCGACCTCATCACGGTCGATCCCAAGGACGAGTATCCGGCGGCGCGCATGATGGAGCGCCGCTTTGTCATCCACGTCGGCGGCACCAACACGGGCAAGACCTATGACAGCCTGAACCGCCTGGCCCAGGCCGGGAGCGGCGTATATTTGGCGCCCCTGCGCCTGCTCGCGCTCGAGGTGCAGGAATCCATGCTGGAGCGCGGCGTGTGCTGCAGCATGCTGACCGGCGAGGAGGAGGACATCCGCCCGGGCGCGACCCACATCGCCTCCACCGTGGAAAAGCTGGACCCCAGCCGCACCTATGACGTGGCGGTCGTGGACGAGTGCCAGATGATCGCCGACCGCGAGCGCGGCTTTGCCTGGACGCGTGCGATCCTAGGCTGCTGCGCGCGGGAGATCCACCTGTGCACAGCGCCAGAGGGCCTGCCCATCCTCATCCGCCTGATCGAGAGCTGCGGCGAGCCGTACGAAGTCCGGCGCCATGCGCGCAAGTCCGAGCTCATCCTGCTCGACCACCCCATCACGCTGGACGACATCGAGGAGGGCGACGCGCTCATCGCCTTTTCCAAGCGCAACGTGCTCATGCTGGCCGAGGCGCTGCGCCGGGCGGGCATCCCGGCCTCCATCATCTACGGCGCGCTGCCCTATGCCACGCGCAAGCTGCAGATGGAGCGCTTCCTGCGCGGCGAGACCCGGGTGCTCGTTGCGACCGACGCCATCGGCATGGGCCTTAACCTGCCCATCCGCCGCGTGGTCTTCACGCGCGACCGCAAGTTTGACGGCCAGCATAACCGGCCGTTGCGCCCCGAGGAGATCCGCCAGATCGGCGGCCGTGCCGGGCGCTTCGGCGTGTATGACCAGGGCTTTGTGACCGCGACCATGGACAGCGAGACCATCTGGCAGGGATTTGACGCCCCGGCCACGCCCATCCGCGAGGCCATGCTGGGCTTCTCCGACCTAGTTCTGCGCGTGGACCACGACCTCTTAGAGGTCCTCCAGGTGTGGAACAGTATCCCGGCCATCGCGCCCTATCGCAAGATGCCCATTGACCGCTATATCTTTATCCTCAAGACGCTGGAGGAGGCCGGCCTTGCGCTGGACAAGGAGCAGTCGCTGCGCGCGGCGACCATCCCGTTTGACGAGCGGGAGGGCGAGCTTTTGGACTATTTCCTGCTCTATTGCGGCCAATACCTGGACGGCCGCACGATCGAGCCGCCCCGGCGCGGCAAGGCCTCACTCGACGGGCTGGAGTTATATAGCCAGATGCTGGATCTGTACTATTCCTTCTGCCGGGCCTTCCGTCAGCCGGTCGACCTGGACTGGCTGCGCGCCGAGAAGGAGGCGACCGCCCTGCGCATCAATGAGCTGCTCGTGCGGGAGCTGTCCCAAAAGGGCAAGAGCTGCCAGATCTGCCATGCGCCCATGCCGCTCTCGTCCAAGTTCCGTGTGTGCTATGCGTGCATGATGAAGCATAAAAAGCAGCTAGGTGCGCAGAAGGTCGGAAAAAAACCGATAAAAAATTGTAAATTTTCACCAAAAATTTGTTGACATTGCCGGGAAGACGCGGTATAGTGAAGCTGGAAAACGTGCGGCGCCGCCGCGTGAAGAAGGAGAGACGAGTACCCATGAAAAAGCAGTATACCGGCCCGTGGCGGCTGGCCCATCGCGGCATTTGCCAGGCCGCGCCGGAGAATACGCTTGAAGCCTTCCGCGCGGCCTATCACGCGGGCATTGAGGGGCTGGAAATCGATATCCGGATGACCCGGGACGGCGTCATCGTCATCCATCATGACGAGACGCTGGCGCGGCTGACCTGTGGTTCGGCCCACCCCTGCACGCGCGCTGTGGCGGACTGCACCTGGGCGGAATTGGCCGAACTGGAGCTGCCGTACGCCAATCACCTGATGGACAATTGGAAGCCGGACGGCATCCAGGAAGACGAGGCCGTGGACGCGGTGCGCCAGCTCGGCATGGACCCCGACCATCCCTATGACCGGGAGCTGGCCGAGGAGCCGCGCGTGGCAAGGCTCATGCGGCTGTCCGACCTGCTGGGCTGGATGAGCCAGCTCACCCGGCGCATCATCCTGGAGATCGAGTACAAAGCACCGGGCATGATGCCCGAACTGTGCCGCCAGCTCGAGGCCTTTCCGGGGCGCAGCGACTGCATTATCTTTTCGGGTGAGCCCGCGCTCATCGACGAGATCCAGGCGTATGCCCGCGAGAACGGGCTGCCCGAGGGGGTCAAGCTGGGCGCGAACATCCGCCGCCTGACCGAGGCATGGAAAGAGAAGATCCCGTCCATGAAACTCTTTGAGGTCGGTCTGAACATTGAGGCCATCGAGCGGGAGGATATCGACTGGCTGCATGCGCACAATATCCTGGTCTTTTCCAACCTGGGCGACACGCCCGAGGGCTGGAAGAAGATCTGTACGCACAGCCTGACCGGTTTTAAGACCAACTACACCGCGCCGTTCTCCGCATGGTGGGAGGCGTGGAAGTCGTAAGACACGCCGGACAGGCATCCGCCGCAGGCGGGAAAAAATTCCTGCGCGCGTGTGCGCTCTCTCGTCTTCTAACTGTGTCTTCTATCTGCTCCTTATATACATTCCGGTTTTTGCGGGAATGGGTGGCCCCATGTGGGGAACTGCATGGCACCGTTCGGGGCTGGGGCGAAGACGGGCGCGGACAGGCCTCTCGGGTTGGTCTATGTCTGTCGGTTTGGGAGCGTCCAGGCCGTTTGCCTTCTCTCTGAAAACAGTATAGCAAAAAACGCCGGACATGGAAATCCGGCGTTTTTCCTATTGACATGTCCGGCGGACGGCAAACGGCCCGCGCGGGCGTTTTTTTATGCCTCAAGCAGGGCTTCCAGCTCGCCGACCAACTGGCTGAACAGCTCCAGCGCCTGCGCGACCGGCGCAGGGGAGGCCATA
Organism: Candidatus Butyricicoccus avicola; assembly: GCA_019119435.1. GTDB lineage: Bacteria > Bacillota > Clostridia > Oscillospirales > Butyricicoccaceae > Butyricicoccus > Butyricicoccus avicola. The sequence goes on from DWWZ01000007.1 coordinate 10,604, forward strand.
TCCACGCCCGCGCCCTTCAGCAGGGTCACCGGGTCGGCCGAGCAGCCCTTGGACAAAAAGTCCAGGTAGTCCCGTACGGCCGGCGCGCCCTCCTGCAGAATGCGGCGGGACAGGGCGATGGCCGCAGCATAGCCCGTGGCATACTGATAGACGTAGAAGTTGTAGTAGAAATGGGGGATGCGCGCCCACTCCAGCGCGATCTCGGGGTCGGGCTCGACGTCAGGCCCATAGTAGTCGCGGTTGAGTGCCTGGTATTTGGCCGAGAGCGACTCGGCCGTCAGCGGTACGCCCTTTTGGGTCTGCTCGCTGCACCACAGTTCGAACTCGGCGAACATGGTCTGGCGGTACAGCGTGGCGCGGAACTGCTCGAGAAAATAGCCAATGAGATAGGCGCGGCGGCGTTTGTCGGCCGTCTTGTCAAGCAGGTGCTGCATGAGCAGCGACTCGTTGCAGGTCGAGGCGACCTCGGCTACAAAGATGACGTAGCCTGCATAGGTGGCCGTCTGATTCTTGTTGGACAGGTAGGAGTGCAGCGCGTGGCCCATCTCGTGCACAAGCGTGAACACGTCGTTCAGCGTGCCCGTGTAGTTGAGCAGCACATAGGGATGCGTGCCGTACGGCCCGGCCGAGTACGCGCCCGAGCGCTTGCCCTGGTTTTCATAGACGTCGATCCAGCGGCCCTGGAAGCCTTCCTCCAGCATGGCGCGGTAGTCCGGCCCGAGCGGTGCGAGCGCATCCAGCGCGAGCTGCTTGGCCTCGTCGTAGCCGATCTCAAAGTCCTGGTCGGGGACGATGGACGTGTACAGGTCGTAAAAGTGCAGATCGTCCACGCCGAGCACGCGCTTGCGCAGGCGCATATAGCGGTGCATGGCGGGCAGGCCGCGGCGCACGGCCGCGATGAGGTTGTGATAGATCTCGGTCGGCACCTCGTTGGCCTCAAGTGCCGCCTGCAGGGCCGAATCATACCGGCGCGCATCGGCAAAGAATTGCAGCTGCTTCATCTGGGCCGAGAGCACGGCGGCTGAGGTGTTGCGGAACTGGCCGTATACGCTGTAGAGCGCGCGGAAGGCGTTCTCGCGCAGGGCGCGGTCGGGCGACTGGAGAAGGGGCACGAAGGTACTGTGCGTGACCGGATGAGCCTGGCCCATGCTGTCGATGGCGTCCGGGAAAGCCATATCGGCGTCATTGAGCATAGAAAAGATATCATCCGGCGCTTGCCCCATCTGGCCGGCAGCGGCCAGGAGGGCCTCGCCCTCGCGCGAGAGCGTGTGCGCGCGCTGCCGGCGGATGCGCGTGAGCAGCAGGCGATAGTGCGCAAGGCCGGGCGCGGCGTCATAGAATGCGTCCAGCGTCTCGTCCGGGATGGCGAGCAGCTCCGGGGTGGAGAAGGCGTCGGCCTGGGCGGCGGCGACGGCGAGGTTGGTGAACGCGGCGGCCATCTGCTGATAGGCCGGCACGCGCGTGTCCTCGTCGGACTTGCGCTGGGCGTAGTTGCCGAGTGCGTCGAGCGCCTGGCCCAGCTCGTCGCCCAGGCGCAGATAGCGCAGCAGCGTGTCGGCCGAGTCCGCCAGGTGGCCCTCGTAGCCGCGCAGCGTGTCAAGCGCGGCCATTGTCCGGTCATATTCTGTCTGCCAGGCCGCGTCGGTGGGGAAGATATCAGTCAGCGCCCACTGGTACTGCGGGTCGCAGTCCGCGCGGGCGGGAACGGTTTTTTGCATAGATCATTCCTCGCTTTCAAGTGCCAGCGCGCCGGGCGCCGGCAGGATTTGTAAGTCCACTCTAACACGTCTGGCCGCCCTTGTCAAATTGGCCTGCGGCGCGCCGGGGGATTGCGCTAGTTTGTGAAATTTTGGGTTATTTATGCATAAAAATTTGGTAGATTTATGCGCGGACGCAATTGACTTTGGGTTATATCTGTTCTATCATAAAAGTGGAAAGTGAGGGACTGATACCTATGAATGCACAAGATTGTATCGTAACCCGCCGTAGCGTGCGCAAGTTCACCGCCCAGCCGGTCGCGCATGAGACGCTGGAGAAGGTGGTCTCGCTGGCGTCCATGGCGCCGTCCTGGAAGAATACCCAGATCAGCCGCTATATCGCCGTGGAGGACCCGGCGCTCCGCCAGGCGCTGTGCAAGTTCGTGCCGAGCTATAACGCACGCATCCTGGAGAGCTGCCCGGTGCTCATCGCCCAGACCTTCGTCAAGAACCGCTCGGGCTACGAGCGCGACGGCTCGTTCACGACCGACCGCGAAGGCGGCTGGCAGTACTTTGACTGCGGCGTTGCCGCGCAGACCTTCTGTCTGGCCGCGCACGACCTGGGCCTTGGCACGGTCATTATGGGCGTTTTTGACCGCGCAGAGGTGGAAAAGAGCCTGAGCGTGCCCGAGGACCAGGAGCTGATGGCCCTGATCGCGGTCGGTTACCCGGACGAGACGCCGGCAGCGCCGCGCCGCAAGGACGTCGGCACCCTGCTGTCGTACCGCTGAGGCGCTCTGCGCATAGGCGCACAAAAATGTTACAAAATGTTTTCGCCTTACGCCGCGGGCGCATGGCGGAAACAGACCGGGCGCAAGCGCCCGGGAAGACTGGAGGCCGGCCGATCGCCGGCCTCTTTTTTTCGCGCGTCCTGTGCAGTATTTCCGTCATTTCCTACGCCGGATGGCGGATTGGCATGCGGGAAAAGAACGATTGGTTAGACCATTTACTGGGTAATGTATTTTTTGGCTGGACAATAAAATTCTGGCGTCCACGTACGACGGACGAAAAGAAGGACGAAATAATCTGTGAAATAGTAAAAAACAAAACCGGAAACCGGTGTTTTTTCCGGGGAAATTCCCAATAAAATCGGCCGCAGGGGATTGCGAAACGCGAGGGAACATATTATACTAAAAGCACGAGATCGAAAGAAAAATCAGCAACCGTGAAAGGAGCCCCCCTGCATGCGAGGAGTTTACACAAGCATCAACGAGATTCGCCGTCGCGTTTACACCGAGATCGCGCGCATGGCTTTCGAGAGCGCCGACGAGGCAAAGACCGAGGACTTTGCCAAGACGCTCGAATCCCTGCCCTACCAGATCCTGCCGACCGAGGACGCCGCTTACCGCGACAGCGTCTTCCTCGAGCGCGCCATCGTTGGCGAGCGCCTGCGCCTGGCCATGGGCCTTTCTGCGCGCGACGCCGACGCCAACACGCCCATCTCGGACGGCATCGAGAACAGCACGAGCGAATCGTACTATGAGCCGCCGCTCATCAATATCATCAAGTTCGCCTGCCACGCCTGCCCGGAAAAGCAGGTCGTCGTGACCGACGGCTGCCAGGGCTGCCTGGCGCATCCGTGCACCCAGGTCTGCCCCAAGGACGCCATCCACATCGTCAACGGCCGTTCGGTCATCGACCAGACCAAGTGCATCAAGTGCGGCCGCTGCCAGGATGTCTGCCCCTATAACGCCATCGTCAAGCAGGAGCGCCCGTGCGCCAAGGCCTGCGGCGTGGGCGCCATCGGTTCGGACGAGCATGGCCGCGCCGAGATCAACTACGACAAGTGCGTCTCGTGCGGCATGTGTCTGGTCAACTGCCCGTTCGGCGCCATCGCCGACAAGGCGCAGATCTTCAAGGTCGCGCGCACGCTCAAGAAGGGCAAGAAGATTTATGCGGCCGTCGCGCCGGCCTTCGTCGGCCAGTTCGGCCCCAAGGTGACGGCCGAAAAGCTGTATGCGGCTATGAAGCAGCTCGGCTTTACCGACGTGGTCGAGGTCGCCGTTGGCGCGGACATGTGCGCCACCCAGGAGGCCATGGACTTCCTCGAGCACGTGCCCGAGAAGATCCCGTTCATGGGCACCTCGTGCTGCCCGGCGTGGTCGGTCATGGCCAAGCAGGAGTTCCCGGACTATAAGGATTGCATCTCCATGGCGCTGACGCCCATGACGCTGACCGCGCGCATGATCAAGCGCCACCAGCCGGACGCCAAGGTCGTCTTTATCGGCCCCTGCGCGGCGAAGAAGCTGGAGGCCCGCCGCCGCACCGTGCGCAGCGACGTGGACTTCGTGCTGACCTTTGAGGAGACCATGGGCCTGTTCAACGCCAAGAACATTGACCTTGAGAATATCGAGGGCATTGAGGCCACCTACAAGGCGTCGACCGACGGCCGTAACTTTGCCGTCAGCGGCGGCGTTGCCAAGGCGGTCGTCAACAGCCTCAAGAAGCTGGAGCCTGGCTTTGAGGCCAAGGTCGTCAGCGCCCAGGGCCTGGCCGAGTGCAAGAAGATGATGATGCTGGCCAAGGCCGGCAAGTACAACGGCTATCTGCTCGAAGGCATGGCCTGCCCGGGCGGCTGTGTCGCCGGCGCGGGCACCATGCAGCCCATTACCAAGTCGGCTGCCGCCGTCGGGATCTTCGCCAAGCAGGCGCCCATGGAGCTGTGCTGCGATACGCCGTATATTGACGAGCTCGATGACCTGATCGAGGAAGAATAACACAGGTTTCGGCATAAAAAAGAGGATGTACCCAGCCGGGTACATCCTCTTTTTGCAGTTTGTAGGCAGCGGATCAGAAAGCCATAAACGACATGCAGTCGACATAGGCGTCCATGAAGGTCTGGCTGGCAGAGAGCGACAGCTCGGTTGCCTCGGCCGCCATGCGCTCGCTCTGCGCGCGCAGGTCACGGTTCATCAGCAGCATGGCCGCGCCGCCCAGGGCGCCGTTGCCGATAAAGTTGGTCTTGCGCGTGAGCGCCTCGGGGAATAGGCCGATGGCCGCGGCCGAGTCGTAGTTGATGCTGCTGCCAAAGCCGCCCGCGATGTGGAACTGGGTCACGGTATCCGCGTCCACGCCAGTCTCCTGCATGAGGGTCACAAGGCCCGCGCAGATGGCCGACTTGGCGAGCTGGATCTGGCGCACGTCCTTCTGGGTGATGCACACGCCGCTGTCGCCGATGGTGTAGCCGGCTTCGTCCTCGCACTCCAGATAGCCGGTGTCGTCGATGGTCTCCTGCTCGAGCATGACGCGCAGCACGTCCAGGATGCCCGAACCGCAGATGCCGGTCGCCGGCTGGTCGCCGACCGTCGTGTACGAGACCTTGCCGTCTGTGAGCGCGACCGTGCGGATGGCGCCGGGCGCCGCCGGCATACCGCAGCTCAGACCCGCGCCCTCGAAGGCCGGGCCGGCCGCCGTCGCGCAGCACAGCAGCTTGCCGTCCTTGTGCAGGGCCATCTCGCCGTTTGTGCCAATGTCGGTCATGAGCTGTACGCCCGGCTGATGGACCATGTCGGACGCCAGGATGGAGCAGACGATGTCTGCGCCCACATAGGCGCCGATACAGCGCGGCAGATAGACCGGCGCGCCGGCCAGGGTATGGCGGCTCATGCCGCCGAAGAAGGTGGACATGGTGAAGGGGACGACGGCCAGGGCGGACGGGTCGATGCCCTCGTACAGATAGAGCATGGTGCTGTTGCCCGTGACGACCGCCTCGTCCACGGCAGAGAGACCGGCCTCATCCAGGCAGGCACGTGCCATCTGCTCGAGTTCGTCCCGGATGAGGCGGGACAGCGTGTCCAGGCCGGCGGTCTTGCACGCCTCGATGCGCGAGATGACGTCCGCGCCATGGCTGCGCTGGCGGTTTTCGGCCAGCTGCTCGGCCAGGACCGTGCCGGTGGCGCGGTCAAACAGCTGCATGGCGACCGTGGTCGTGCCGATGTCCACGGCCAGACCGTAGCCGGTCTCGGTGCGCGCGAAGGCGGGCGTCTTGTTCCAGGCCAGGATCTTAGACTTGCCGCCGGTCTGGACGGTGACGGTCAGGTCGCCCGCGATGCGGCACGAGCAGGCCAGGCGCACGCCGGCCTGCCGGTCCTTCTCGCTCAGAAGCGACAGCTCCTGCGCGTCCGGGGGCAGGGCCGCGCCCGAGACCTGCACGCGGCACTTGCCGCAGGTGTGGTTGCCCGCACAGGGCAGGGCGAAGGTGGGCAGCTCGGCCTGCAGCACGGAGGACAGCAGCGTGCCCTCCGGGGCCTCGGCATGGATGGTGTCGTGGCCGGTTAAGATGGTGATAGTAGGCATAGCTTTCGATAGGACGCCGGGTTTCAGGCGTCGTCCTCCTTTGTCTCAGGATGTACATAGGTGCTGGCCGTGGCCGTAAAGCGGGTGGCCAGCTTGGTGTCGTCGTAGGTGTTGTCGGCCGTGCTGTCGGTCACGCGGATCTCGCCGACCGCGCCCTGGGCGCGCACGCGGCGCTCGGCCTCGGCCCGCACACAGGCTAGGCAGTAGGCGGCGGCGTCCTGTTCTTCCTCGAAGGAGCGGGTCTCCATGCCGGGGATGAGCACTTTGAATACGGCGGTCTCGGCCTCACGGTGGTCGATGCGCACCTCGCCCGACACGCTCGCCGTGATCTGCCCGGTGACCGCGCCGACCGCGTTGGCCGTCGGGGCATGGTCGGGGATGACGCAGGGCGCGTGCAGGGCGTCGGCTGCGCCCTTGAGGAACAGATGGATGGGGCCGCCAATGCCGATCAGGGTGGCCGGGGTGTAGCAGCCAAAGCGGAGCAGGCCCGCAGGGGCTTTCTTGCGCTTTTTCCACTGCATCTCCAGCATGCCCTGGATGCCCTCGTCCAGGCCGTTCTTGTGGAAGTAGGGGTTTGCATATTCGAGCAGCATCTGAGATACGCCGAGGAAGATGCGGTGCTCGATCTCGGTATAGATCTGGCGGCAGAACTTTTCGGGCTGCATGTCGAGCGAGGCCGCGGCAAAGCCCACGGCCAGCCGGGCGCAGTCCACGTCATAGGCGGTGAAGTCGCCGCGCACGTGCATGACATCGGTCGGGGTCAGCCCGGCGCGCAGGATGGCGCCCGACTGCTCGAGGAAGGTGGTGTCCAGCAGGTATTTGTCCAGGTGCAGCAGGTTGGCCGCCTGCTGCAGGCTGAGCGGCCCGCGCTCGAGCGCGCGGCACAGGCGTTCCTCCTCGGGGCTCATGGGGATGGTGTCCCAATCTGAGCGGCCCAGGGTCAAGAACTCGTGCAGGGGCAGCGAGTGCACGGGCGTCGCGCGGATCTGGTCAGCCAGGGTCTGGACGATATCCGGATGGCGCCGGGCGAGCAGCGAGAGCGGGATGGCGCGCTCGGGGCCGATGGTGATCTTGCCGAACTTCCAGCGGATGACGCTGTCGCCGCCCAGGGCGAACGAGGTCGAGAACAGGCCGCGCACGAGCGTTTTCCAGCTGCCGACGCGGATGCCGTCGTCGCACAGGATGGGCAGCCGGTCCTCGATGAGGGCGATGTCGGTGGTTGTGCCGCCCATGTCCACGATGACCGCCTGGGCGGCGCCGACGAGCGCGCTGCCGCCCAGGGCCGAGGCCGCCGGGCCGGACAGCAGCGTTTCGACCGCATGGTCCATGGCAAAGGGGCAGCTCATCAGGCTGCTGTCCGACCGCACGACCATGATCTCGGCCTGGATGCCGCGCGCGCGGAAGGCGTCGCGGGCCGCGTCCAGGAAATCGCGGGTGATCGGGATGAGGCCGGCATTTAAAAGCGCGCTGGCTGCGCGCTCCAGGCTGGACAGGTCGCCGAAGAGCGTGCTGGACTCGACAGCTGGCAGGCCGGTTTCCTCAGCGATGATACGAGCAGCCTTCTTTTCCAAAACGCCCTGATTGCGCACGGCGAAGATCTCGCACACGGCGACGGCCTCGACGTCGTGGAACCATTCCTTGGCATGGCGGCGGAGCACCGACCAGTCGGGCTCCTCGAGCACCTCGCCGCGGATGGTCGTGCGGCAGGGCAGGTAGCGGATATCATCCGGGTCGTTGAGGCCAAAGCGCGCGCCGTTGCGCACGATGCCGTTGTAGTCGATGCCGAGCAGCAGCAGGCGCGACTTGCGCGCCTTGCCCTCGACGCAGGCGTTGGTGGCGAGGGTGGTGGACAGGCCGGCCAGCTCGGCCTTGCGGCACAGGTCAGGGTCCAGGCCGTCCAGCGCGTTTAAGATGCCGGTCATGAGGTCGTAGTGTGTGGTCAGCGCCTTGGCGGAGTCCAGAACGGCGTGGGTATCCAGGTCGAGGAGCACGGCGTCGGTCGAGGTGCCGCCGGTGTCAATACCGATCCCAATGCGCATGGCTATCATCTCTTTCGTTAAAATTCTATGGATAAATCCAGTATACCGGGAGACTGCCCAAGTGTATAGGACTATCTGCGCACAATTTCGTGCAGCATGTCAAAAAAGTACAAAAACAAAAAATAAGTGCGCGCATGCAAAATTTTTCTTGTCAGGCCGCGCGGGCCTGCGTATAATGGAGAAAAAACCGAACGCAGGGAGAGTTGAGAAAGATGAGAATTGCATTTATCGGCTGCATGGTCATGAACCGGGAGATCAGCCACTTGGTCAGCGAGAGTCAGTACCCCATCCGGACCTGGTGGCTGCGTCAGGGCCTGCATGAGACGCCCGATATCCTGCGGCACGAATTACAGCGCACCATCGACGAGGTAGAGCGGGAAAATGAGCTGATGGAGCAAAATCAGCGCTTTGACGTGATCTGCCTTGGATATGGCCTGTGCTCGAACGGCGTCGTCGGCCTGCGGCCGCGCTCGATCCCGCTGGTCATCCCGCGCTGCGACGACTGCATCTCGCTCTTCCTGGGCTCGGCCGACCGCTACCGCGCGTTGTTTCAACAGCATCCCGGCGTGTACTGGTACAATCCGGGCTGGATTGAGCAGGCGTTTACGCCATCGACCGAAAACTATCGCCGCAGACGGGAACAGTATATTGAGCTGTACGGCGAGGAAAACGCCGATTTCCTGATGGAGAGCACCAACTCCTGGATGCACGACTACAAGAGCTGCGGCTATATTACCTGTCCGCTGTGCCAGTACCCCGAGTACGAGGCGTACACCAAGCAGGCGGCCCAGGACTTTGGCTGGGAATACTTTGAGGAGCCGGGCGATATGAGCTATTTTGAGGCGCTACTTGCCGGCCCGTGGGATGAGGAGCGCTTCCTGGTCTGCCGCCCGGGCGAGCGGGTAGAGGCCGACTACTCGAACAAAAAGATCTGCGCCGTGCCGGTCGCGTGCGAGGAGGACGAGGACGCAGATTGACAAAACGAGCTTTGGCCATGGAGATGCATAGGGAAAAAGGGCCGCTGTATGTTAAACATACAGCGGCCCTTTTTGTTTTCCGCCGCAGTCAGGCGGCAGGCTTATTTTTTGCTCTTGCGGTACTGGCCGGGTGAGACGCCGGTCAGCTTTTTGAAGATGCGGGTGAAATAGCTCTGGTCGTCGAAGCCGACTGCGTAGGCGATGTCCGCGATCGACATCGTGCTGTCGCTCAGGTACAGCTTGGCGCGCTCCACCCGCAGGTGGTTGACGTACTCGGTGAACGTGTAGCCGAGCTCGTCCTTGAGGATACGGCAGAAGTAGGACTTGGACAGCGCGACGTGTTCGGCCGCCTCCTCAAGCGTCAGCTTGTCCGACAGGCGCTCCTTGATGAAGGCGGTGGTCTGGTAGATGACGTTGTGGTGCTTGATGTCGTTAAAGTCGAAGACGAAGTTGATGAAGCGGTGCAGCACCATGCTCAGCCAGCGGTTGAGTTCTTCCAGGCTGCGCTGCTGCTCGATCTCGGGTTCATAGGACTGGCTCAGACGGAAGATATCGTTGATGTCCGCGCCGCCGTCGATGGCCGCGCGCGACATGAGGACCAGGAGCGAGTGCACATGGCGCTTGATCTTGTCCAGGTCGTTGCCGCACGACAGGTATAGCGCCGAGAGCAAGACATTCAAAAGCCGCTGAGAGCCTTCCTTGTCGCCCGCGCGGATGCTCTGCTGCAGCTGCCGCTCGCTGTCGATGGGATATTCGACGGCGGAGGCCGTGGAATACAGGTCATACATGACGTTGAGCATCTGGGCCTGCCGGCCGGAGTCGATGTCCGGGGCGCGGTCCTCGTGCGAGAGATAGCCCATGGCCGCGCGCAGGAGCTCGCTCAGCGCGCGCGTCTGCTGGGTGGTCATGCGCGGGATGCCGTCCACGTTTTCGAGCGAGAGGATGTTGTCCTCATAGGGGTCGTCCAGCGAATTGGCCATGACGATGGGGCCGGTGATCATGCACAGGCTGCTCTGGGCGTCCGGGTCGCGGATGGAGGTTGCGATGAACACCAGGCCGCGCGGGCAGTAATAGATGTACTTGCCGTCCCAACGGTCGGCCTCATAGGCGCCGTACAGGTGGGTGTGCGAGGCGTTGCAGGCATAGTTGTCACAGACCGAGCGGAACGGCTCCCGGCAGAAGCCGCCGTCCGGGATGCGGATGAGGGTGCAGTGGGTGCCGGTCAGCGTCTTGACAAAGTCGCAGTAGTGCAGACATTGCTGCAAAAAATCCATAGGTAAAGCCTCCCCAGAAGAAGTTTTGATGTGTCAGCCGAGCGGGACTTCGCGGAAGCGTCGCGGCGAGATGCCGACCTTTTCGGTGAAGGCGTTGGTGAAGCTAGACTCGGTGCGGTAGCCGACCTCGAGCGCGATCGCCTTGACCGGCTTGGACGTGGTTTTGAGCAGGTACTTGGCGTGGTTCATGCGGGCCAGGATGATGTACTCATGGGGTGAGTGGTGAAACTCTTGCTGAAACAGGCGGATGAGATGGGACGGGCTGAGGTTGACCAGGCTGGCCAGCCGCTGCAGGCTGAGCGGTTCGCTCAGATGGGACTCGATGAAGCGGGCGGCCGTGTGCGCGGGCGTTTCAGACTGGGCGGATTCCTGCTTGTTGGCGTCCGGCATGAGGTTGCAGAAGATGGTATGCAGCACGCTGGATCGCTCGGAATCGGGCACAGTCTGGTCATTTTTGAACTCGGCGAGCAGCCGGCGGATGAGCACGGCATTTTTTTCGTTGCTCGCCGTGCGATGCACGACGCCGCGCGCCCGTGTCAGGTATTCACACAACTCAAAGGAGTTGACGCCCAAAATGTGCATCCAAAAGAATTCTACATAGTCCGGCGTGCCGTAATACTGGGGCAGGGTGCAGTCCATGAGGATGATGTCGCCCGCGTGCGCGTCATAGCTGTGCCCGTCGTATTCGACGTGCATGGTCCCAGCCTCGATGTACATGAGCAGCAGGTTTTCGATGCTGCCGCGCCGGATCTTATAGCCGCGCTCACAATAGTAGTGGCCGCAGGAGTTGATGTAGTAAAACAGGCGCCGGGTAGTGCTGCCGATGGTGGAAAAGAACAGTTCGGACCCCGGCAGCACACCGGTTTCATTCTGGCAGAGCATTGCAAGAAGATCTCCTCTACAAAACAAATGGAAACGCTGAAGTTATATTCAATATAACAGATTTCGCGCGTAGATGCAATTGGCAACCTGACCGACAAATACGGGGCATCGGTCCGTGCCGGCGCCGCCTACGCGGGCTGGCGAGCGTGTACACCGCAAATTTGTGGAATAAAAAATGTTAAACAAATGTTTTATCATTTTTAAATATAGAAAACAATACTTGAAATACGGAAATACTTGCGGAAAATGCGCATGTTTTTTGTGGAGAAAAAAATGCGCAAGATTGCGCAATCCGGGCCGCAAGATTGCAAATGCGAAGAATGCGAAAGGAACTATCGGAATCGGATTGGCCTTGGCGGATATTGACTTAAATATCCAAAATAAAACGATAAAAATTGTGCAAAATCACAGAAATAAACTTGTGTGCATATTGCACAAAATGAGAGTCCGATGCATTTTGGGGCAGTTGCAAATCCAAATTTTACATGCTATGATAGAGCCACAAAGTTCCCGAACAGGAATTTACGAGAACAAAATTGCGTGAAGTATGCAGATGAAGTGCTCAATGTTTGAACGGTGTCTCTCAAAAAAATTCAGATGTTGAGCAAACAATTGAAAGGAGATTTACTATGAGGTTTGACCAGTGCACAAACGGAAACATCTTCAAGCACGGCTGGACGCTGGAGCAGGCGGTCATGAGCGAACATGACAAGGCGATCCTGCAGGAGCTGGCAAAGAAGATGCGCGATTACGCCGAGCGCCCGGAGGAGAAGGAAAAGTTCCAGCTGTGGCGTGACCACAACGACCTGAAGGAGACCCGTCCGCTCATCTATATCGACCTGGAGAACGGCTGGAACGAGCTCCTGCCGCAGGAATTCACCTGCCAGTGCGAAGGCGAGATGGCCCAGGAGTGGGAGATGTGGCTGCACAAGGAACTGATCTACGCCGAGAAGATTAAGTGCGACAAGCCTCTTGAGGCCAAGTTCTACATCCCCTTTATGGCGCATGACTCCGAGTGGGGCGTCGAAAAGAAGGTCATCGGTGACGCCGCTCACGGCGAGGCCTACACCTGGGAGAGCCCGATCACCGACGAGATGATGGAAGAGGACGTTGATATGTCCACCCTCATCAAGACGCCGGTCATCACGGTTGACTGGGAGGCGACCAACGCCTTCACCGCCATCGCGCACGATGTCTTTGACGGCATCCTGACGGTCGAGCGCCGCAACTGGTGGTGGTGGGGCATGGAGCTGACCCATCCCTATGTAGACCTGCGCGGTTTTGAGAACATGCTGGTCGATTTCTACGACTATCCGGAAAAAATGCACGAGATCCTGGATCTATTCACCCGCGGCTATGAGGCCAAGCTGGACTACCTCGAGCAGAACCATCTGCTCACGCCCAACACCGGCAACTGCTATGTCGGTTCGGGCGGCTTGGGCCTGACGAACGACCTCAACCCGAATGCTGAGGTGCCGAACACCACGATGGACATGTGGGGCTTCCACGAGAGCCAGGAGACCGGTGAGGTTTCGCCCGAGATGTTCAAGGAGTTCATCCTGCCGTATCAGCTGCGCCTGGCAAAGCGCTTTGGCCTCAACTATTACGGCTGCTGCGAGGGCCTGGACAAGCGCTTCGAGTATGTCAAGCAGATCCCGCGCCTGCGCCGCGTGTCGGTTTCCCAGTGGGCGAACATCCCGCTTATGAGCGAGATGCTGGGCGGCGACTATGTCTTCTGCCACAAGGTCAGCCCGACCGATATCGCCGTGCCGCAGATCGATGAGGATTACATCCGCCGCCGCCTGAACGAGGTCTTGACCAAGTGCAAGGCTTGCGGCAACCATGTCGAGCTCATCATGAAGGATAACCACACCATCGCCAATACCCCGTACAATGCATACCGCTGGGTACAGCTCGCACGCGAGGAAGTCGCCCGCGTTTACGGCTGATCCTAGCCCTTGGCCGGAAGGCATACAGACCCCATCGATTGGAAGAGTAGAAGAGAAGATATTGGGCGGCCATCCGGGCTGCCTGGATTGAAAGGAGATATATTATGTATAAGCGCTTATTCCCCCGTGTTACCGCGATGGTCCTGGCAGGTATCATGACCTTCTCCCTGACCGCTTGCGGCGGCGACCAGACCGCTTCCACTGGTACCGATGGCAGCCAGGCCGCGGAATCTACTGCAGCTGCGACCGACGAGGAGAGCAAGGAGTACCAGGTTGGCGTCATCCTCAAGACGACTTCCTCCGAGTACTGGAGCTATGTAATGGCTGGCGTGGATGCGGCCGAGGAGGAGCTTGGCAATGTCTATGCGCAGGTCTACGGCGCGTCGAGCGACACCGACTATGAGGGCCAGCTCAACCAGGCGGAGACCATCCTCAACTCGGGCACCAAGCAGGCCATTGCCATTGCGCCGCTGGATGCCGGCATGGCGGCAACCGTCCTGGGCAATGCGGACATCCCGATCCTGGCAGTCGATACCAACTTTGATGGCGCATCGACCTTCATCGGCACGGCGCATGAGGACGCAGCCTATCAGGGCGGCCAGTACATCGCCGAGCAGATCGGTGAGGGCGGCAAGGTGCTGATCCTGGCCAACATCCAGGGCGAGTCCACCTCCGAGGCCCGCGTCAGCGGCTACACCAAGGCCCTTGAGGAGGGCGGCTGCGAGATTGTCGATGTCCAGTACACCGACGGCGTCGGCGACAAGGCGGTTAATGTCATGGAAGGCGCTCTGCAGACCCACCCGGATCTGGATGCTGTTGTCTGCTGCGCGGACGACGTTGCCCTGGGCGCGGCGCGCGCGATGAGCTCGCAGGGCCTGACTGCGGACGACATCATGATCTGCGGCTTTGATGGGATCTCCTCCGGCGTCCAGGCGGTCGTGGACGGCACGATCTCGTGCACGGTTGCACAGGACCCCTACAACATGGGCTACCAGTGCGTTATGAGCCTGGTGGACGCTGTGGACGGCGAAGAACTGCCGGAGTTCATTGACACCGGCTGCTCGGTCATCACGCCGGACAACGCACAGGAATACCTCGACAAGCTCAACAGCTTGGTATAATTGGGAAACCGGCCTGAGCCAGGCCGATGCCCTGCCTCATTTGCAAAATCCTTTTCTCTTACTTCAGCAAAGCCCCCGCCAGAGATGGCGGGGGTTTTGTCATGCAAGGACAGGCAGGATGCCTGTCTGGGGCAGTTTGGAAGCCGGTATTGTATACTTGCCCAAGAACAGCGCTGTTCTTTTTGGACAAGCTGTGAAAAGTGATAAGATAG
>DWWZ01000060.1 GCA_019119435.1 Candidatus Butyricicoccus avicola
TGTCGGATGTCAAGAGGTGTTCGCCGATTTTTCACGGTTTATCTGCGCGCGTAAGTCAGCTCGGTCATGCTGCCCGCGGACACTGCGGACAGAAGCCGCAGCGGGAGGCACGGCCCATCGCTGGGAAATAGACGTACGCCCTGCCCGAGCAGGATGGGGATGACTGTGATGCGCGGTATTGGTCGATACAGTCGGCCCGGATGCAGTCCTGCGCGAGCGCAGCGCCGCCGCACACCCAGATATCTTTGCCGGCCTGGGCGCGTTTGCCGGCCTGGACGCGCAGGCCGGTAAGCAGGCGGGGGCATCCTCGTGCACAAACTGGACGCCGGGCTGGCGGTCGGCGATGAAGCCATCCAGGCTCATAGCGATATAGAGGATGGTCTTGCGCAAGTTCGGATACCTCCTTTACGTCTCAGGTTTGGGGTACGTCATAGTAGCCAAGGCGGGTGTTGACCTGCACGGTTTCCGCCGCTGCGTCGTACCACACGCCGCAGTCAAACATGGCGGCCAGATCGCGCAGCTTGAAATAATAGCTGTCGCCCAGCGCAAAGGGCAGCGTATCCATAGCGCGGCCGTTGTAGAAGAGCGAGACCGTACTGTCGTAGCGCGGTTGTGCGGCGGGCTGGGGCAGCGTCAGGTCGAAAGGACGGTACAGCCCGCCGCGGATGATGGTCAGGCTGCACGCCGCAGCGTCCCAGCGCACGCCGAAATGCTTGCGCGTGTGCTGCATGGCGGCGGCCAAGTCGCGCAGGCGCACATAGAAGGAGCCGTCCAACAGATAGGGCGCGGAAATGGCGTAGGTCCCGTCGACCAAAACCGGGATGCCGGCTGGCTCCGCCGGGGCGGGCCAGCTGCTGAGGTCCTGCGCGGCCAGCAGCGCATCGTCTTCCCAGAAGGATTGCGGACAGGCGGGGATCGCTGTGCGATCCCAATCGGCGCCGGCGGCGTGCATATCGCGGTCGCCAATGAGCAGGCAGCCCTGCAGCGCCCAGGTACCGCTCTGGGCATAGCGATATAGGTCGCAGTGGTACCAGGCGCCGTCGACTTGGACGAGATTCCAGGTATAGGACGCCTCATGGCGGGTGCCGGTGACCGTGCGGCAGGGCAGGCCCAGTTCGGCGCACCGCGCACCGAACTGGGCGGAGAACGCGGCGCTGTCCTGCTCCTGCGGGTCGCAGGCGGCGATCGTCTGGTCGGCAGCGGTGGCTGCGCGCTGGAGGTCGGGCATCTGCATGGCCTGGGCGGACGCCTGCGGCAGGCCTGTCAGCGCCGCAGGTATGGCGGCGCTGAGCGCAAGACAGATCCATAGGGCGATCGGGCGGACAGACATTGCGGTTTGCTCCTTCCGGGTGGATTTCCTTTATTATATCATAGGGCCGGGGCAGCGCATACTGCTGCGGGCAAAAAAAGCGGCACGTGGGACACGTGCCGCAGAGCTGGCCTGTACTTATAAACCGAAATATGCTGTGATGGCGCGCACCACGCCGTTCTGGTCGTTGGAAGGGGCGATGCGGTCGGCAATCCGTTTGAGATCGGGATGCCCGTTCTCCATGGCATAGGCCAGGCCGGCCTCGGACAAGAGCTCAAAGTCGTTGAGGTAATCGCCAAAGGCCATGGTGTCGGTGAGCGGGATGTGCAGCGCGCCCGCCAGGCGGTGCAGGGCCGTCCCCTTGTTGGTTGCAGGGTTCATCAGATCGACCCAGTCCGCGCCGGACAGCACGACCGCAAAGCGGCCGGCATACGCCTGGAGCACCGGCCAGCAGCCGGACTCGGCGCGGCCCTTCTGGAAGACCGCGAGCTTGAACGCGGGGATGCGCGCGAGCACGGTCAGCAGATCGGGGACGACGTCCAGTTTTTCGTAGTACATGCGGGCGTTCTGGACAAAGACCGGGTCGTCCGCGGCCTCGATGAACGCACCCTCGTGCGTGCACAGCACGGCGCCCACGCCGGGCAGCGTGCGCACGGTGCGGATCGGCCCAAAGAAATACGCCGCGGGAAGCTGGTCGGCGAACAGGCAGCGCGGCCCGTCGTAGACCGCCGCGCCGTTTTCAGCGATCAGCAGCATCTCGCCGGCGAGCGGGGCGAAGAGCGCGCGCAGGTTGTCCACCTGCCGGCCGCTTGCGGCGGCAAAGCGCACGCCGCGCGCGCCGAGCGTGCGGATGAGCGGGAACAGGTCGGGCGACAGCCGCTTGTTGCTGTCGAGCAGGGTGCCGTCCAGGTCGGCGGCGATCAACTGTATCATGGCGTCTGCTCCTTTGTGGGGGTTGCGGCGCGATCGGCCTCGGCCAGCAGCACCTCAAGCCGCGCGATGAGCTCGTTGGAGACTACGTGCTCGATGCGGCAGGCGTCGTGCTCGGCAACTGCGGGCGACACGCCCAGCACATCCCGCAGGTAATGGCACAGCAGGTCATGCCGGTGGCGGATCTCCTTGGCGCGCGCAAGACCGGCCTCGGTCAGGACCACATCGCTGTAGTAGGCCGGCTCGACCAGGCCCATGTCGCGCAGCACGCTGAGCGCTTTGGATACCGAGGCGCGGGACACGCCCACGCGCCTCGCGATCTCCACCGACCGCACAACGCCCAGCTCGCGCTGGATATCCAGGATTACTTCCAAATAGTTTTCGCCAGATTCATGAATCTGCCGCATACTCCACCTCCAAAGATTAGAACAGAAGCATACCGATATGGTACACCACAAAGGCCGTCAGCCAGGCCAGGCAGGTCTGGAACGCCGCCGCGCCCAGCGCCCAGCGCCAGCCGCCCATCTCGCGCTTGATCGTGGCAAACGCAGACATACAGGGCATGTAGAGCAAAATAAAGATCAGGAACGCATACGCCGCGACCGGGGAGAAGACGCCTGTCAGGATGGTGGCCAGGTCGGCGCTTGCCGACACGCCGTACAGCACGCTCATGGTCGAGACGACGGCCTCCTTGGCAACAAGGCCGGTCAAGAGCGAGACCGAAGCCTGCCACTCGCCAAAGCCCAGCGGTGCAAAGATGGGGGCGATGAAACGGCCGAACACACCTAGGATCGAAGACTCGGGGGAGGCAGCGACGGCGAAGGTGGGCGTAAAGTTTTGCAGCACCCAGATGACGATGGACATGAGGAAGATGACCGTACCGGCCTTGGTGATAAAGTCCTTGGCCTTGTCCCACATGCCGCGCACTGTGCCCTTGAAGGTGGGCAGCCGGTAAGGCGGCAGCTCCAGCACGAAGCCCGACGAGACATCGCGGAAGACGGTTTTCTTGAGCAGGAAGCCGGCAAAAATGGACATCAGGATGCCGAATACGTACAGGCTGATGATGACAAGGCCGGCATTCCTGCCAAAGATTGCGCCAGCCACCAGCGCATAGACCGGCAGCTTGGCGCCGCAGGACATAAACGGCGTGAGCATGATGGTCATGCGGCGGTCCTTCTCGTTTTCCATCGTGCGCGCGGCCATGACGGCCGGCGTCGTGCAGCCAAAGCCCATCAGCATGGGCACAAAAGACTTGCCCGATAGGCCGATGCGCCGCAGCAGCGTATCCATGATGAACGCGATGCGCGCAAGATAGCCGGTGTCCTCCAGCATGGATAGGAAGAAGAACAGGATGACGATCTGGGGCAGGAAGGAGACGACGCCGCCCACGCCGCCGATGATGCCGTCACAGGTCAGGCCAATGACCCAGTCGGACGCGCCCAGGGCGAGCAGCGTGTTTTCCAGCCAGGGCGCGAGCATGCCTTGGATAAGGGTCTCCAGCAGGCCCTTGAGGCCCTCGCCGATCGGGCCGAAGGTCGTCCAGAACATGAGCGCCATGATCGCGATGAAGATGGGAACGGCCAGCCACTTGTTGATGACGACCCGATCGATGCGGTCGGTCGGGGTCAGCTTGGGATGGTCGGGCTTGTGCACGCTGTTGCGCACGATGTCCTCGATATAGTCGTAGACTGCGTCGGCGAACATCATCTCATGGTCATGTCCGATCTCGTGCGCCGAGAGCGCGTCGGCCAGGTCGTCCATCTCCTTGCGCTGTTCGGGCGTGAGCTGGACGTGGGAGACGATCTGCGGGTCGTCCTCGAGCAGCTTGGCTGCGTAGAATGGCCGGCTGCATGCGCGGATATCGGTCGCCTCCAGGATCTCGGCGCCGCGCCGGATGGCTGCGCCCACGCCGTGCAGATAGGATGGCTGATGGGTAGGCGGCTGCATCTCGCCCGTGACCGCCTGGAGCAGCGCGTCCATGCCTAGGCCGCGCCGCGCCGAGATGGGGAACACCGGCACGCCCAGGCGCTCGCTGAGCCGCGCGCAGTCGATATGGATGTCCTGGGCCTCCACGTCGTCGATAAAGTTGAGCGCCACGACCATAGGCAGCCCGAGGCCGATGAGCTGCATGGTTAAGTACAGGTTGCGCTCGAGGTTGGTGGCGTCCACAATATTGAGGATACCGTCCAGGTCGTCGGACAGCACAAACTCGCGCGCGATGATCTCTTCCTGGGTATAGGGCGAGAGCGAATAGATGCCAGGCAGGTCGACAACGTCCACCCGGGCGCCCTGGTAGTGGATGTGACCGGTCTTCCGGTCGACGGTGACGCCTGGCCAGTTGCCAACGTGTTGGTTGGAGCCGGTCAGACGGTTGAACAGCGTGGTCTTGCCGCTGTTGGGGTTGCCGATGATTGCGAGTGTATGCATGTCGTTCAACCCTCCAGACAGATCTTTGCGGCCTCATCCCGCCGCAGGGACAAGCTGTATCCGCGCAGGCGCACTGCAATAGGGTCGCCAAACGGGGCGATGCGGTCGACTGTGATGCGCACGCCCTTGGTGATGCCCATATCGAGGAAGTGCCGCTTGACTGCGCCCTCGGCGGTGAGGCTTTCCACCACGCCGGACTGTCCGGGCTTTAGGCCCGCAAGCGTTCTCTTCATGTTTTCTCGATCCCTCCATTTGTTGCCATAGGTTAACTTCTCAATGTCTATTGTAAGCGACTACTAACCGTTCTGTCAATGTAAAAAGCAACAAAAGTCTGTCGATTCCTGCGGTTGCTTCTGGCAGCCGGCTGTGATACGATGGAGCATAGAAAAACGCCGCCGCGGCGGAAGGAGGAGACAGGTATGGTCCCGGTGGACCTGATCACAGGTTTTTTAGGCGCAGGGAAGACCACTTTCCTGCAAAAATATACCGATTATCTGGCGCGGCAGGGCATACGCTTTGCGGTCGTCGAGAATGAATTCGGCGCGGCGGGCGTGGATACGGCCGCCTTGCAGGCGGGTGGGCAGCCGCCCGCGGTCTACGAGCTGACCGGCGGCTGTATCTGCTGCACGCTCAAGCAGAGCTTCCATGAGATGCTGTCCGGCCTGGCCGGGCGGTATGCGCGCATCTTGGTCGAGCCGTCCGGCCTGTTCAACTTAGACGATTTCAACGAGGTGATGTACGTCTTGGAACATGACGGGATCTGCTGTCCCGGCCTGTGCTTGACCGTGGTCGACCCGCACACGCTGCCCGAGCTGGACACAGATGCACAGCGCACGCTGTACGGTGAGCTGTGCACGACGGGCGCCGTGCTGTGGAGCAAGCTGGATGTGCCGCCCAAGGCCGACCTCCAGGCAGCGGCGCAGGCCGTGCGCGCGATTGTCGGCGACCCGGAGCTTCCCATCTGGCCGGTGCCGTCGCACGCGCTGACCGATGCGGACTTTGCGGCGCTCATGCAGGTGCGCCCGGCCAGCCGCGTGCACGACCGCCTAGTCATAAACCACAGGATGCTGTTCGACAGCGTGATGCTGCGCCCGCGCGGGCGATACACCGAGGCGGGCCTGCGGGCTGCGTTCGGCCGGATCACAAGTGACCCTGCCTGTGGCGAGATTTTGCGGGCCAAGGGCTTTTTGTCCGGGCCGGATGGCGTGTTCTGGCAGGTCAACTACACCCTGGGCGCGCTCGGACTCGCGCCGTCGCCGGCCGCGCGCCCCATGCTCAACTGGATCGGGCACGGCCTGGACCGGGCGCGCATCAAGGCGTATTTGGAGGATGCGGTTGAAGCCCCGGATAAAACATGATATGATAGCAGAAATTTGAACCAGATTGGGAAAGGAACCGAATATATGGCAGATGCACTGGCTTATCTCCGCCAAAGGCAGGAAAATGGCGGATTCAATGAACTTTTAGGGCTGCGCGTCCAGCATATCCGGCCCGGATATGCCGAAATCGTGCTGCCCGCCAACGAGAACAACTTAAACCCGCTCGGGAACGCCCACGGCGGCGCGATCTATGCGCTGTGCGACGTGGCGGCGGGCACGGCGGCGGCCTCCTATGGCCGGGTGGGCGTGACGCTGAACGCCTCTATCAACTATATGCGCCCGGGCAAGCAGGGGCAGGCCCTGACCGCCCGCACGCGCGAACTGAAGAACGGCCGCACGACCGCGGTCTATGAGGTCGAGGTCACGAGCGAGGACGGCACCGCAGTCGCAAACGCCGTCTTTACCATGTACTATATCGGCGACAGCGCCGCAGTCTTCCGATGACGGGCGCGGTCGTACAGCCACTGCTCGCCTGGTACGATGCCGGGCACCGCGACCTGCCTTGGCGGCGCACCCGCGACCCGTACCGCATCTGGCTGTCCGAGATCATGCTCCAGCAGACGCGGGTGGAGGCGGTCATCCCGTATTATGAGCGGTTTTTGGCGGCCTGCCCGGATGTGCGCGCGCTGGCCGAGGCGTCGGAGGAGGTCTATCTCAAGCTGTGGGAGGGGCTAGGCTATTACAGCCGGGTGCGCAACCTGCACCGCGCCGCGCAGATCGTGTGCGAGGCCTACGGCGGGCAGATGCCGGCCGACTACGCGGCGCTGCGCGGCCTGCCTGGTATCGGCGACTACACGGCGGGCGCGGTCGCGTCCATCGCTTTCGGCATCCCGGAACCTGCCGTGGATGGCAATGTGCTGCGCGTGATCGCGCGGGTGACTGGCGATGAGCGGCCGATCGACGACGCCAAGGTCAAGCGGGACATGCGGGCGCAGGCGGCTGCGGTCATCCCGGCCGACCGTCCCGGGACATTTAACCAGGCCATGATGGAGCTTGGCGCGGTCGTGTGCATCCCGAACGGCGTGCCGCGCTGCGGCGACTGCCCGCTCATGCATCTGTGCCGCGCCTTTCACGAGCAGACAGCCGGGCATATCCCGGTGCGCGCGCCCAAGAAGGCGCGCCGGGTGGAGCAGCGCACCGTGCTGCTCCCACGCTGCGGCGGCCTGGTCGGCATCCGAAAGCGCCCAGATACCGGGCTGCTCGCCCGCATGTGGGAGCTGCCCGCCTACGAGGAGGAGCTCACGCCGGCGGCGCTGCGCGAAAAGCTGGCCGCAGCCGGCTGGCAGGTCGAGCGGCTGCTCTCCCTGCGCCCGGCCAAGCACATCTTCACCCATGTCGAATGGCACATGACAGGGTACTACGTGGAGCTTGCCAGCCCAGCCGACCGACTGACCTGGGTCACGCCGGCGGCGCTGCGCGGCGATTATGCCCTGCCTTCGGCTTTCCGTGCATTTTTGCAGGTCATCGAGGAGGAAATGTGATGGAATATACCCATGTCACACACAACTTCCCGCCGCTCTTTGCGCCCGATTCGCGCGCGCTCATCCTGGGTTCCATCCCGAGCCCCAAATCGCGTGAGCAGGCGTTTTTCTATGGCCACCCGCAAAACCGCTTCTGGCCGGTCCTGGCGGCCGTATTTGGCGAACCGGCGCCGCAGACCATCGAGGACAAGCGTAGCCTGGCGCTCCGCCACCACATCGCCATGTGGGACACCCTGGCCG
>DWWZ01000061.1 GCA_019119435.1 Candidatus Butyricicoccus avicola
CCCAAAGTCGATCCGGGAGAAGAACGAACGGAAGTCTACTATGTTGGTTCTGACAGTGAACTTTGTGAGTTCACCATCATTGTGGAAAGTATGGATGGTGCTTCTGTAAGCGGCTTGCTTCGTGCGAAGCAAATTCACTCGAGCCGCCTTGCGGATTCGAGTTTCTCAGAATAATTTTAGATCACCGCACAGTTGTTTTTCTGACCGCTGTGCGGTCTTTTTTATTGGCCATCCCACTGGCATGCAGCCAGATCGACCCGTCCATCGGGCAAAAATTGCACGCCGTCGGCCTCTAGCAGCGCCCGCTGCACGTCGCTGCCGCCGAAGGCGAACGCCTTGGACGTGCGGCCCATCCGGTCCACTACGCGGTAGCAGGGGATGCCTTCCGGGTCCGGATTGACATGTAGCGCATAGCCGACGACCCGCGACCAGCGTGGGTTGCCCGCGAGGCGTGCGACCTGTCCGTACGTTGCGACCTTACCGCGCGGGATCGCACGCACAACTGCATAAATACGCGCATAACTATTCATACGATCGCCTCCTAAAGACGCATTTGCTCTGCTTTAGTTTACCCCATCCGGGCAGCGCGCGCAAGCCCAGACCGGCTTGCGGCAAAAAAGAGCGCCCGGCCTGTTCCAAAGGAACAGGCCAGACGCCTTGGAGGATGGTAGGCAATGTTGTTGTCAAAAAAAATCAGGCACGGGTCAAGGCGCAGCCAATGTCGCAGCTGTCGCCGTCCCGGAAGGTCACTTCAATGATGCAGAATATCTGGTTGTATTCCTGCAAGCTGTCCGGAGCGCGGAAGGAAATGGGGAACGAGCAGGTGTGCAGCTCGCCGTCCTCGCCCGGCGTCATCTGGATGCTCTGCGGCGCATATACGTCCTTGGACGTCTCCGGCTGGCCGGTTTGCAGGTCATAGACCGTATTGGGGTCCAAGGTCACCGTGACCTGCGCGATATCCTTGCCCGGCGTTTGCAGCGTAAGGCTGGTACCATCGGGTACGCTGTCCCAGGTGCCGGCCTGCTCGATGGACTGCGCTGTGCTCATGCGGTCAATGATCGCGCCGTTCCACTGGTTCGGGTATGCCTGGCCGCTTATGAGATTGCCGGACTGCCCATCCGGCTGGGTAAACTGCAAAGTATAGGCAAAGCCGTCCATATCGCCGCCCTGTACGGTATATAATCCGTCCGGCAGACTGGCTTCTTCGGTCATGGTACCGGCCTGCTGCGTGGCGGCCGCTGTCTGTCCGGCCGGCGCAGCCGTGGCCTTGAGTTCTGTGCGCCCCGGCGCGACGGCCGCCACGACCAGTGCCAGCGCCAGGATAATTGCCGCTCGGTTCATACTACGCTCTCAGCTCCTTTTCTCCTTCGGTTCATTTTCTTCTATTTATACAGACGGCCGAATGCCGCAAAAAGTTCCCGATGTTTTGAATTTTTTTCCAAACTCTCCGTCCTGCCACTTGCCTGCCCGATCGTGCCGCTTACCGCCGCACAGCTTGCGCTGGGCGTGCATCATATGTATACTATAGGTAACACGAAAGGGAGATGCTGGGTTTGAAAGTATTTTTTGAGGCGCTCGCGGCGGATGCCGCCGAGTTCGCCGTTGTTCACCTGCACCAGCGGGATGCGGCGGCCAACCGCTTGGCCGCCTATCTTGAGCAGGAGTGCTTCCGCAGCGTGCGGCTGCTCTGCCGCCGGGATGCGCAGACCGTCCCAGTCGCAAGCGAATCCATTTACCGCATCGAGACCGAGGGCGACAGCCTGCGGGTGCGCACTGCAGACAGCTTCCTGACGCTGTCCCAGCGGCTCTATCAGGTCCAGCAACTCCTTCCGCCTAATTTTGTCCAGGCCGCGCGCGGCGTGCTGATCAATCTCGATCAGGTACATAGCTTTGCGCCCATGCCGAATGGCCTCATCTGCGCGCAGATGAACAACGGCGACGCGGTCTACATCTCGCGCAAATATGCCCGCGCGCTGCGCGAGCGCTTCCAGGAGGGCACGCTATGAAACGCTTCCTGCACAGCTGTCGCAGCCAGTTTGTCCCCGGCCTATGCCTAGGGCTTGCGCTTTTGGTCTCCGCGTTGTTCGCCGTATACAGTTTCGGCAATCGCGCCATCACCGTGCGCTGGATGGGCTTTTTCCCGCTCTTGCTGCTTGTCTACGCGCTGCTCGGCATCCTGCTCATGGTATGGCACCGCCGTGCGCCCCGTGCGCACCCGATAACGCCCTATCTGTCCGGCCTCAATGCGCGCTTCGCGCTGTGCCTTCCCGGCCTCGCTTGGCTGCTCCTGTTCCGCCTGACCGGTTTTTCCGTGCTTGAGCGCTGCGTCCTGTTCAACCTGCTGCTGCTCTTCGCCCTGTGGCTGATCGAATACCGCGCCGCGCGGCGTCTTGCGCGTGATCTCAACGGCGCGCTGGGACGGCGCACGCCAGCCGCCAGCCTGATTGTCGATCTGGATGAGTGCCCGCAGGGCGCCGAAGCATTCTGCATCGAGATCGAGCGCTATTGCATCAAAAACCACATCACATACCAGTTTATCGAGCGGAAAAAACCGGCTGTCATCCTGTTGGATGGGGTCAAGCACCGGGTCGATCTGGGCGTATACTATGGCTATGTACCCGGCTGGTTTTTGAAGTTCACCGAGATCTGAGGAGGGATTGTCATGAAATGGCTGCACGCATCGTTCTGGGTGCCCTATGAAGGGACCGAATATCCGACCGTGTCCAAAGCGCAGGCCGCCATCTCTGCCTATTGCCAGAAAAACGGACATACCTGCCGTTTCCTCGGCGACGACCGGGTGGAGATCGACGGGGTGCTCCACGAGATCTATCGCGGCTACGAGCCCGGCAGCCGCGGCAGCTACGGCATCAAATGCCGCAAAATCCCATAAAAAATCGCTCCCCAACAGGGGAGCGGTTTTTTTATGTGGGATTTACCAGCCAAAGAAGTAGCTAAACGGGTTCTGGTAATAGTACTGCTGCCCATTCTGGCTGTCCTGCTGGCTCTGCTGCGAATCAGCCGGGTCATCGCCCTGCATATCATGCTGATCGTTCAGGGCAAAGGAGACCGTGACCGTCTTGCCGGTGGACATGCGGTACAGCTTGAGCGTTACCGTATCGCCCGCTTTCAGTCCGTCCTTGACTGCGTTGACGCCATCCATATCCGTGACTTCGGTCCCGTTGATGGCCGTGATGATATCATTGACCTGTACACCGGCCGCCGCCGCGTTGGAGCGGGAATCGACGTCCATGACGCGCACGCCCTGCGGGATGCCGTATGCCGCCGACTGCTGTTCGGTGACGTTGAGGCCCGAGATACCGATCTGCGGACGGCCTGCGATGTAGCCGTTCTGGATGAGCTCATCGACGATGGGCTTGACCGTATCCATCGGGATTGCGAAGCCCAGGCCCTCGTAATAGCTGATGCCGAGCTTTGCCGAGGTGATGCCAACGACCTGGCCGTACTTATTGATGAGCGCACCGCCCGAGTTGCCAGGGTTAATGGCGGCATCGGTCTGGATCAGGCTCATGACGCGGTCGTCAATGGTGACATCGCGGTTGAGGGCCGATACATGGCCGCCCGTGAAGGTGCTGGCAAGCTCCAAGCCGCCAGGCGAACCGATCGCATAAACGTCTTCGCCAACCTGAAGGCTATCCGAATCGCCGAACTCTGCCGGGGTCAGCGTCGTGCCCGCCGGGTCAATCTTCAGGACGGCCAGGTCGGTCTGCTCGTCGCGGCCCTTGACCTCCGCCGGGAAGGTCGTACCGTCAGACATGTAGACGGTGATCTTGTCCAGCTGTTCTCCGGTGTCCTCATCCACAACCACATGGTTGTTGGTGATGATGTAGCCGTCCGCGCTCATGATGACGCCCGAGCCGGTGCCGCCCGAACCGGTCGAGACATTGACTGCCTGGATCGAGACGACAGAGGGCGAAACCTTGGCGTAGATCTCCTCACCCGACAGACCGTCGTCCGAAGAACTCGTGGTCGTCGACGGGGAGGTGATGTTGACGGTCGGCAGATTGCTGTTCGTCGTCGAGACCGTCGCAGCGGACTCGGCGCCCGCGCTGGCAAACGAGCTGCCGATCGCGATGCCGCCGGCCAGCAGGACACAGGCCGCCGCAACCGAGCCGACTATGATCGCTGGCTTGCGGTGGTTTTTGCCCTGCCGCTTTGCCCGGCGCGCAGCTTTCTTGGCGCGCTTGGCTGCGTGCTTGTCTTCCTGCCGCATCCATTCCTGGTAGGTTGTGTAGGCCGGATGCGAGGGCTGGCTGAACGGCGTCTGGGCCGCAGGGTCTTGCTGCGGTTCCTGTGCCGCCTGATAGCTCTGTCCGCTGGGCTGGGTCCCGTCGCCTGTCATATGGAAGGCATCCTGCTGGAAGCCATTCGGCTGACCGGAAACATTCTGCTGCGTCTGGGCATCCTGCCCGTATGCTGTACCCTCCTGCTGCATCTCCGGCGCGTTTCTATCATTGGTCTGATTGTTTTTATTTTCAAAATCCATGATTCAGCACCCTTTCTTTTTGATCTGTCTTTATTGTACGCGGCAATTGTGTTTCTTTGTTGTCACAAATATGAAAATTCCGTGAACTTATAGGGGATGCCTTCCCCCCGGCCGCGGACAGATCTTACTTGGCGTTTTTTGGCGGCTTTGCCGCAGGCGCCAGCGGCAGCGTGAAGGAGAACTCGGTCTCGCCGCCATCCGACCGGACCGAAATATCGCCGCCGTGCAGATTGATGATGTTTTTCACGATATAGAGACCCAAACCTGCGCCCGAGCGGTCACGCGAGCGTGAACGGTCGGTCTTATAAAAGCGATCGAACACGTGCGGGATATCCTCCGGTGCAATGCCGTCCCCGGTGTTGCTGATGGAGAACTCACAGAACGCGCCGGCCGGATAGGCGGTCACGCGCAGGGTGCCGCCCTCGTTTATGAACTTGACCGCGTTGTCCACCAGGTTATACACCGCGCGGAACACATGGTCGCGGTCGCCCATGACCATCAGGCGGTCGGCCAGGTCGGCATCCACCTCAATGTTCTTGGCTGTGATCTTCTGCTCAAAGGACAGCAGGATCTGGCTTGCCATCTCGGAAAAATCAAAGGGGACCGGGCTGATGATGAGCTCGCCCGACTGGATCTTGGCGGCCGCCAGCATGCTCATGGTCATGCGCGACAGGCGTTTGACCTCCTCCGAGATGATGTGCAGATATTTCTTCTGCTGGTCCTGCGGGATTGTGCCGTCCAGCATACCGTCCACAAAGCCGCTGATGGTCGTCATGGGCGTCTTGAACTCATGCGAGACGTTGCCGATAAAGCCTTGGGTCAGCTCCTCCAGCTGCTCCAGGTCGCGCGCCATGTTGTTAAACGAGGTGGCAAGCTCGTCGATTTCATCGCAGTGGTTGTCCTCGGGTACGCGCACGCTAAAATCCCCCGCCGCAAATTCTTTTGCGGCATTCGCCATGGTCTTGAGCGGCCGGGTCATGCGGCTGGACAGGAAGTAGGAGACGATTAGCGTGCCGATCAGGGCGATGACAATGATGATCAGAAACATTTGCGTGATCTCCTGCAGCATACCGACCACCCGCTCGCTGTTGGCCGCAATAAAGACCAGCGCAAGGTCGTTTCCTGCGGCATCTTCGCACAAGGTGCCGACTACATAGTGGCTGCCGCTGAACTGGCCGTCCAGCGTGCCAACGCCGGTATATTTTTGGTCTTGGATGAGGCGGTCGACCACGGAGGCTGGGATGCGGCCGCTGTCGCGGCTGCTGCCCCGGTCAGGCTCCACCCGCAGCAGGATATTGCCCGAAAGGTCGGTCAGCAAAATGCTCATCTGGTTCTGTTTGGCCGTATTTTTGAGCGAGGCATCCAGCACGGCGACGTTGAGCGTATCCCCGGTCTGTACGGCCAGACTGGTCAGCTCGGCGATCGACTGGGCGGTTGCATCCAGCTGCAGGACCTTCTCGCTCTTGGCATAGCGGTCTATCTGATAAAAGAAGGTGCCGCCCGCCAGGCCAAAGACCACCAGGATCAGGATCACCGATGAGATAAAATTCTTGGCAAAAAACGTGCGTTTCAATGCATTTTCCTCCGTCCGGCGCGCGCTTTAGTTCTTGGTCTCGAACTTGTAGCCGACGCCCCAGACCGTCTTGAGCTCCCACTTGTCGGAAGCGCCTTCCAGCTTTTCGCGCAGGCGCTTAACATGCACATCGACCGTGCGCGTGTCGCCGAAGTAGTCAAAGCCCCAGACATCGTCCAAGAGCTGTGCGCGGGTAAAGACCCGGTTAGGGCTCTGGGCCAGGAAATACAGCAGCTCGATCTCCTTGGGCGGCGCATCGACATGCTTGCCCGCGATGATGAGTTCGTAAGCCTGCTTATCGATGATCAGGTTGTCAAAGGTCAACTTGCCGCTGTCATCGGGGGACAGGCGGCGCAGCACAGCGCGCACGCGCGCGACCACCTCGCGCATTTCAAGCGGCTTTACAATGTAGTCGTCGGCGCCAAGTTCCAAGCCGGATACCTTATCCATGGTCTCGCCCTTGGCCGTAATCATGATGACCGGCATGTTGGAGCCAGACTCGCGGATCTCGCGGATGACCTGCCAGCCGTCCATGACCGGCATCATTACATCAAGCAGCATCATGTCCGGATTTTCTGCCTTCCACTTGGACAGGCCGACCGCGCCGTTCTCGGCCTCGGAAATTTCATAGCCCTCGCGCTCAAGGTACAGGCGCAAAAGCTCGCGGATATTTTCATCATCCTCGACGATCAGGATCTTTTTGGCATTGCTCATATTGGGGTTCCCACCTTTTTTGTCTGTGTTCTCTCTAAAAAACGATCTTGTGCGGCGAATGCCGTATAGTTTATTATACACCCTCGGCCGCGCAAAAGCATGAAGGATTTGTAAAACAGGGGCGAAACGCCCCGCACGGCTGTGCGGGGCGTTTGAACGCTCATAGGGCATTCCAGGCAATCCAGTAGATGCCGAATGAAAGCAGGTTCTCCGGCTGT
>DWWZ01000062.1 GCA_019119435.1 Candidatus Butyricicoccus avicola
GCGGCGTATCTATTATGTGATCCGTGACAAAAATACTTCGCTGGAAATCCATAACCGTTTGTTCCAGCTCATCCTGCAAAAGACCAACGATATTCCTTTTGAGGTCGACCTGCGCCGCCTGGAGCTAACGCTGCACAGTCCGCGCTTCCCCCATGGCAGCCGCACACTCCCCCTGTCGGCCGTCCGCCCATCCGCGCTTGCGGCTTCGTATTCGCTCAGCGAACAGTGCTATAGCACCTACCGTCAGGCATATGAAGACCTGCTGCGCGCAAAAACAGGCACCGAGTGCATCGTCCGCGTACGTTTCCTCGGCAAAATGACCTGGTTTAAAATTCGTCTGCTCGACGTCTACCGTCTGTCCGATGACACCCGGATCGTAGGCGTGTTAGAATACTACGAGGAACAAATGCAGAAGGACCTGGAGATCGAGCGCCGCAAACAGCAGGCCATCCACCTGAGCCAGCGCTCCCAGCACGATTTCCTGACCGGGCTATTCAACCGCGAGACCTTTGAGGAATGGGTCAATGCCTATCTGCGTGAGCCTTCCCCCCAGATGCAAGCCTTCCTCATGCTGGACCTTGATCACTTCAAGGAGATCAACGACACGATGGGGCACACCAAGGGGGACGACGTGCTGCGCGACGTGGCCAAAACGCTGCGCCATCAGTTCCGCAAGGACGATATCATCGCCCGGTTGGGCGGCGATGAATTTGTCATCCTGCTCAAAAACCTGGACAGCGATGCTGTCATCGAGCGGCTTGCCGCCTCGCTCAACCGCGCGCTGTGCAGAACCTACACGCAAGATAACATTTCCCTGTCGATCAGTGCCTCCATCGGCATCGCGCGGGCACCGATCGACGGCACGACCTTTGCCGAGCTCTATCCCAAGGCTGACGCCGCGCTCTATGAAGTCAAGCGCAGCGGCAAAGGCAGCTTCCACATCTATCAGCCGCCATCCCAATGAAAAACGGCTGTCCACCGGAGAACCTCTCCGGATGGGCAGCCGTTTTTTGATTTTTGATCGCTTTTTATACGCCATTGCGCGGGCATAAATCACGCACACAGCAAATGTCACAGTGCGGTTTCGTCCGCGCCGTGCACACATCACGGCCATGATAGACCAACCGATGGCAAAAGTCGCTGCCCTCCTCGGGCGGGATAATCTTCCAAAGCGCCATCTCCACCTTTTTGGGCTCCTTGATGCCATCGACCAGGCCCATCCGGTTGACCAGGCGGATGCAGTGGGTATCGGTTACAATCGCTGGCTTGCCGAACACGTCCCCCATCACGAGGTTGGCGCTCTTGCGCCCGACGCCCGGCAGCTTGAGCAGTTCCTCAAAGGTCTGTGGAATGCCACCGCCATACTGATCGCGCAGTACCTTCATGCAGGCGCTGATATCGCGCGCCTTGCTGGGGCCCAGCCCGCACGGATGCACGATCTTCTCAATATCATCCACATCCGCCGCGGCCAGCGACTCGACGTCAGGATATTTTTCATACAGCTTTTCCACCACTACATTGACGCGCGCATCTGTACACTGGGCTGCAAGGCGCAGGCTGACCAAGAGCTTCCACGCCTCATTGTAATCGAGCGTACAGCCCGCGTCGGGGTACTCGCGCTTGAGCCGGTCAATGATTTCCAGCGCACGCTCCTGTTTTGTCATAGGCAATTTCTCCCTTTCCACCGTCTATTGATCGCCATAAATAGGATTGGCTCTTTTTCTTTTCATCCATTATATCACAATCCTCGGCCAAATTCGACCGGAATTTTCCTTACCGGTTATATTCTTGCCCCAGACATCCGTCCCCTGCCATGAGCCGGGTCATCTCCTCAATGCGCTCAAGCGGGAACGGCGGCAGTGACAACGGCCGCATTGCAATCGACATCAGCTTCATAGGGTTATCATCGGCGGCGACCCGGTTGGAGGAAAGTGCCCCACACCGGCGGCAGCGGTGAATCACCGCCCACTCGCCCTGTTTACGCACCCAAACTGCTACAGGCTCCATAATCCCACCGCAGTCTGCCGCACGGTCTCCCGGCTCAACATCCACATGCAGGCTGGATAGACAATTGGGGCAATGGTTTCTGTGTCCGCTGCCCGCGCCCTCTGGCACGACCAGGCGGCCGCAGACCCGACAGGTGAAGCTCTCGGTACAGGGGTGTTTTTTGTAATATCCTTTTTCGTACTGCTTTCTTTTATTTTCTCGGTTCATATTTGGTTGTCTCCTCTATGACGGATGCTTTGATATTTAGGTCATATACAGGACAACAAAAAAGATAGCCCCAGAAAAGAGAGCTATCTTAGAAAACCCAAAATTCTACAGATAACGGGACACACCTGCCGTGCATCCCCAAGTATCCTATGGCAAAATTAGCCGTCCGCTCGGTCCGGCCCTGTCCAGTCTACTATCCGCAAAATAGGTACAACAAAACAGCCCATCTTCTCCAGATGAACACGATATCCATTGTCCTGTTATTTGCGCATAGCCGACATCAACTTCGCCCCTTTGTTTTCAGATAAGTGCAGTATAGCAGACAATCGCCCGGCTGTCAAGCCAGGTGCGCCATGCTCCGCTTTCCACGGGTATCCGTCTGAAAGTTTGGCTTTCATTTGCCCATTGGCTTTTTCCTCGATGTCTTTGACAGAAACACCCTTTCGGTTTTTCCCGAGTGTATCGTCTTTGCTGATAAAATTGCAATATGCTGTTTGAGCCGAAGCAGAACATTGCCCGATTCTCCAATATGAACTTGCCGTTCTTCCGTGTCGTCATCTATGCCAAGCAGGAAATATACACCTGCGCGCATCAATTCCTGCCGGTCCGCACACTTTGCCACGCACGTAAGTATGCGGAATGCGATAGGACCCCGTCTAGTTGGATCACCCGCTAAACCATCTGCCTTCCAGGGTCCCATCCATCAAAAATTGCCGGAGCGTCTTGCCCTGCATCTGCATCGCATCCTCTTTTATCCCATTCTCTGCAAAAGCAGGACTGTCTCTATATGCTTTGTCCGCGGGAACAAATCATACGCCCGTGCCGTAACAGCACGATAGCCGCAGGCTGCAAACCGTTTGACATCCCGCGCGAGGGTCGCCGGGTCGCACGACACATAGACCACCCGGGGCGGCTGCATACGGGCAATGGCCTCGATGGCCTGCTCGTCCAGGCCCTTGCGCGGCGGATCGACTGTGAGCACGTCCGGGTGCTCGCCGCGCTCAGCCAGCAGCATGGCTGCCTGCCCCGCGTCCGCGCACACGAATGAGACATTGCCCACCCCGTTGCGGGCAGCATTTTCCTTCGCATTTTCGACCGCTTCCGGCACGATCTCGACGCCAATAACCCGCCCTGCCCGGGCTGCGAGGGCCAAAGTAATCGTGCCGGCACCGCAATATAGGTCTACGACGGTCTCGCCCCCGTGCAGATCGGCCAATTCAAGCGCGCGAGCATACAGCTTCTCTGTCTGGGCATGATTGACCTGGTAGAAGGCATGCGGCGACAAGCGGAATACGTTCCCGCACAGGCTGTCCTGCAGAACTGGATCCCCCCAAAGGGTCACCGTGCGATCTCCTAAAATCACATTGTCTGTGCGCTTGTTGACGTTCAAAACGATGCCTACCAACGAGGGCTCGGCCGCGGTCAGGCTGGAAATCAACGCCTCCTGCGCTGGCAGCTTGGCCCGCGTGGCAACAAGGCACAGATGGGTCTCACCGCTGACCGCGCCGGTGCGCACATAGATATGGCGGATCAGACCTTTCCCGCTCTTCTCGTCATACGCGGTGACATGGTGTGCGTCCATCCACGCGCAAACCGCGGCAGCCAACCGGTCTGCCCGCACCGTCTGCAGGGCGCAGCGGCCGGTCTTGACAATATCATGGCTATGTGCACGGTAAAATCCTGTATATGTGCCGTGCACATCCTGTCCGACCGGATACTGCGCCTTATTGCGATAGCCCGTAGTCTGATCCGCGCCCACGATGCCGTCCAAGATCCCAGGCACACCGCCCAGCCGGGATAGGGCATCCTCTACCTTTTTGAATTTTGCCCGCAGCTCAGCTTCATAAGAAATATGCTGATAGCAGCAGCCTCCGCACTTTCCTGCGACCGGGCAGGCCGGCTCGATGCGGTCGCGCGACGGGATGATGACGCGCTCCAAGCGGCCAAATGCCATCCGCTTGTTGACCTTGACAATGCGGATGTCGCACTGATCGCCGACCGCCGTATTGGGCACGAACACCGCCATGCCCTCAATGCGGGCCACGCCGCTGCCCTCGGCTGTGTAGTCCACGATCTCCGCGCGGTAAATTTTATTTTTCTGTACTGCCATGGTCTTGCTCCTTTTATCTCATGCGCCGGCCCGGACGGCCCCGATGCGGGCAATCTGCGTCCTGCCGCACGCCGGCCGGTCTTTCAGTAGAGTTATTATAGCATACTGCGGGCAAAATGGCCAGATAACAAAACGGCCCGGACCACAATGGGTCCGGGCCGTCTGTGCGCCATCGGGCAGCAAATATTTATACTTTCGGCAACAGTTCCTGTTCGACGGCTACGTCGACCGACATGCCAGAAAAACCAACCGAGGCAAACGCATCGATAAACCGGGTGGCCGAGGCGACCAGGAGCGAAATATTGTCTGCCACGAAGGTGATCACCTTTTCCAGATCCAGGCTCACGTCCACAAGCGTATTGTGTTTGAGATAGATCTGCCCGGCAGGTTCAAAAAATCCGAAGCTGCCCAGGGCAGAAAAATCGTTGCAGTACCGGCAGGCCTTTTCGGTCTGGTGCTGGTTCTGCTCGGGCACATTGTTGAACAGGGTGACAAAGAACTGCAGCAGCCCATTGTTGTCGTCAGGCAGCGCGATCGGGATAAAGCACGCCTCGATCGTGGCCTCTTTGGCAACCTTGCCCAGCCGCTGGGTCTCAGCGCGCAGCATCAGCGGCGTGCCCTCCCCCTGCTCGATGAGCTGCGAGCGGAAACCGTTCTGGTTTAGCACATCGCTCATGCAGCCTAAAATCTGTTTCTGCTTTGTTGCGTCCATGCAATTTTATCCTTTCTTAATGCCGATGTCGGTGCGGAAATGTGCGCCGTCAAAATGGATCTTGTGCACATCGGCATAGGCTTTGGCGATGGCCTCGTCCAGGGTGGGCGCGGTGGCGGTCACGCCCAGGACTCGGCCGCCGCTCGTGACAAGCCAGCCATCCTTGCGGCTGGTTCCCGCGTGGAAGACAAAAGAATCGGTCACATCATCAAGGCCCGTGATGACCTTGCCCTTCTCGTACGCCTTGGGGTATCCGCCCGAGGCCATGACCACGCAGCAGGCCGCGTTGTCCTTCCATCGGATGTCCATTTCCTCCAGTTTTTCGTCGATCACCGCGTTGAAGATATCGTACAGGTCGGAGTCCAGGCGGGACAGCACGGCCTGGGTCTCGGGATCGCCAAAGCGCGCATTGTACTCAATGACCTTTGGGCCCTTTGGGGTCAGCATCAGACCAAAATACAGAACACCCTTGAACGGACGGCCCTCAGCCGCCATGGCTGCGACCGTGGGCTTGAAGATGGTCTCCATGCACTGGGCTGCGATGGCATCGGTGTAGAAGCGGGAAGGCGAAAATGCGCCCATGCCGCCGGTATTCGGGCCCTCGTCGTGGTCATAGGCGCGTTTATGGTCCTGTGCCGAGGGCATGGTCTTGAGGTGCTTGCCGTCCACGAATGCCAGGACGGAAACTTCCGGACCGGTCAGGTACTCCTCAATGACCACGCGCGCGCCCGCGCCGCCAAAGGCGCCGCCGTCGATGGCGTCCTTGACGGCCACAATGGCGTCCTCCTCGGTCATGGCGACGGTGACGCCCTTGCCAAGCGCCAGTCCATCTGCCTTGACCACGATCGGCGCGCCATGCGCCTTGATATAGTCGATTGCGGAAGCCGAGTCCTCAAAAACCGCATAGTCCGCCGTTGGGATACCGTATTTGCGCATGAGCTCCTTGGCAAACGACTTAGAACCCTCAATGATGGCCGCATTCTTGCGCGGGCCAAAGGCACGGATGCCCGCCGCTTCCAAAGCGTCCACCATGCCGAGCGCCAGCGGGTCATCTGGGGCGACCATAACCAGATCGGGCTGGTTGGCCTTGGCAAAAGCGACCACGCCGTCAATATCAGTGGCCTTGAGATCTACGCACTCTGCGACCTGTGCGATCCCGCCGTTGCCCGGTGCACACCAGATCTTGTCGACCTTCGGGCTCTTGGCCAGCGTGACACAGATGGCGTGTTCACGGCCGCCGCCACCAATTACCAGAACTTTCATTTGTGTTCCTCCTTTTTTCGGTTGAGCAGGCTCAGCAGGATGCTGCCCGCACAGCAAATGCTAAATGCATATTCAATGCACAGCCATACGGTATTTGACATGGTCAAAATACCGGTCAGCGTCAAAATCTGCAATCCTGCAAATACACCCACCGCCACTGTACTGAGGCGGTTTGCCCGATACATCCAGCAATCGTCATCCTGCTGCAAGGCTGCGGTGCCGTTGGCAATGCCGATGTATCCCAAAAGCCGCGCAATCCACGCAAATGAGCCTGTCCAGTGGGCGGCCACCAGCAGCACAAAGCCAATCAGGCAGCTCTGCCCACCTTTTTTTCGATCCATGAACCAATCGTTCTCCTTCTATAACAACAGAGCGGGAGTCGCCCCCGCCCTGTTTTCGCGCTCTTGCAAACGATTTTAGTGATGGAACAGCCGTGCGCCGGTAAACGACATGACGATGCCGTACTTGTTTGCAGTCATGATGACATGGTCATCCCGGATAGAGCCGCCCGGCTGGACGATATACTGCACGCCCGACTTACGCGCGCGCTCAACGTTGTCGCCAAACGGGAAAAATGCGTCCGAGCCCACGGTCACGCCGGTCTGGGTGGCAATCCATGCCTTCTTTTCATCGGCCGTCAGCACCTCGGGCTTGACCTTGAAAGTATTCTGCCAGACGCCGTCCGCCAGGACATCCTCGTATTCATCCGAGATGTACACGTCGATTGCATTGTCACGATCCGGGCGGCGGATACCGTCCACGAACTGCAGGCCCATCACCTTGGGATGCTGGCGCAGATACCAGTTGTCGGCCTTCTGGCCTGCCAGGCGGGTGCAGTGGATGCGGCTCTGCTGACCGGCGCCAACACCGATGGTCTGGCCGTTCTTAACATAGCAGACCGAGTTCGACTGGGTGTATTTGAGCGTGATGAGGGCGACAATCATATCGCGCTTGGCCGCATCGGTCAGAGCCTTGTTCTCGGTAACGATGTTGTCCAACATGCCGGCGTCGATCTTGAGGTCATTATGCCCCTGCTCAAAGGTAATGCCGAATACATCACGGCGCTCAATGGGCTTGGGCTCGTAGCCGGCGTCGATCTTGACCACGTTGTAACCGCCCTTGCGCTTGGTCTTGAGGATAGCCAAGGCTTCGTCGGTATAGCCGGGCGCAATGATGCCATCCGATACCTCGACGGCCAGCAGGCGCGCCGTATCGGCGTCACATTCGTCGGACAGTGCTACCCAATCGCCGTAAGAGCACAGGCGGTCCGCGCCGCGGGCGCGGGCATAAGCGCAGGCGATGGGCGATAGCTCGCCCTCGACAAAGTAGATGGCCTTCTCGGTGTCGCTCAGCGGATAGCCCAGCGCCGCGCCTGCCGGCGAGACATGCTTGAAGGAGGCCGCCGCCGGATAACCGGTCGCCGCCTTCAGCTCACGCACGAGCTGCCAGGAGTTGAATGCATCCAAGAAGTTGATATAGCCCGGCCGGCCGTTGAGCACCTCGATGGGCAGCTCGCCCTGCTCCATAAAGATGCGCGCAGGCTTCTGATTGGGATTACAGCCGTATTTCAGTTCCAATTCTTTCATCATTCCGCCCCTTTTCTCACTTTTGCAGCTTGTTCTTGATGACGGTCTGCTTTTCCCCGGTGCGCATATTGATGTAGCGCACAAAGAGCGAGATCTTGTTCTGCTCATTGAGGGCCTCCCAAACCGAATCGGCAAAGGCATCGATCGGGGTATCCTCAACAAAGACGCACTTGGGCTCGCCGAGGAAGAACGGCAGCGGATCGCCATTGCACAGATAAGTATGCAGGAAATGGCCGCGGCCCTTGACCGGCTTGTCATACTCGAAGAAATAGCGCTTGCAGGCATCCGGGTCGCTGTGGAAATACTTGAGGATAGACAGGTCATAGGAGCCATCCTCGTTGAGGACGCCCGAAATGCGCGAGGTGAAATTGGGTGCATCCGGCTCAAAGCGGCAGGTGCGCAGCGCGTCGATATAGCTCATGCCGTCGGCCAGCGCGTCGCGGATGGTGTCTGTCTGGTCGCCGTTGGTGACGATGGTCTTGCCGTTGTACTCACGGATCGGATGATAGATGATGAGCGAAGGGTCGCTGCACTTGGACGGGTCAAACGCCTCGGTACGGATACCGTCCTCGGTCTCCACAAAAACGCGGTTGCGGCTGTTTTCGCTGCGGCCCATGATGAAGTACACCAGAACCGAAGTCGTGCCGTCCGGCGTCGTGCCCAGCATCAGGCCGCGGCCGGGATACTCATTGCTTGCAAGGTCCTCGGTCAGGCTCAGGACGTTCGAGGAATCGGAAACTAAGATGTTGTTTTCAGACATGTTCAGGTGCCCCTTTCAGTTGACTTTCGAATCGATTGTGACGCGGCCGTCCGCAACGTGCAGCCGTCCCTGGCAGAACAGGGCGACCGCCTGCGGCAGCAAAATGTGTTCGGCCTCGGCCATCACGCGCTTTTGCAGGATTTCCGGGGTATCGTCCGGCAGGACCTCGACCGCCTTCTGCAGGATAATCGCGCCGCCATCGACGACCTCGGAGACAAAATGCACGGTCGCGCCCGTGACCTTGACGCCCTTTTTCAGCGCCGCTTCATGTACGCGCAGCCCATAGAAGCCCTCCCCGCAAAAGGACGGGATGAGCGACGGGTGCACGTTGATGATCTGGTTTTCCCATTTCCGGCAGAAGGAATCGGGCAGCACGGTCATAAACCCCGCCAGGACGATCAGCCCAATGCCGCGCGCGGACAAAGCCTCATGCAGGGCCGCGCCGTACTGCTCGGCGTCTGCAAAGTCGCGGCGGCGCAGCACGCCGGTGTCGATACCGGCCTGTGCCGCCCGGGTCAATGCATAGGCCTCTGGATTGGAGGAGAGCACGAAATCCAGCTCGCCGCCGGCCAGTTCACTGCGGCCTGCCGCATCGATCAGTGCCTGTAAGTTGGTGCCGCCGCCCGAGACGAGTACTGCAATTTTGGTCATAGTCTGCTCCTCCGGTTCAGCGCAGGGCAATGCCCTTTTCGCCGGCAACACATTCGCCGATCACATAGCCGGTCTCGCCCGCCGCACGGATAGACGCGAGCGCCTTGTCGGCGTCCTCCTTCGCGACGGCCATGACAAGGCCAAGGCCCATGTTAAAGGTGTTATACATGTCGCGCTCCGGGATCTTTCCGGCCTGCTGGATGACATGGAACACGGGCAGGACGGGCGCTGCCTGCTTTTCGATCGAAGCGCAGATGCCCTCGGGCAGCATGCGCGGGATATTCTCATAGAAGCCGCCGCCCGTGATGTGGCTGATGCCCTTGACACAAACGCCATCGGCCAGCAGGGTGTTGACCGTCTTGACATAGATCTTGGTCGGCGTCAGGAGCGCTTCGCCGATGGTCATGCCCAGCTCATCGCTGTAGCGCATGACCGACTTTTCATTGATGCCCAGCGTCTTGCGTACAAGCGAATAGCCGTTGGAGTGTACGCCCGAGGACGCCACGCCGATGAGCACGTCGCCGGCCTGAATGCCGCTGCCGTCGATCATCTTGGGCTTATCGACCATACCGACCGAGAAACCGGCCACATCATACTCGTCCTCCGGATAAAAGCCCGGCATCTCTGCCGTCTCGCCGCCGATGAGCGCGCAGCCCGCCTGACGGCAGCCCTCGGCAATGCCGATGACGATATTTGCCACACGGGCGGGCACGTTCTTGCCGACTGCAATATAGTCCAGGAAGAACAGGGGCTTTGCGCCGCAGCAGGCAATGTCGTTGACGCACATGGCCACGCAGTCAATGCCGATGGTGTCGTGCTTGTTCATCAGGAAAGCCAGCTTGAGCTTGGTGCCGACGCCGTCAGTGCCTGAGACCAGGACAGGCTCCTGCATTCCCTTGAAATCGGGCGCAAACAGGCCGCCAAACCCGCCCAGCGTGCCGATAACGCCCGGCGTAAAGGTGCTCTCTACATGGGGCTTCATGAGTTTTACCGCCTCATAGCCTGCGACAACATCAACGCCTGCCGCCTTATAGCTTTCAGAACGACTCTCGATCATAACAATCTCCCTTCAAAATCATGGAGGGCACGGTGGCCCTTTCGGGTCGGCCTACAGCCGCCCGCTCTCTGTACCGGATGGTCAGCGAATCTCCATCTCAAACATATTTTTCTCTACGCGCTCGGGCACCGGCATGGGATAAACGCCGGTAAAGCAGGCGTCGCAGAAGGTGCACTTTGCGCCGATCGCAATCTTGTTCGCCGCCTCGACCGACAGGAAGCCCAGCGAATCGACGCCGATGATCTCGCGCATCTCCTCGACCGTGCGCCCGTGTGCAAGCAGCTGGTCGCTGTCCGGGATATCGGTGCCAAAGAAGCAGGGATGACGGAACGGCGGGGCCGAGATGCGCATGTGTACCTCCTTGGCGCCCGCATCGCGGATGAGCTTGACCAGACGTGCGACCGTCGTGCCACGCACGATGGAGTCGTCCACCATGACGACACGCTTGCCCTCGACCGCGCGGCGCAGAGCATTGAGCTTGAGGCGCACCGAGCGCTCACGCTTGTCCTGGCCGGGCTGGATAAAGGTCCGGCCGATATAGCGGTTCTTGATGAGGCCGACGCCGTACGGGATGCCCGAATACTTGGCATAGCCGATGGCGGCCGGGATGCCCGAATCCGGGACGCCGATGACGACGTCCGCCTCGACCGGATGCTCCTCGCACAGGTAACGTCCGGCCTCCTGACGGGCCTCGTCGACCGACGCGCCGTCGATGACCGAGTCCGGGCGGGCAAAGTAGATATATTCAAAGACGCAGGCCGCAGTCTTTTCATGGATGCCGCAGTGCAGTGAGCGCACTTCGCCGCCGTTGACCACGACGACCTCGCCCGGCTCAATGTCGCGCACAAACTCTGCGCCCAGCGCGTCCAGCGCACACGACTCGGACGCGAACATGATCGCGCCGTCCTCACGCTTACCCATGCACAGGGGGCGCATGCCGCGCGGGTCGCGCGCCGCGATGAGCTTGCGGGGCGACATGACGACAATGGAATACGCTCCCTGGATCTCCTTCATCGCCTCGACGACCGCCGCCTCGATCGACGGCGTGATCAGGCGCTTGCGCACGATGGTGTAGACGAGCGCCTCGGTGTCCGAACTCGAACGGAAAATGCCGCCGCCCATCTCAAACTGACGGCGCAGTTCGGATGCGTTGACCAGATTGCCGTTGTGCGCCACAGCCAGGTTGCCCTTGACGTGCGTGATGGCCAGCGGCTGCGCATTCTCGCGAGAAGGCTGGCCGGTGGTCGAATAGCGGACATGGCCGATCGCCATGTTGCCCGGCAGGCTGTCCAGCGTCTTCTGGTTGAAGACATCGTTGACCAGGCCAACGTCCTTGTGGCAGCGGATCACGCCGCGGTTGCATACCGCGATGCCGCATGCCTCCTGGCCGCGGTGCTGCAGGGCAAACAGTGCAGTATATGCCTCGTGTGCCGGGCTGACCTTGGCGCCCTCGGGCACATAAATACCGAATACGCCGCATTCCTCATGGACAGCGTCGCCGTCAAACGGGGTGCGCGGCAATTTTTTCATTTTATACTTCATGCCTTTTGTGGAACCTCTCAAACAAAGTTTCAGCGTGGAAAGAAAGGGAGCGTCCCAGCTGCCATGAAAGCCGCCGGAACGCATCCGAATGGTCTGTTCTTGCTGGTCTGTCCGCTTACTTGCCCATTACGCGGCGCATGATCTCCTGGTAGGCCTCCTCGACGCCGCCCAGATCACGGCGGAAGCGGTCCTTATCCAGCTTTTCGCCCGTAGTCTTGTCCCACAGGCGGCAGGTATCCGGCGAAATCTCGTCGGCCAGGATGATCTTGCCGTCCGGCGTCTTGCCGAACTCCAGCTTAAAATCAACCAGCGTCACATTCAGATGGTCAAAGTATTCCTTCATCACCTCGTTGACCTTGAACGCCATGGCTTTGATCTCGTCGATCTCCTCCTGCGTTGCAAGCTCCAGGGCCAGCGCGTGATAGTCATTGATGAGCGGGTCGCCCAGGTCGTCGTTCTTGTAGGAGAACTCGATGGTCGGCGCCTTGAACACGATGCCCTCGCGCACGCCATAGCGCTTGGCAAACGAGCCGGCCGAGATATTGCGGATGATAACCTCGAGCGGGACGATCGAGACCTTTTTGACCAGGGTCTCGCGGTCAGAGAGCTGCTCAACGAAGTGCGTCGGCACGCCCTGCTGCTCCAGAAGCTGGAACATGTGATTGGACATGACGTTGTTAATGACGCCCTTGCCCGCGATCTGGCCCTTCTTCTG
Source organism: Candidatus Butyricicoccus avicola (assembly GCA_019119435.1). GTDB lineage: Bacteria > Bacillota > Clostridia > Oscillospirales > Butyricicoccaceae > Butyricicoccus > Butyricicoccus avicola. Next base: position 12,611 of record DWWZ01000062.1, read on the forward strand.
GCCGTTAAAGGCGGTCGCATCGTCCTTATAGTCTACAATATACAGGTTTGGGTCGTCCGTTGCAAATACTTTTTTTGCCTTGCCTTCGTAAAGCTGTTCTTTCTTCTGCATGATTCCAAATTCTCCTTTTATTGATTAAATTAAGAATAAACCAAATCAGCTTGCAGGCGCCCGGCCTTAGGCGAACTGCGCGCGGACCTTCTCGTCCTTGGCTGCAACCTCTGCCGCCATATCTGCCTTGAACTGGGTCAATTTCTCTGCCAGCGCCGCGTCCTCAAGCGCAAGCATCTGCGCCGCCAGGATGGCCGCATTATCCGCGCCGTCCACAGCCACGCAGGCGACCGGGATGCCCTTGGGCATCTGTACCATGGACAGCAGGCTGTCCAGGCCGCCCATCATCGAGGTCTTGATCGGCACGCCGATGACCGGGAGGGTCGTATAGGCTGCGATCACGCCGCCCAGATGCGCCGCCTTGCCTGCCGCTGCGATGATCACACCGAAGCCATCTGCGCGAGCGTTCTTGGCAAGCTGCTCGGCCGCTGCCGGGGTGCGGTGGGCAGAGACGACGCGCACTTCATAGGGCACGCCAAACGTGTCCAGCCGCTTCATGCAGCCCTCCATGACCGACAGATCGCTGTCAGAACCCATTACGATGCAAACCTTTTTCATATCGTTCCTCCTGGCTCCAAAAAATCTTTTTTCCCTGAAAAATAAAATGCAGGCGCGGTTTGCCGCCGCAGCCTGCATTTATTTTTAAAAGTATATGGTAGGACCCTCGATACCTGCAAAGCGGCCCAAAACCATGCGGTTTTTGGGTGCAAAGGTGCGACCGCAGAACAGGCTAGAAATGTTCAGCCCAAAGAATTTCATGCTGTCACGACCTTTCCTCAGAGCATCGGGGCACATCCGGCAGACGGGGGTTCCGCCTTACCTGTTTCTATTTTACATATCTGATTTCCACTTTGCAAGAGAGCGTGTAAAAAATCGTATAAATCCACAAAAACACAAAACCTTCTGCCGTTTGCCTTGTTGCTTATGGACTTATTTCCCGTTTTCGGCTGCACGGATGAGGGCCGCGGCGCCACGGCTGTTTTCCAGCTCCCGCTCGCGCAGGAGGGCTGCTGTCGCGCGGACCTCGTCATCCAGCTTGCCCGAGACGCACTCATCGATGAGTGGGCACAGTTTGTCCGCTGTGACTTCGCTGAGCTGGATGCAGGTGCGCGAACCGATATATTTGAGGAAACCGTCTACCTTGATGTCATAGCTCATGCCGATCACCGGCACGCCGCGCCCGGCCGAAAACATCAGGGAGTGCAGCCGGATGCCGATCACCGTCTTCATGCGGGACAGCAGGCCGATGGTCTCCTCAATGGGCAGGCGGCACTCTACCATATAATAGGGGCAGTGCAGTTGGTCGGCAATCATGCGCGCCGGCGTCAGGTCGCTTGGAAATTCGATGGGCACAAAGACCGGGATCAGGCCATACTTCTCATGGGCGTACTCGGCCGCACGCACGATCTCGCCCGCGACCGACTCCAGGCCGTGCCAGCTGCGCAGGCCAAAGCCCAAGTACTTGCCGCCGACCGGGATACCCAGCGTCTCCATAACCTGATCCATCTGCGCATCGCCTGCCGGGTGCAGGATGATGGTGGGGTCCGCAGCCAGCTTGATCTCGGGCTCGACAATGCCCATGCGCGTCAGCTCGCCGCGCGACAGGTCGTCGCGCAGGGTAATCAGGTCCACCGAGCGGTTGATTGTGCGCGCCGCATGCCGGCGGTTGTATTCCCGGCGGATGGGGCCGATGCCGCAGCCGTACATCATGACCTTACAGCCAAACTTTTTGGCCGCATCCAGCGTCAGCAGATAGTACTTGAGCGAGCGGGTCGAGGTCACGTCCTGCATCAGGCTGCCGCCGCCATTGATATACAGCACCGCCCGGCGAAACCGCCGCAAGACCGCCAGGATATTGAACGTATAGACCGCATTCGTGCGGTAAAGCAGGCGCGTCTCGTCCGGGCGGCGCGACATGACCGTAATGGGCCGGTCCGGGTCGTAGGCGCGCATCTCCTGCACGATGCCGCGCAAGATGGCGTCGTCACCGGCGTTGCCCTTTCCGTAGGCGCCGCAAATGACGATGCCGTCGCGCTTGCCCTTCGGTTTGTGGTAGAGCCGCAGCAGCTTTTCATAGTTGGCCTCCTGCGTACGGCACATCGTGTCAATCGAGTACTCCCGTGTGGCCTTTTCATAGAGCCGGTCGGCAAAAAGCTTGCGCCTGGCCGGGTCTTTGCCAAATTTGATGAGCTGCTGGGTCAGGGTCTCATGGTCGCGCGGCTGGAAGATATAGCCGTTCTCCCCCGAGTCGATGAGCTCGCTCATGCCACCGACATCCGAGCAGATGGTCGCACAGTGCTCCAAGACGCCTTCCAGGATGGAATACGGGAAGGTCTCTGAGACCGACGTGAGCAGGTTAATGTCCATGGAGGCAAAAAACTCGTTGATCGGCGAGACCCAGCCGCAGAAAGTCACACGGTCGGCAACGCCCAGCTCACGGGAGAGGTCGCGCAGCATCTTTTCGTCCTCGCCGTCGCCCGCGATAAACAGACGAAGCTGCGGCACTTCCTTGGCCGCGCCGGCAAAACCACGAATACAGGTCGCGATATCTTTGACCGCCGTTAAGCGGGCAGCGATGCCGCACAGGACGTCATCCGGCGCAATGTCCACATCCCAATGTTCCTTACAGTAGGCCGCACGGTCGACGCCCTGTAACGGATTGCCAAAATCCATGCCGTTATAGATGGTAAAGATCTTTTCCGGATCGAAGCCGCGTGAGATGAGCGTGCGTGCCATACGGTCTGCTACCGCCTGGTAAAAATCCAGGAAGCGCAGCGCGATCGTGTTGGCCAGGCCGTTGGTCCACTGTTTGAGTGGATTGCCCAGATAGTCATACCGATAGTCCGAGTGGACCGTGGTCAGCACCGGGATGTTCATCTTTTTGCCGCGCAGCAGCGCGCCGACTAGATTGGCCTTGCCGCCATGGCAGTGGATGACATCGGGCTTAAATTCAGCCAGGATCTTGCGCACCTCGTTACGACAGTACAACGGGTTAAAACTTGGGATCACGCGCACATTGATGCCATTCTTTGCGGCTTCGCGCGGGAATGGGCCGTCACGGAACGAGATCAGCATGACCTCGTTGCGCTTGCGCAGCGCTTGAATCAGCGTCATAATATGGGTCTTAGCGCCGCCGACATCGCCGCCGCCCATCATCTGTAAAATTCTCATGCAGTTCCTCCAGTACTCGTTTCTTTCTGTCCATACACTATTATACACAAATCCCGCCCGATTGCAATTTCTGTCCCGAGGTGTTATACTAAAAAACAATCAAAACCTCCGGCCGACGCAAAGGATGGTATATATTATGAATTATCGGACCGCTTATCGGCTGTCTATCTGCCTCTGGATTGCTGGGGCCCCTCTCTTTGTTCTGGGCATGCTCTTTCCTTTCTTCCCGAAGTTCCAGTGGCTTCTCCGCCTGGGTCTAATTCTATTGATCGCGTGCATTGCAATAGACCTGCTATTTTACCGCTGTCCGCACTGCGGTAAATCGCTGTGCGGTGTGCGCGGCGCGCCTCCTTCCTTCTGCCCTTTTTGCGGCCGGCCGCTTTCGTGAGACTCTATTTTAAAAAAGGATTTTGCCTATGTCTGAAAAAAACACGATGACGCGCAATGCCATGCTGTTTTTGCCCGCCAAGCTCGCCGAGGGCGTGCTGCTCATGGCAATGTCGTCGCTCTACTCCCACATCCTGACCAAGTCGGCCGTTGGCCTGTTCAACGCGACCAACATGATGGTCAACTTCACATTTCTGCTTATCGCCGCCTGGATGTCCAACTCCAACACGCGCTATGTCGCCGAGGAGTTTAAAAAGGACCGCGCGGCCCGCCTGTTTTCGACTATCGTCCCCATCTATGTGCTGCTGTGCGCCGTCGTTGGTGTGATCTGCGCCGGGCTGTTTTGCTATACACGGCAGACCTATTACCTCTTGGGCGCGGTCATGTTCTGCACCTATTCGGCGTTTACGATCCTGAATAACACCATGGTGCAGCTATCCATCATTCGGCCGGCCATCATCCTGAGCCTGACCTCGGCCAGCCTCAAACTGCTGTTAGCCATTCTCTTTGTCGGCGGCAAATCGGGCTTTGGCTCGCCGACGCCCGCCCTATTGGCCAACATCCTGGCCGACGGCATCGGCGCCATCGGTGCGGTCATCGCGCTTGGCATGCCCCATGTCGTCCGCCTGCGCCGTTTTTCCCAGGCCATGCTCAAAAAGCTGCTGGCCTTTGGTGTGCCGCTCATGGGCGTGGCGCTGTGTACCGCGCTTCTGAACCTCATTGACCGCTTTCTGGTGCTCGGTATCTATGGCGATGAAGTGTTTGCGGTCTATTCGAGCAACGTCTCCATCCCCTCATCCATCTTTAACATGCTGTCGGTCGGCGTGCTGCGAGGCGTGTATCCGACCGTACTGCGCGCCTGGCGCGAGTCCGGACGCACCGAGGCGCGCGGACTTCTGAATGCCGGCGTACGGCTCTATATGCTGGTGGCCTTCCCGGCGGCCTTCGGCCTGACAGCCGTAGCCCTGCCCTTTACCCGTGTGTTCTTCGCCGCAGGGTATGACGCGGGCGCGCCCGCGATCGGCCTTATGTCGTTCACCATGGTCTTTATGGGCCTGACCGAGTACGCAAATAAGGGGTTTGAGCTGGAGCAGAATACCCGGCCGGTCATCCTCAACAGCGCCATCGCCACCCTCATCAAAATCGTATCCAGCGTCGTGCTCATCCGGGCCATGGGCTTTCTTGGCGGTGCAGTCGGCTCAGTTATCGCGCTCTGCTCGTATTTTCTTATCACCTCAGCGCGCGTGCGCCGCTACTTTATGTGGCATGTTTCCATGGCCTCGTTCCTGCGCATCCTGGTCTCCGCCGCGCTGTGCGGCGCGGTGGCTTACGGCTGCACGCTGCTCCCCCTGAACAACCTGCTCCGCCTGCTCATCGCCATCCCGGCCGGTGGGCTGACCTACCTCGTCTGTGTCGTTGCCTCGGGCGAGGCGCGCGAGGAGGTATCCCTATTTCTCAAGAAGCTGGGCCATTCCTAAGATTATGTCTTGAAATACAGCCGGTAAAATGATATGATAATTAGTAATATCATAATCCGACATTTCATAACTTTATTTGACAACACAGATCTGATTTCCGGGGGTAATGATTGATGCAGTTATTGGAACAAGCTATTTTGGAACGCGGCCGCGTCAAGGACGGTGAGGTGCTCAAGGTCGACGCCTTTCTGAATCATCAGATGGACGTTGCGCTCATCAATGAGCTGGGCAAAGAATTCTACCGCCGTTTTGGGGACCGGGGCGTCACCAAAATCCTGACCATCGAGGCTTCTGGCATCGGCATCGCGTGCATCACCGCACAGCATTTCGGCGTGCCGGTTGTCTTCGCCAAGAAGACCCAGTCGCGCAACATCGACGGCGAAGTCCTGACCTCCCAGGTCACCTCTTTTACCCATCAGCGCAACTACGATATCATCGTGTCTGCGCGCTTCCTCAGCCCGGATGACCGTGTCCTGCTCATCGACGACTTCCTCGCCAAGGGCAGCGCCATGCTGGGCCTCATCTCCCTGGTCCGCCAGTCGGGCGCGACCATCGTCGGCGCCGGCATCTGTATCGAGAAGGGCTTTGACGTGGGCGGCAAGGCCATCCGCGACCTCGGCATCGAAGTGCAGTCCCTGGCCGTCATCCAGGAAATGCAGGAAGGTCATATCGTCTTTGCGCCCGACCCGTACGAGGGCTGAATCCCGAAAAAAACAAGGGGCTTCCGGTTTGGAGGCCCCTTTTTGTGCGTATTTTTTTGCCCGCGGGCTTGATAACGCGGGCGTTTGTCTATATAATAAGAAAGTAACAATTTTGAATCCCATCAAATCCAAATAGAGAGGCGTAAACACTATGGAGTTTATCAGCACCCCCAAGCAGTATATCGACGCGGTCGAGCAGGCCGCCGCTTCGGTCGGCCAGTCGGTCTCCTTCCGCGGCACCGTGCACCGCGTACGCGATATGTCCGATTTTGCCTTCGTTGTGGTCCGCGTCAATCGCGGCCTGATCCAGTGCATGTTCTCGGGCGAAATCGACGGCATGACCAAGGCAGACATCAAGGACGGCATGGTCGTTGAGGTCGCGGGCAACGTGCGCGAGGAGCCCCGCGCAGAGCACGGCTTTGAGGTCGTCCTGACTTCGGTCAAGATCCTGGCCCGCCCGGCCGAGCAGATTCCGGTCCCGCTCGGCAAGAAATACCTGGGCATGACGCTGGACGCCGAGCTGCCGCTGCGCCCGATCACCCTGCGCCATCCGCGCAAGCAGGCCATCTTCCGCATCCAGGGCGCGATTGCCGACGGCTTTGCCGAGTATATGCTCAGCCAGAGCTTCACCCACATCCATACGCCCAAGATCGTCTCGGCCGGCGCCGAGGGCGGTGCAAACATCTTTAAGCTCGACTACTTCGGCCAGCAGGCCTATCTGGCCCAGTCCCCCCAGTTCTATAAGCAGTACACCGCTGGCATCTTTGGCCGCGTTTTTGAGATCGGCAACGTATACCGCGCCGAGCGCCACAACACTTCGCGCCACCTGAACGAGTACATCGGCCTTGACTTTGAGATGGCCTACATCGACTCGATGTACGACGTCATGGAGATGGAGACCGGCATGCTCAAGTATGTCATCGCCTATGTGCAGGAACACTGCAAGGAAGAGCTCGACATGCTGGGCACCAAGCTGCCGGTGATCGACAAGATCCCGACCGTAACCTTCACCGAGGCCAAGGAGATCATGCTGGAGAAGTATGGACACAAGTCCAAAAACCGCTATGATCTCAACCCGGACGAGGAAGTCATGATGTGCCAGTGGGCCCAGGAAAACTACGGTTCGGAGTTCGTCTTTGTCACCCACTTCCCGTCGGCCAAGCGCCCGTTCTATGCTATGGACGACCCGGAGAACCCCAAGTACGCCCTGTCCTTTGACCTGCTGTTCCGCGGTCTGGAGATCACGACCGGCGGCCAGCGCATCCATGATTACCATGAGCAGGTCAAGAAGCTCGAGGACCGCAAGATGGATGTCTCGCTCTTTGAGTCCTTCCTCATGATGCACAAGTATGGCATGCCGCCGCACGGCGGCCTGGGCATCGGCCTGGAGCGCCTGACCATGCAGCTGCTCGGCCTCAAGAATATCCGCGAAGCTTCCATGTTCCCGCGCGACATGACTCGTCTGGTTCCGTAAAATTTTTGTGCCACTTCCAAAATCCACCGGATATCCGGTGGATTTTTTTGTGGTTTTCACCACACATCCCGCCCCGTTCCTGCACAAACGCGACACCGTTTTATCACACAAACCATACATCGCCCACATTTGTAAACATTTGCCAAAATATAGGCAAAGTCTTTCCAAAGTGCATTGAAAGCTGCTTTTTTCGGTGTTATACTTGTCTCCGCCGGCGCAAAGTGTATAAAAAACAGCGCGGCAAGTGATTCCACTACTACATGAAAAGGGGTAATTCCAAATGCACAAACATAGCAGGGTTTTCGCTGGCGTACTGGGCGCGGCGCTTATGGCTGGCGCGGTCTCTCCGGCCATGGCCGCTGATTACAATGACGGCAGCGCCGTTGGCTCGCAGGCCGACTGGAACGCCTGGGTCAGCGAGTGGGAGACCGTTGCAGCTGACTATACCAAGGTGTCTCTGACGCCCGGCGCGGACGAGACACAGCTGAACTTTGCCTGGTACAGCAAGGATGCGGACGGCGAAGCAACGCCTGTCGTCCATTTCGGCACCGACCGCAACGCGCTGACCGCTTACACCGGTACTTCCGCCGCGGTCGATACCAGCCTGACGGATGGCGTTGCCTA
>DWWZ01000063.1 GCA_019119435.1 Candidatus Butyricicoccus avicola
GCGCCGCGCGGAACGCCGCGCGTGCTTGTTGGCTCCGTCGTCAGTCTATTAGGAAACGCCGCCTGGCGTCTCCCTCACAAAGAAGCGCCGGAGACAGACTTTGTCTCCGTGTGGGATACAGCCGCACGTTCTGCGACCAGGGGCATCTTTGCTTCCCTGCCGCAGCCGTTTGCGGAGCGCTCTAATCCAAGGGTTCGTCCCTTAAATTAGCCCTGCTTCTGCTTGTGCTTCGGGTTCTGGCAGATGACCATTACGCGGCCCTTGCGGCGAATGATCTTGCACTTTTCACAGATCGGCTTTACAGACGGTCTTACATTCATGAGAATAAACCTCCATCAGATAATAGATCGGTGGTGGATAACGGCTCCGCGGTCACGTTGGAGCCTCCGCCCGCCTTTTCATCACAAAGGGCGTCTTACTTGGAACGCCAGGTGATGCGGCCGCGGGTCAGGTCGTAGGGCGACATCTGCACGGTGACCTTGTCGCCGGGTAAAATGCGGATAAAGTTCATGCGGAGCTTACCCGAGATGTGAGCCAGGATCTTGTGCCCGTTGGGCAGCTCAACCTGGAACATCGCATTGGGCAGCGCCTCTATGACGGTACCTTCCAGCTCAATTACGTCGTCTTTAGCCATGTTCGCTTTCCCTTTCTTGGTCAGTGTTTTGGTTCTCACCTGCCCAGATGGACAGGGCTTTCCGGATATCGCTGTTGGTGAGTCGTCCGGTTGTCAGAAGCTTTTCCCGGGTGCGTTCGTCGCAGTGTGCGACAAACGTGGTGTGTCTGCGCTTTTTGCGCTTGGGCTTTTCCGCCCGGCGCAGCTTGCCGTTTGCAAGCCAGAGGAAGTTCTCCTCCTCGCGCACGACCAGCATCACTTCGTCCCGGTCGCGTCCGGCCAGCGAGATCACCAGGTCAGATACATGGGAACACATGGTCACAGCACCTCGCCGTCGATGGCCGTCAGGATTTCCGGCTCGCCATCGGTAATGGCGATCGTGTTTTCATAGTGTGCCGACAGCTTGCCGTCCTTAGTCTTGACGGTCCAGCCGTCAGACAGAACGCGCACGTCGTACACACCGGCGTTTACCATCGGTTCGACCGCAAGGGTCATACCTCTTTGCAGGCGGACGCCATGTCCCGGGCGGCCGAAGTTCGGAACTTCGGGCGACTCGTGGAGCTGGCGGCCAACGCCGTGACCTACGAAGGAGCGGACGACAGAGAACCCGTTGGCCTGGGCGTAGGCTTGCACCGCGGCCGAGATATCGGAAACGCGGCAGCCCTCTCGGGCAAACTTGATGCCCTCATAGAAGCTCTGCCGGGTTACCTCGATCAGCCGCTTGGCCTCTTCGGAGACCTCCCCGCACGGTACTGTGCACGCACAGTCGCCGTGGAAGCCGCCGATATAGGCACCAACGTCAATCTTTACGATATCGCCCGAGCGGACGACCCGCTTTTTGGAAGGGATACCGTGAATGACCTCGTCATTGATCGATACACAGGCGCTCGCCGGAAAGCCGCCGTAACCGAGGAAGGAGGGCTTAGCGCCCGCCTCCTCAATGGTTTTGCGGACAATCCGGTCGATGTCGTCCGTGGTAACCCCGGGAGCGACCGCGTCATACGCTGCCTTCCGCGCCAGGGCGGTGATCCGGCAGGCGACGCGCATGCGCTCCAGTTGTTCATTCGTTTTGATCGGAATCATATCTTACAGACCCAGCGCCTGGCATGCCAGAATCTTGGTCTGCTCAATGCCCTGTGCGCCGTCGATGCTCTTGAGCTTGCCCTGTGCGCCGTAGTAATCCTTCAGCGGCTCGGTCTGCTCGTGATAGGTCGCAAGACGATGCTTGACCACGTCCGGCTTGTCGTCCTTGCGGATGTGCAGCGTATCGCCGCAGACGTCGCAGACGCCTTCCTGCTTGGGCGGGTTTGCCTTGATGTGGTAGGTCGCGCCGCACTTGAGGCAGACGCGGCGGCCGGTCATGCGGCCTTCGATGACCGCGTCATCAACTTCGAGCGACAGCGCGCAGTCGATACTAGCGATCTGGTCGAGTGCCTCGGCCTGCGGGATGGTGCGCGGGAAACCGTCCAGGATGAAGCCGTTTTTGCAGTCATCCTGAGCGATGCGACCCTGCAGCAGGTCGATGACGAGCTGATCGGGTACCAGCTGGCCGGCATCCATAAATGCCTTAGCCTTCTGGCCAAGCTCAGTTTTATTGGCAATGGCCTCGCGCAGGATGTTGCCGGTCGAAACCGACGGAACGCCCATCTTTTCGATCAGATAGGACGCGAGCGTGCCCTTGCCGGCGCCAGGAGCGCCTAAAAGAATCAGATTCACAGAAAATGCCCCCTAAATTACTCCAAGAAGCCCTTGTGGTGACGCATCATCATCTGTGCCTCGAGCTGCTTGACAGTCTCAAGCGCAACGCCGACGACGATGATGACCGAGGTGCCGCCCAGTGCAACATTGCGCAGGTTGGAGTTGAATGCGCCAATGATGAGCGGAACCAGCGCGACGACGCACAGGAAGATCGCGCCAACAAAGACAACCTTGCCCAGTGCCTTCATAATGAAGTCGGACGTGGGCTTGCCGGGACGGAAGCCCGGGATATAACCGCCGTTCTTCTTCAGGTTGTTCGCAATCTCGATGGGATTGAACTGAATCGAAGCGTAGAAGTACGAGAAACCGAAGATCATAACCGCATAGAGTGCGATATAGAACGGGGAAGTCTGCTGGAACAGGCTCATAATCGAGGCTCCGACCGTGCCTGCCTCGGGATTCCAGAACATTTGGATGGTCGCCGGCAGAGACAGGATCGAAGACGCGAAGATGATCGGCATAACGCCGGTTGCGTTGACCTTGATCGGCAGGTGAGTCGACTGACCACCGTACATCTTGCGGCCCACGACGCGCTTTGCGTACTGGATCGGGATGCGGCGCTCAGCATTCGACATGTAGACGATGAATACGACCATCGCCAGACCGACCAGGATCATAAGGATGCCGATGACTGCGGAAGTCTTGAACAGCTGCATAACTGCAGTTGCCAGAGAAGGACCGCGGGAGATAATGCCCGCGAAAAGGATGATCGAGATACCGTTGCCGATACCGTTCTGGGTGATGTGCTCGCCCATCCACATAATCAGCGCAGTACCCGCGGTAAACGCCATGATGATGACGATTGCAGCCCAAACGCCGGTCTCGGTCAGCAGACCCCAGCTCTTAAGCAGCATGTAGTAGGAGAAGCCCTGAACGAAACCGAGCAGAACGGCAACGTAGCGCGTCCAGCTTGCGATCTTCTTCTGGCCTTCCTCACCGCCGTCCTTGACCATGTGCTCGAGGGCAGGGATGGCAACGGTCAGCAGCTGCAGGATAATCGATGCGTTGATATAGGGAGTGATGCCCATTGCGAAAATCGTCGCATTGGACAGGCCGCCGCCGGTGAAGACGTCCATGAAGCTCAGAAGCGAGCCGTTGGAGGTCTGCTGCTCAAAAACCTGAGACAGCATGGCGAAATCTACGAACGGAACCGGGATAGAAGAACCGAGGCGGAAGATGAAGACAATGAACAGAGTGTACAGAATCTTCTTACGCAGTTCTGCGACCCGCCACGCATTCTTGATGGTCTCGAGCACCTTAGATCACCTCGGCCTTTCCGCCTGCCTTCTCGATCTTCTCCTTTGCGGAAGCAGAGAATGCCGCAGCCTTTACGGTCAGGCTCTTGGTCAGCTCGCCGCTGCCAAGGATCTTGACGCCGTCCAGCGCCTTCGAGATGACACCGGTCTCGAGCAGCAGCTCGGTGGTGACCTCCGTGCCGTTGTCAAAGCGCTCCAGCGCGGAAACGTTGACCGGCGCGTAGGTGGTGCCGAAGATGTTGTGGAAGCCGCGCTTGGGCAGGCGACGCGCCAGAGGCATCTGGCCGCCCTCAAAGCCCGGGCGAACGCCGCCGCCAGAGCGGGCCCACTGGCCCTTGTGGCCGCGGCCTGCGGTCTTGCCGTTACCGGAACCAGCGCCACGACCCTTGCGGTATGCCTTCTTGGTAGAGCCCAGAGCGGGCTGTAAGTCCTGAAGCTTCATGTCGTTACGCCTCCTCTACGATTTCGAGCAGGTAACCGATCTGCGCGAGCTTGCCGCGGGTTGCCGCGTTGTCCGGCTGAACGGTTACGTCGTTGATTTTCTTAAGACCCAGAGCGTGTGCGGTCGCGATGTGCTGCTGCTTGCGGCCTGCCAGGCTCTTTTTGAGGGTAATCTGAATGTTTGCCATGTCTATTACCCCTCCTATTACAGTTCGTTAACGTCTTTGCCGCGAACTGCTGCAACCTGAGCGGCATTGCGCAGGCTCTTGAGGCCCTCGATGGTCGCGGTTACAACGTTCTGCGGATTGTTGGAACGCAGGCACTTGGTACGGATGTCCTTGATGCCGGCAACCTCTACAACGGCACGGACTGCGCCGCCGGCAATTACGCCGGTACCAGGAGCCGCAGGCTTCATCAGCACGCGGCCGGCGCCGAACTCACCGATCACCTCGTGAGGAATCGTGGTGCCCTTGAGGGAAATCTTGACAAGATTCTTCTTGGCGTCCTCAATGCCCTTGCGGATTGCGTCGGGAACTTCGGAGGCCTTGCCCAGACCGAAGCCAACGGTGCCCTTGCCGTCGCCTACGACTACGAGAGCCGCAAACTTGAAGATACGACCGCCCTTGACAGTCTTGGATACGCGATTGAGAGCGACGACTGTTTCTTTGTACTCGTCCTCTCTCTTATCGTTACGATCAAACTTAGCCATGTTTTACCTCCTCCCGACTTAAAACTGAAGGCCGCCCTCGCGAGCGCCCTCTGCGAGTTCCTTCACGCGGCCGTGGTACAGATAACCGCCGCGGTCAAATACGACATTCTCGATGCCCTTTGCCTTGCAGCGCTCAGCCACCAGCAGGCCAACCTTCTTCGCGGCGTCCTTGTTGCCGCCATACTCGGTGAAGTCCTTCTCGATCGTCGAAGCGGAGACGAGGGTCACGCCGGCTACGTCGTCGATCACCTGTGCATAGATGTTCTTTGCGCTTCTGTAAACGTCAAGACGGGGGCACTCTGCGGTGCCGGAGATCTTGCTGCGCACTCTCTTATGGCGCTTCAGGCGCGCCTTGTTAGAATCCTTCTTAGAAACCATTTAAGCACACTCTCCTTTCTTACTTCTTCTTGCCGCCGGTCTTGCCTTCCTTGCGGCGGATGTGCTCGTCGGCGTACTTGATGCCCTTGCCCTTGTACGGCTCCGGCGGACGCTTCTCGCGGACTTCCGCTGCAAACTGGCCGACCTTCTGCTTGTCGGGACCGGAAATGATGATCTTGTTGGGGCCCGGAACCTCAATGGTGATGCCGGGGATCTCGCTCATGGTGACCTGATGGGAGAAACCGAGGTTCATGACCAGGTCCTTGCCCTGCTTGGCAACACGGTAACCAACGCCGTTTACCTCGAGCTCCTTCTTGAAGCCCTCGGTGACGCCGACAACCATGTTGTGGATCAGGGAGCGGGTCAGGCCGTGCAGAGCACGGTTCTGCTTCTCGTCGTTCGGACGAGTTACGATGATCTCGTTGTTCTCAACTGCAACGTGCATGTTGGGATGGATCTCGCGGGTCAGGGTCTCCTTTGCACCCTTGACCGTGATGACATTGCCGTCCAGGGTGACAGTGACGCCAGCGGGGATGGCAATAGGCATTCTACCAATTCTCGACATTGTGAATTACCTCCTTACCATACGAACGCCAGGACTTCGCCGCCGACGTTCAGCTCACGAGCCTTCTTGTCGGTCATGACGCCCTTGGACGTAGAGATGATGGCAACGCCCAGGCCGCGCAGGACGCGGGGCAGCTCCTGTGCGCCGGCATAGACGCGCAGGCCGGGCTTGGACACACGCTTGATGCCGGTGATCGCCTTCTGGCGGTTTGCACCGTACTTCAGGGTGATGCGGATGATGCCCTGGTTGCCGTTGTCAACGAGCTGGAAAGCCTTGATGTAGCCCTCGTCGAGCAGGATCTGCGCGATGGACTTCTTCATCTTGGACGCCGGTACGTCAACGGTCTCGTGACGAGCAGCGCCCGCGTTGCGGATGCGGGTCAGCATATCCGCAATCGGATCAGTGATCTGCATTACTTTTGCTCCTTTCAGAAGTTTGGCGGTACTTCGTGTGGGATCGCCCACGGGTTGCCGCCCACTTTTCTTACTAACGCTGCCGTGACCCTTTCACGGCAGGTGCTGGGGGAAATATATAAAAATCGATGGCCTGTTTTTGACCAGACCATCGATAATTATAACACAGGAAGATCCCGTCCGCAATGGAAATTATGCCGATTTTTGCGCAGAAAATTCCCTTTGGGCGGGTCAAAATGTTATAACGGCAGGTCGGCCGTTTTTTGCGCTCCACAGACCGCGCCGGAGATAGTCCGGTTGACGGCCAGCGGGCGGGCGATGCGGGAAAAAGCGCACCGCGCTCCCTCGCGTATCACGGGGAGACTGGCACAGATGTGCGCTGCACATCTAAAATTTATTATAACAAACCTCCCCCTAGATTTGCAAGTATTTTTTTCATTTTTTCTTCTATATTTTTGAGCCGTCAGGCGGCCTCCTCACATGCCCGCAGGCGCACAGCTTCCTCCCACAGATACGGCCTGCACTTACATTTTTCTATGCCCGCTGTGCGATCTTGTAGTCGATATCAATCTTTCCGCTGTCCGTCTCAGTCCGCGCCCGGAACGTATAGTCCCGGCGGGAAAAATCGATGTCAGCCGAGATATGTCCCTCTGCGCCTGGCTGGATGACGCGCGCCCGGGTGCGGTCGATCGTGATCTCTACCGGGACCGCACCGTTGTTCCGAATCCAAAAATTCACCCGGCTTCCATGGTCAATGGACAGCGTCCTGACCGCTTGAAACTGTCCCTGCGACGCGCTGCCCTCGGTCAGGGCTGCATCCGGGTCTTGCTCTGCCGGCGCGGGCGACGCCGCAAACGGCAAATCTGCCTGCCCGACGGCGGCTAGGCCGCCCCAAATGCTCACGATACACAAAACGCCTGCGACCAGCGCGGTCCACATCTCTCTGCGCAAATCAGCACACCTCTTTCTGCCGTTCCTTTGGTCCCCAAAGCTCTTCTTCTTTATCATGGACGATTTTCCCCGAAATTGCAAGAACAGTTCGGTTAAAATTCGCTCTGCGGCTCACAAAATCTCTCCCGGACAGAAAAAAGGCGTCCAAAAGACGCCTTTTTTCATTTTTCCCAGGGCGGCCCTCATTGCTGCTCTTCCAACGCTTTTTCCAGGTTCTGCATGGTCTGTTCGAGCGGCAGCGCTTCCTCCCCTTCGTGGATGACACTGTGCAAAAAAGCGCTTTTCTGGTTGAGCTGTTCCACCGTCTCCGCATCATAGCACGCCTGCGCGGACTTGGGTGCAAACTCCGGGCCGGACAGCTCTATCAAAAATGAGAACGCCTGCGGATATTTGGCATCCAGTTCGCTTTCGCTTTGCAACTGTCTGCAATATATGCTCATCCGGCCTTTCTGATAGGCCATCTGCCAGTACTGTGCTTCAAAATCCTCCGGTTTCTGCCGGTCATACGCCCGGACCATGCGGTCCAAAGTGCCTGCCAATTCGGTCAGGCTCCCATTCACTTCGGACGCGATCTCCTGCACACGCTCCTGTCTGGCGGCATATGTGTGTCCCAGAATCAGCACGCTTGCAGCGATCAGGCAGATGCAGACCGCCGCAATCCCTTTTCGTACCATACTCCACCTTCCCTTTCCAAGTCACGAGATGACGAACGGCTGGCTGAACAGCGCCTGCCCCTCCTCCATCCGAATGACCAGCCGGTAGGTTCCCGCGCGAAGCGCCGGGTATTC
>DWWZ01000064.1 GCA_019119435.1 Candidatus Butyricicoccus avicola
AGCCTGACCGTAAAGGCTGCGGCATTCTCTGCTTCCGCAAAGGAGAAGATCGAGAAGGCAGGCGGAAAGGCCGAGGTGATCTAAGGTGCTCGAGACCATTAAGAACGCCTGGCGGATCACAGAGCTGCGCAAGAAGATTCTGTACACTCTGTTTATCGTCCTGATCTTCCGCCTCGGTTCTTCAATCCCGGTTCCGTTCGTAGATTTCGCCATGCTGTCTCAGGTCTTTGAGCAGCAGACGGCCAACGGCTCGCTTCTGAGCTTTATGGACGTCTTCACCGGCGGCGGCCTGTCCAACGCGACCATCTTCGCGATGGGCATCACCCCTTATATCAATGCATCCATTATCCTACAGCTTCTGACCGTTGCCATCCCTGCCCTTGAGCACATGGTGAAGGACGGCGGCGAGGAAGGCCAGAAGAAGATCGCAAGCTGGACGCGCTATCTCGCCGTCATCTTGGGCTTTGTTCAGGGCTTCTCCTACTATATGCTGCTGAAGAGCTGGGGCCTCTTGAATGAGACCGGCGTATGGGCTGCCATCGTCATCATCATGGCGTTTACGGCGGGCACTGCGCTGATTATGTGGATGGGCGAGCACATCACCCAGAACGGTATCGGCAACGGTATCTCGATCATCCTTTTTGCGGGCATCATCTCCCGCGGGCCGTCCCTGGCCACTGCCCTTGTGCAGCTGTTTACGAATTCCGCTGTCATCGGCATCCTGATGGTAATCGTCGGCCTGGCTATGGTTGTCTTCATCGTCTATATGTCGAACGCCGAGCGCCGCATCCCGATCCAGTACGCCAAGCGCGTCGTGGGCCGTAAGATGTACGGCGGCCAGTCCACCCATCTGCCGATCAAGGTCAACGCGACCGGCGTTATGCCGATCATTTTCGCATCCTCGATCCTGTCCCTGCCGGCGACCATCCAGATGTTCTGGAACCCGGAGGCGGGCACGGTCGGCGCGGCGGTGATGAGCCTGTTCCGGCAGACATCGCCGTTCTATATCGCGCTGTATGCCATCATGATCTTCGGCTTCTCGTATTTCTACGCCTCGATCCAGTTCAACCCGATCGAGATCGCCAACAACCTCAAGAAGAACGGCGGCTATATCCCGGGCTTCCGCCCCGGCAAGCCGACTTCTGAGTTTATCATGAAGGCGCTGAGCAAGGTTGTCTTTGTCGGCGCGATCTTCCTGTGCGTCGTCGCGCTTGTCCCGCTTATCATCGGCGCGCTCAACTCCAGCCTGTCCAACGTTGCGTTGGGCGGCACATCGGTCATCATCGTGGTCGGCGTTGCGCTTGAAACGGTCAAGCAGCTCGAGGCACAGATGATGATGCGCCATCACAAGGGCTTCTTGGAGTAATTTAGGAGGCATTTTCTGTGAATCTGATTCTGTTAGGCGCTCCCGGCGCCGGCAAGGGCACGCTTGCGTCCTTCCTTGTGGAAAAGATGGGCGTCCCCTCGGTCTCGACGGGCAACATCCTGCGTGAGGCCATTGCAAATCATACCGAGCTCGGCCAGAAGGCAAAGGCGTTCATGGACGCCGGCCAGCTGGTACCCGACCAGCTTGTCATCGACCTGCTGCGTGACCGCATCGCGCAGGATGACTGCAAGGATGGCTTCATCCTGGATGGTTTTCCGCGCACCATCCCGCAGGCTGAGGCGCTCGACCAGATCGCATCCATCGACTGCGCGCTGTCGCTCGAGGTCGATGACGCGGTCATCGAAGGCCGTATGACCGGCCGCCGCGTCTGCCTCAAGTGCGGCGCGACCTACCACATCAAGGCCAACCCGCCCAAAAAGGAGGGTGTCTGCGATGTCTGCGGCGACACGCTGCACATCCGCAAGGACGATAAGCCCGATGTGGTCCGCCACCGTCTTGCGACCTATCATGAGCAGACCGAGCCGCTCAAGGATTACTACGGCGCGCAGGGCAAGCTCAAGAGCATTGACGGCGCGCAGGGTATCGAGCAGACTAAGGTGCTCGCCTGCCAGGCACTGGGCCTGTAAGCCGATATGATTGCGATTAAAACAGACGAACAACTGGAGCGCATGCGCGCTGCCGGCCGCATTACCGCCCTTGCGCGCCGTGCGGCGGCCGACGCGGTCGCTCCTGGGGTTACTACGGACGAGATCGACCGGATTGTCCGCAAGACCATCGAGGAGGCGGGGGCTAAGCCCTCCTTCCTCGGGTACGGCGGCTTTCCGGCGAGCGCCTGTATATCGGTCAACGACGAGGTGATCCACGGGATCCCCTCACGAAAGCGTGTCCTGCGCACGGGCGATCTGGTCAAGATCGACGTCGGCGCGTATATCGGCGGCTTTCACGGCGACTGTGCGTGCACGGTTGCCTGCGGGGAGGTTTCGGACGAGGCCCGGCGGCTGATCGAGGTAACCCGGCAGAGCTTCTATGAGGGCATCAGGTTTGCCCGGGAGGGCTATCGCGTGTCTGATATCTCGGCCGCGGTACAGGCCTATGTCGAGAAGAATGGCTTTTCCGTCGTCCGCGCCTTTGTCGGGCACGGCGTCGGCCGGCAGCTCCATGAGTCGCCCGAGGTGCCAAACTTCGGCCGGCCGGGCCACGGCGTTCGCCTGCAAAAAGGCATGACCCTTGCGGTCGAGCCCATGGTAAACGCCGGCGTGTGGGCGGTCAACGTCCTGCCGGACGGCTGGACCGTCAAGACACGGGACGGCAAGCTGTCCGCGCACTACGAAAATACGATCGCCATCACGGACGGCGATCCCGAAATCCTGACGGCCATCGACGGCGAGGTGCTGTGACCATGCATTCCCACGTATCCGATCTGGTGATCTCGCTGGCCGGGCGTGACCGGGATGGGGTGTTCCTCGTCCTGCGCGAAGAGGAGGACTTCCTCTGGCTGGCAAACGGCCGCGGGCGCCGCGCCGAAAAGCCCAAGCGCAAAAAGCGCAAGCACACGGCGTTTGCCGGGCACTGCGACGCGCGCACCCGGGAAAAACTGCTCGGGACGGGCAGGCTGACCAACAGCGATATCCGGAAGGCCCTGTCCATCTGGGCGGGGGACAACCAAAACACTGACCAAAGAGGGGAAAGCGAACATGGCTAAAGACGACGTAATTGAGCTGGAAGGTACCGTCATAGAGGCGCTGCCCAACGCGATGTTCCAGGTCGAGCTGCCCAACGGGCACAAGATCCTGGCGCACATCTCGGGCAAGCTGCGCATGAATTTTATCCGCATTTTACCTGGCGACAAGGTCACCGTGCAGATGTCGCCCTACGACCTGACCCGCGGCCGCATCACCTGGCGCTCCAAGTAAGGCGCGCCCCTTGTGATGATAAGGCGGGCGGAGGCCCCGACGTGACCGAGGGGCCGTTATCCACCACCGATCTATTATCTGATGGAGGTTTATTCCCATGAAAGTAAGACCGTCTGTAAAGCCGATCTGTGAAAAGTGCAAGATCATTCGCCGCAAGGGCCGCGTAATGGTCATTTGCCAGAACCCGAAGCACAAGCAGAAGCAGGGCTAATCGAAGGGGCATCCCTTGGATTAGAGCGCACCGCAAACGGCTGCGGCTGGGGAAGCGTTTTCCCCGGTACGTGGAACGTGCGGCTGTATCCCACACGGAGACAAAGTCTGTCTCCGGCGCTTCTTTGTGAGGGAGACGCCAGGCGGCGTTTCCTAATAGACTGACGACGGAGCCAACAAGCACGCGCGGCGTTCCGCGCGGCGC
>DWWZ01000008.1 GCA_019119435.1 Candidatus Butyricicoccus avicola
CAAAGCTCTCGCCCGATGCGGCGACCGTCTTACCGACTTCTACCAGGAAGGCCGGGATGCGCTCCTCCAGCATGGGGCCCCAGTTCTCGGCAAAGTGCTCGTGCCCGAGCTCTGCCGAGCCGCCGACATGCAGGGTGAAGGCAGGCAGCGGCTGCTTGTCCACGATCTTCACGCCGCCGTGGAAGCCAAGCAGGCCGACCTGATGGGTGCCGCACGAGGACGGACAGCCCGAAATATGGATCTGCGGCAGCGCGCCGTCCGGGATACCGGTCGCGCGGACGGCGTCCACACAGGCGTGGTACAGGCCCTGCGAATCGCGCGCGCCCTGCTGGCAGATCAGCGCGCCAATGCAGGAGACCGAGTGCTCAAACAGGGTCTCGGCGCCGTCTGCCGTCACGTCCAGCACGCGCCGGGCCTCATCGGCCGTGCAGTTGATGACATACATGGTGCCGTCCGCGCCCAGACGGATCTCGACCGCATCCATGCCCTGGATGGCGTCGCGCAGCGCGGTCAGTGTCTGGCGCGACGGTGTGCCGCCCAGCGGGTGGTAGGAGACGGCGAACAGGCCGGGCTGCTTCTGCGCGAGGATGCGCTTGCCCGCGATCTCGCCAGCGCCCGCCTTGGTGACCGGCTGCGCGGCCACGGCCAGGTCCAGGCCGCCCTCGGCCTTGCGCTTGGCCACGTTCTCGGCAAACGCCGCCCGGTAGGCGTCCTCCCCCATCTCGACCGGCATATAGCGCGTGCGGGCCTTGGCGCGCATCTGATAATTGCCGTGCGCGAGGAAGGTGTCCACCATGGCGCGGGTATAGTAGAGCAGGTCGGAGCCGGGCACGCCCTCGGCCATCTTGAGCCCCATGCGCGCGTTCGGGCCCATGCCGCCCGCCGAGTACACGTCAAACAGGCCGTCCGCGCGGGCCACGAAACCGAGGTCACGGATGGTCGTGTGCGCCAGGTTATCGGGATGGTTGGCAAAGGAGACCTTGAGCTTGCGCGGCATCTTGATGTCATACAGGATGGACAGGAGGTAATCCCCGACCGCCTCCACATAGGGCATGACGTCAAAGGTCTCCCCCGGCTGGACGCCCGACAGCGGCGGCGCGGTCACGTTGCGCGGGTGATCTCCGCCGCCGCCCCGGCAGTAAATGCCATGATCGATGGCCGCGCGCGACAGTTCCATGATCTGCTCGGCGGTCAGGTGGTGCAGCTGCACGGTCTCACAGGTGGTGAGCTTGATCGTGTCAACGCCATAGGTATTGGCCGCGTCCACGACGAACGAGAGCTTGTCCTGGC
This sequence comes from Candidatus Butyricicoccus avicola, assembly GCA_019119435.1. Classification (GTDB taxonomy): domain Bacteria; phylum Bacillota; class Clostridia; order Oscillospirales; family Butyricicoccaceae; genus Butyricicoccus; species Butyricicoccus avicola. The sequence goes on from DWWZ01000008.1 coordinate 1,291, forward strand.
TCATGCGTCCGCCGGTCATACGCAGGCGCAGCATGCCGCGCTTGCCGTCGCGCTCGGAATAGCTGCCAAAGCCGCCCGAGATGCCCTTGTATTCCTGTCGGCTCATCTCGCCCGCATAGTACTTGCGCGTGGCCTCATCAAACTGGGCCAGATCATCGCGGAATCTTTGAATGAGTTCCTGCTTCATAAAAATGTGCCTCCTTTTATCAAACTGCAAACCAAAGTGTCCCGTTGCTTGTTTCTCCTATTATACCACCCGCAGGGCGGCTTACACAGAGCGATTTCACACAAAAAGCAGGGCGTTTTCCCGATTTTTCGGAGTTATCGATCGATAAGAAATTCTTATCGATGCAGTGCTCAGGCCGTTTTGCCGGTCTCGATGCCGAGCGCCGCCGCCCACCAGGCCATGTGCGCCGCGGCCGAGTAGGAGCCGGCCAGGTCGTCCGGGACATTGTGCTGGTTGTCGGCGTCCACGACCTTGACCTGCGCGCCCGCGCCCGAGAACATGACGTGCCATTCGTTGCCCGCTTGGTCATGCCAGGTGCCGCGCGCCGTGATGACGCCGTCGGCCGTCGCGCCCGTGACCGTCTCAAGGCGGATGGGGTAGCCCGTGGCGTCCGGCAGCTCCAGCACGGTGCTCTCCTGCCCCATGGCCAGCATGCGCACGGTGCGGCCGCCGTAGCTGTAGCCGTCCTCGGTCGCGGACGGGTCATTTGGGATAAAGTATAAGATGCCGCCCAGCAGGTTCATGCTGTAGCAGGGCGTCCGGGTCAGGATCTCGACCGTGCCGTCCAGGCCGAGCGAAAAAATGCCAAAGGAGCCGGAAAAATACTTGCCCTGGACGGTGGACAGCGTGTTGAGGTCGGTCAGCGTACCGGTATAGTCGGCGGCCTTCTGCCAACTTCCTGCCGGCGACCAGGTATAGAACCGATAGGCCTTGGGGGCGCTGTCTGCGCCTCCGTCGCACAGATAGAAGAGCGTCGTGCCCGCGAAGCTGCCCAGGGCGCCCAGATAGGGCGTGGCCGTGGCGCTGTCAAAAAAGTCGGACAGGTCTGCGATGCGGGTGGCGCGCAGGGTGGCCGGATCCAGGTAATAGATCGCAGTCTCATCATAGCCGAAGATGCCATCGGCCCCGGCCAGGGTGATGGCCCGGACGAAGGTCTGCTCCGAGGTCGCACGCACCTTGTCATTTTCCCGGCGCACCACCTTGACCCGCCCGTCCCCGGCCGACTTAATCTGCCAGGTGGAATTTTGCAGAGCCGCCTGGTCCACCGCCGGGATAGTCGGACGGTCGCCGGCCTGCTCGGCGAAGGTGCCGGCGTCCATCGCGCCCAACTCGATGAGCACCTCCGAGAAGGGGCGGCCGTCGGCGCAGGTCGAAAAGAGGGCGTCCACGGTCAGGCTGACCGCCTCGCCGCGCGTCAGGGGCTGCCCCAGGCCGGCCTGGTAGTCTGCGGCCGTGAACAGGCTCTTACCGCTTGCCGTCTCATTGTCCGTATAGCCCAGGGCGCGGCCCAAGAAGAGCATGTAAGCGTCGCGCGTGACCGGCGTATCGGGCGAGAAGGTCTGCGCGCCCGTGCCGTGGGTCAGCCCGCGCTGGTACAGCCAGCTGACATACGGCACGGCCCAGCCGGGCAGGTCGGCAAAGGGTATGGGATAGGTCTGGGCCGGCATGTCTTCGGCCGCGCCGAACAGGCGCACCAGCATGACTGCGGCCTCGGCGCGGGTCATATCGCGGTCCAGGTCGTCTCCGGTCTCGGTGCCTGCAAACAGGCCGAGCGCGCGCAGCAGGTCGGCGTCCGCCTGCTGGGCGGGCGTCGCCGCCAGGGCGGCCGGGCCGCAGAGCAGGCAGGCCGCAAGCAGGGCGGCGAGCAGTCGTTTTACCATAAGCAAAAACCCTCCTTTTTGCCCCGGGCGACGGACACCCAGGAGCTGTTAGCAACATTGTAACATGAAGCCCCGGCGAATGCAAAAGATTCGCCGGGGCCTGTCTGTTTGCCCGCCGGGCCGGACGGCAAAAAAATGCGCCCTGCCAGCGTGCAGGCTGGCAGGGCGTCCGTGTGCCGCATTGAACAGCATATCCCTGCGGGGACGGTCACAGCAAAATCATCTCGGCGACAAACACCGCCGCGCAAGCCGCGCACGCTACCGTAAACAGCGAGCATCCCCGCAAGGCGAGCACGGCCGCCAGCACAAGCCCCACGACCGCCGAGACCGGCGTGCCGGTCGCGCTCAGGATGGCCGGAAAGGTCATAACAGCCAGGGTCACATAGGGCATGTAAAAGAGGAAGGAGCGGATGGTGCGGTTCTTGATCTCGCGGCGGATGAGCGTCAAGGGCAAGACGCGCACGAGATAGGTCACGACAGCCATAACCAGAATATAAAGATAGACGTTATGCTGCATGGCTGTCCTCCTCCGGGATGGGGAACAAGAAGGCGGCCGCGCCCGCGATGAGCACGGTCAGCAGGATGATGCGCGTGCCGGACGACAGCCCGGACAGGACGGGCAGGGCCGAAAAGAGCGTGCTGGCCGCCATGGACACGGCCACAACGCCCGCAATCACACGGTTTTTGCGTGCGGGCGGCAGGATGACCGCCAAGAACATGCCGTAGAGCGCGACCGACAGCGCGGACACGATGCGCCCGGGCAGGGCGTTGCCCAGGACGACGCCCAGGCAGGTGCCGAGCGCCCAGCCGGGCGCGGCGGCCGAGATGGCGCCCAGGCAGTAAAA
>DWWZ01000009.1 GCA_019119435.1 Candidatus Butyricicoccus avicola
TTGCCCGGAAAGACGGATAGAGCCCCGATGGGACGGGGCATATCCGGATATATAGGATGATTATTTGGGGCGCACGCGCAGACGCGCCATCGCGCGGGCCAGCGCAGCTTTGGATAGGTGATATTCCCGTACGCTCTGCTTCTGGCGCAGGCGTTCCTCTGCGCGCTCCTTTGCCCGCTCGGCGCGTGCGCGGTCGATCTCTTCGGGCCGTTCTGCGCTCGACACCAGTAAGATCACATAGTCGGGCATGACTTCGGCGAAGCCGTCGCTGACAACGACCTCGTTCCACGCGCCGTCTGCCTGGAAGCGGACTAGGCCCGGCTCGATAGCCGTGACGATGGGCTCGTGGCCGGGCCGGACGCCGTACTCGCCGTCCAGGGCCGGCATGACAAGGCTGGAGGCCGGGCCGACATAGAACTGTTTCTCCGGCGTGATGATCTCCAGGTAGAAGGTCTTGTCCATTAGACCGCCCCCTGCGCGCGCGCCTTTTCGCGGATCTCGTCGACCGTGCCGACCATAGAGAAGGCGGATTCAGGATACTGGTCCAGCTCGCCGCCCAGCAGGGCCTCGAAGCCGTTGATGGTATCCTGGATGGTCACATAGCGGCCTTCCAGGCCGGTGAAGGTCTCGGCGACGAAGAGCGGCTGCGAGAAGTACTGCTGCATACGGCGTGCGCGGTCGACCGTCTTGCGGTCTTCCGGGCTGAGCTCCTCCATGCCTAGGATGGCAATGATATCCTGCAGCTCGCGGTAGCGCTGCAGCAGCTCCTGCGCGCCGCGTGCCACCTTATAGTGCCGCGTGCCGACCACATCGGGCTCCAGGATGCGGGAAGTCGACTCCAGCGGATCAACGGCAGGGTAAATGCCCTGTTCGGAGATCTTACGGGAGAGGACGGTGGTCGCGTCCAGGTGGGCGAAGGTGGTGGCAGGCGCGGGGTCGGTCAGATCATCCGCCGGGACATAGACCGCCTGCACGGAGGTGATGGCGCCGTCCTTCGTGGAGGTGATGCGCTCCTGCAGGGCGCCGACCTCGTCGGCCAGGGTCGGCTGATAGCCGACCGCCGAGGGCATGCGGCCCATCAGGGCGGAGACCTCGGAGCCTGCCTGCACATAACGGAAGATATTGTCGATGAACAGGAGGACGTTCTGCTTCTGCTTGTCGCGGAAGTATTCGGCCATGGTCAGGCCGGTCAGCGCGACGCGCATGCGTGCGCCGGGCGGCTCGTTCATCTGGCCGAAGACCAGGGCGGTCTTGCTCAAGACACCCGATTCGGCCATCTCGCGCCAGAGGTCGTTGCCCTCGCGCGTGCGCTCGCCAACGCCGGTGAAAATCGAATATCCGCCGTGTTCGGTTGCGATGTTGCGGATAAGTTCCTGGATCAGGACGGTCTTGCCGACGCCTGCGCCGCCGAACAGGCCGATTTTGCCGCCGCGCGCGTAGGGCGCCAGCAGGTCAATGACCTTGATGCCGGTCTCCAGGATCTCGGTGGTCGGGTTTTGCTGAGAAAATGCCGGTGGATTGCGGTGGATGGTCCAGCGATCGGCCGCCTCGACCGGCCCTTTCTCGTCGATCGGCTCGCCCAGCACGTTGAACATGCGGCCGAGCACGGCCTCACCGACCGGGGCTTCGATCGGATGGCCGGCGGCAGTGACCGTGTCGCCGCGGCCTAAGCCCTCGCTGGGGGACAGCATGATGCAGCGGACGGTATCGCCGCCGACATGCTGCGCGACTTCCATCACGCGCGTTTCGCCGTCAACCAGGACAGACAGCGCCTCGTTGATCTCGGGCAGGCGGCCGCCGTCAAACTGCACGTCGACGACCGGCCCGATGACCTGGGCTACAGTGCCTTTTAGCTCCATTTATTCGTTCCTCGCTTTCTATGCGCGCGTGCCGTCGGCCAGGAAGCGGACAACGCGCGCCGGTTTTTGCTGGCGGCAGGGGGGCAGGGAGGCCGCCTGACCCTGGGAGCCGCCGACGATCTCGGTGATCTCCTGCGTGATTGCGGCCTGCCGCGCACGGTTATAGCGCAGAGAGAGTTCTTTGAGCATCTCGCGCGCGTTATTGGTGGAAGAATCCATGGCCGTCATGCGGGCGTTCTGCTCGGAGCAGAAGGATTCCACCAGCGCGCCAAACAGCGCGCCCTTGACATATCCCGGCGCCAGATGGTACAGAACCTGGTCGGCCGACGGGACATAGGTGACGGTCTGGCGATAGGGGCCAGCCTCGTTCGGACGCGGTTCCCAGGGAAAGGCATCGGCGTCGAGCGGCAGCAGTTTTTGGACACGCGGCTCTAAGCGCATAGGCGTCACCATCTCGGTATATACCACATAGACTTCGTCCAGCTCCCGCTCGCGGAACAGGCGGATGAAGGTGTCCGCAATGTCGCGGGCGCGGGAGATGGTCGGGTCCTGCGCGGTGTACATAAATTCGCCGTCGATTGGGATATCGCGCTCGGCAAAATAGCTGCGTCCCATCTGGCCGATTAGGAACAGGGTTGGGTGCGCGGCTTTGGACAGGCATTCCTCCGCCAGGCGCAGGACATTGTGGTTATATGCGCCGGCCAGGCCCTTGTCGCCGGTGATGACGATGAACCCGACCTTGTGCTCGGCCACGTCGGCCCGTTTGTCAAAATAGATGTGCTCGATCTCGTCGGAGTGGTGCAGGATATCCGAGATCGTGGAAGTGATCTTCAGGAAATACGGCTGCACGTTGTTGAGCTGCTGCCGCGCTTTGCGCAGCTTGGACGACGAGATGAGATACATGGCGTTCGTGATTTTGAGCGTCTGCTCGACGCTGTCGATCCGGGTGCGGATCTCCTTTATGCCTGCCATGACGCGCTCACCTGCTTTTTATAGGCATCCAGCGCGCCGCGCAGCTGCTCGGCGACAGCGCCAGTCAAGGCGCCGGTGGACTGGATCTCGTGGGTCAGCTCCTCGGGCAGCGAATCGGCAAAGTCCTGCACGAACTGGTTGACCTGGCCGAGCGGCACGTCGGAGAGCAGGCCGTTCGTGGCGACATACAGGATGACCGCCTGCCGCCAGACCATCATGGGATGATAGAGAGGCTGCTTGAGAATCTCCATCAGGCGTTTGCCGTGATCCAGGGCCTGGCGGGTATCCGTGTCCAGATCAGAGCTGAACTGGGTAAAGACCTCGAGTTCGCGGAAACGCGCCAGGTCAATGCGAAGGGTGCCCGCAGTCTTTTTGACGGCCTTGGTCTGGGCGGCGCCGCCGACACGGGAGACCGACAGGCCGACATTGACCGCCGGGCGCTGGCCCGCAAAGAACAGGTCGCTTTCCAGATAGATCTGCCCGTCGGTGATCGAGATCACGTTGGTCGGGATGTAGGCAGACACATCTCCCGCAAGCGTCTCGATGATGGGCAGGGCCGTCATCGAACCGCCGCCATATTCCTTGGTCAGGCGGCAGGAGCGCTCAAGCAGACGCGAGTGCAGGTAGAACACGTCGCCCGGATAGGCCTCGCGGCCGGGGGAGCGGCGCAGCAGCAGGGACAGTGTGCGGTAGGCAACTGCGTGCTTGGATAGGTCGTCATAGACGATCAGGACGTCCCGGCCCTGGCCCATAAAATATTCGCCGATGGCCGTGCCCGCATAGGGGGCGATGTACTGCTGCGGCGCAGAGTCCGCGGCGGTAGCCGAGACAATGATGCTGTACTCCAGCGCACCATGGCGCTCCAGGGTGCCGCGCAGTTTGGCAACCGTGGACGCTTTCTGGCCGATTGCAACGTAAATACAGATCACATTTTGGCCTTTTTGGTTCAGAATGGTATCCACCGCGATGGAGGTCTTGCCGGTCTGCCGGTCACCGATGATCAGTTCGCGCTGGCCCCGGCCGATCGGGACCATAGCGTCGATGGCCAAGATACCGGTCTGGAGCGGCTGGTTGACCGGCTCGCGCGTGACGACGCCAGAGGCCTCGTGCTCGATCGGGCGGGTCTCGGTGCATGCGATCGGGCCCAGGCCGTCGATCGGCTCACCGAGCGCGTTGACCGTGCGGCCCAGCATGGCGTCACCTACCGGCATATCGGCCGCACGGCCGGTGCGCTTGACCTGGGAGCCCTCATGCAGGCCGTCGGCGCTGCCCAGCAGGACAACGCCGACGCTCTCGCGCGTCAGGTTGAGCACGATGCCGCGCACGCCGGTCTCAAACTCGACGAGCTCGCCGTAGACCGCGCGGTCCAAGCCATAGACCGTGGCAATGCCGTCGCCGATTTCCAACACAGAGCCGGTCTCCTCACGGCGGGTACGGTTATCATATTGTTCGATTTCCTCCCGCAGGATGGAAATGATTTCATCAGAATGGTTCAATGGTTTCACCCCTTTTGCAGGCTGTGCGCCAAGGCGCGGAGCTGTCCGCGGACGCTCTGATCATAGGTCACCCCGTCCAGCTCGGCCACAAAGCCGCCCAGGACATCGGGATCGATCACGATTTCAATGGTTACCGCCTGATAGCCGTGACGCTTGCACAGAAGGCGGGCTAGGGCGGCCAGCTGGCCGTCGTCCGGCTCCCGCGCACAGCGCAGCGTGCACAGGCCCTCGCCGCGGCTGCTCAGATCCAGCCGCCGGTAGGCTTCGACGATCTCAGGCAGTAGGCCAAACCGGCCTTTTTCGGCCAGGATCTGATAGAAGTGCAGCAGATTGGCGTCGGACGTAAAGTCAGGAAGACGGCCGAGTACGGCGATCTTTTCGCGGACCTCGACCGCCGGGCTGCAAAGCGCCTGCCAGAGCGGCGCGCAGTCCATCAGATATGCGGCGGTCTGCCGCAGGCCGTCCAGCGTGCAGCCCGCGCGCTGCAGGGCGGCGGCATAGCGGGACGCAGCCGTGTTCATAGCCGATCCCCCGTTTCCTCAGCCAGGAAGGAATCCAGGAGCGCGCGGTCGGTATCGGCGTTTAGCGCATGCTGGGATACCTTGGCCGTTGTCATCAGGACCAGGGCGGCAACCTGCTTTTTGGCGTCGGCCAGCATGGCGGCGCGGTCGGCCTCACGCTGGCGCGCGGCCTGCTCGTTGAGGCGCTTAACGGCCTGCTCGGCTTCGGCCATGCGGCGGGCGTAATCATTTTCGCCGCGCTGCCGTGCGGCGGCCAGGATGCGCGCCGCCTCCTCGCGCGCGTCGGCGAGTTGCTGCTCGTATTGGACCTGGCACTGCTTGGCCTCGGCCAGGCGGGCGTCCGCCTGGTCGATGGTGTCCGCGACACCCTGGGCCCGCTCATCCAGCATTTTGGTGATGGGGCCGAACAGGAACTTCTTCATCAGCAGGAACAGGACCAGCAGATTGACAAACACCCAGACGATTTGTGCGTTTAGATTCAGGATCATCCGGAAACGCCCCCGATCAGCTCATGAAGATGAGCAGGATACCGATCAGGAAGCCGTAAATCGCGGTTGCCTCTGCCAGGGCGCAGCCCAGGATCAGGTTTTTGCTGATCTGGCCGGCGGCCTCCGGCTGGCGGGCGATGGCCTCAGAGGACTTAGCGGTGGCAAAACCAATGCCGATACCGGCGCCAATGCCGGTCAGAACTGCGATACCCGCACCAATTGCAATACCCATTTTAGTTTCCTCCTAAATAAATGTCAAAGGGTTTGTTCGTTTTTTGTCAGGAAATGGTTCACTCCAGGGATTCTGAGAGGAACAGCGTGGTCAGGAACACGAAGACCACCGCCTGGATCATGCCGTCAAACACGTCAAAATACAGGCTGAAGGGGATAGGGATGATAGCCGGGACAAAGAGCTTGATGAGCTCCATGATGACGAACCCGGCGAAGATATTGCCGAACAGTCGCATACACAGCGACAGCGGCCGGATGCCGATCTCCATGATGTTGAGCGGCGCGACCACGGCAACCGGCTGGCCAAACTTTTTGAGGCCGCCGCCCAGCCCGTGATACCGGAACTGCGCGCCGTAGATCAGCACGGCGCTCATGACTGCAAGGCCCGCCGTGACGTTCAGGTCCTTGGTCGGCGGCGCGACACCAAACAGTCCCGAGATGTTGGCGACCGCAAGATACAGGCCGACCGAGCCCAGATAAGGCGCAAACGTGCGCCAATGGGCTTCGCCCAGTGTGTCTTTGCAGAAGCCGTTGATAAAGCCGACAAGCATCTCGGCCGCCATTTGCCGGCGGCCGGGTTTTTTGCGCAGCCCGTGGGTCAGCCAGATTGCAAGCCCGGTCAGCAGCACAATGATCGCCCAGGTGATCACGGCCGATTCCGGGACGGGAATCCCGCCAAACAGCGGAATTTCAAACGCGATCTTGCTCTGCAGCTGCGCATTGAGTTCCGCCTTGATTGCCTCCAAGAAGCACCACCTCTTTCGCTGGATTTAAATTTCGTAGATTATTTTAGTGAGGACGCCGGACGTCCGCAAGCTTTCGAAAGTAAAAAAAACGGAACCGTGCAAATTGACGGAGCCGGTCTGTTCCTGTCGATTCGGATTTGATGAAATTGCCCCACTATGATATGATAGGGGAAAGACGCATGAAAGGCGGGCGCGCTCTGATGAATTCGCAATCTTCCACACCGCAGCTCTATAGACAGATTCGCCGTATCCTGATGGTTTCCATCAGCGTTACGATCATTTTGGCGTTGGGCGTCAGCCTGTGGCTCAGCCTGCGGCAGGACGCGCGCATGCGCGACCAGACGCTCTTGAGCGGCGCGCAGACCGTGGCCAGCGCGCCCGAACTCGTCGGCAGCCAGGACTCAAACGTCCGCATGGACTACATTGAACGTATGGTCAAAAACGTCCCGTATATCGACATTTTTGCGGTATATGACCCGGACGGCATCCCGATCACGTTTTACGACCTGGCTACGGGCACCAGCGACCCGGCGGACGTGCCGCCGCTAAGCCAGGAGATCCTCGGGCATTTTGAGGCGGGCAACGACACGCTGCTCTACAACTATGAGGCGCCGGAGGGCGCGGACCGCTGCGCCTACGCCACGGTTTATGCCGACGATGGGAGCCTGATCGGGTTTGTTATGGCCGCGATCTATATGCGCTCCATCCGCAGCACGGTGGTCGGCACGCTGCTGTCGCATATCCTGGTCGCCATCGGCGCGATGCTGACCGGCAGCCTGCTCAGCCTGCGACTGACGCGGCGCATTAAGGAGGAGCTTTTGGGATACGAGCCCGATGTATTCCGCCAGCTCTTTTTGCAGCGCACCGGGATCTTGGACGCACTGGAGGAGGGGCTGCTCTCCATCGACGTGGAGGGAAACGTCACCTATATCAACCGGGCTGCAGCCGAGATCTTGAAGATCCCGCCGCAGGAGGCGCTTGGACAGCCGCTGCGCGCGATCTACCCGCGCTCGACCATTGCCCGCGTGATGGAAACCGGCCGCGCAGAATATAACGTCAACCTGGAATCGATCAAGCATGTCGCGGTGATCTCCGACCGCCTGCCGTTGTGGCGGGGCGGCAAGATCGAGGGCGCTGTGGCGATCTTCCGCAACCGCACCGAGGTCACGCGCCTGGCGCAGGACCTGACCGGCGTGCAGCATATCGTAGAAGCCCTGCGCTCTTACACGCACGAATTTACCAACAAGCTGCACGTCATCCTGGGCCTTCTGCAGCTCGGCGAGACCAAGCAGGCCGAGGAATATGTCCTGCGCATCACGCAGACCCGCGCCCAGTCCATCGGCTTTATCTCCGAGCGCATCAAGGAGCCGTCGGTCGCGGCCCTTCTGGTGGGCAAGGCTTACCGCGCGGCCGAGCTTGGCATCCGCTTTGACCTGGACCCGGCAAGCACACTCAGCGCGGACAGCCAGTTCCTGTCGGCCGGCGGCCTTATCACCGTGCTTGGCAACCTCATTGAGAATGCGTTTGATGCCTTCCGGGCCTCCCCTTCGGGTGTGCTGCACGAGGTCACGGTCAGCATCCGGGAGGGCGCGCACGGCCTGCTGATGAGTGTGGACGACACCGGCCCGGGCATCGCGCCCGATGTCATGGAGCATATCTTTGACCGCGGCTACTCCACCAAAGGAAAGGACCGCGGCACCGGGCTTGCGCTCGTGCGCAATATGGTCGACACCTATCACGGGACCATCCGGGTCGAGTCCGAGCCGGGAGTTGGGACATCATTTATCGTTACGATCAGCGAACCGGCCGCCGGGCTGGAGGAATAGGAGGATATCTTGTATACCGCAGTTATTATTGAGGACGACCCCATTATCACGCGGCTGAACCAGCGCTATATCGAGCAAGATGGCCGCTTTGCGGTGCTTCAGACCTTTGCCGCTGCCCATCCGGCTCTGTTCTGGCTGCGGCGCAACGCGGTGGACCTGATTGTTTTGGACATCCACATGCCACAGATGAGCGGGGCCGAGCTGCTGCAGACGCTCCGGGCGGAGGGGATCGACGCCGATGTGATCATGGTCACTGCGGCAAACGACACCGAGACCGCCAAGGCCATGCTGCGGCTGGGCGCAATCGACTACCTGGTCAAGCCGTTTGCCTATGAACGGTTCCGGTTTGCCCTGGACGCCTTTTGCCGCCGGCGCGAGAGCGTTGGAAGCGGGACGGTCAGCCAGGGGGATTTGGACCGGCTCATGTTCCCGGGCGCGTCCCCAGGGCACCAGGCGGCGGCACCCGCGCCGGTTGCGCCGCCCAAAGGCCTGCAGAGCCAGACGCTTGCGCGGATCGAGGCCTATCTGCGCTCTGCGTGCGACCAGACGCATACCAGCGAGGAGATCGCACAGCATGTTGGCCTGTCGGTTGTCACGGTACGCCGGTATATGAATTACCTGTCCGAGCAGCAGGTCATCGACAGCAAAATGGATTACAGCACGGGCGGCCGGCCGTGCATCGTCTATCGCATCCGTTCATAGCGGCCGGCTTTAGGGCCATTTGCCGTGAAAAAAAGAGAACGCTTCGGGTGGAGCGTTCTCTTTTCCTATATCGGGATGATTGGGTTAGCAGACAGATTATTTTGCCATGTCTGCGATCTCGTAGATCAGGCGCTCGGAGTCCTCCCAGCCCAGGCAGGGGTCTGTGATCGACTTGCCGTAGGTGTGTTCGGAGATATCCTGACGGCCTGGGACGAGGTAGCTCTCGATCATGACGCCCTTGACCAGCTTGCGGATGTCCGAGGACAGCTGGCGGTTGTGCATGACCTCCTTGACAATACGGATCTGCTCATGATACTGCTTGTCGGAGTTAGAATGGTTGGAGTCGACGATGACGGCGGGGTTTTGCAGGCCCATTTTGTCATACATGCCCATCAGGCGCATGATATCCTCGTAGTGATAGTTGGGCTGGTTGACGCCGCGCTTGTTGACGCCGCCGCGCAGGATGGCGTGCGCGAGAGGGTTGCCGGAGGTCTGGGCCTCAGCGCCGGCGTAGGCGAAGCGCTGTGGGTGCTGGGCGGCATAGATGGAGTTGAGCATGACGGCAAAGTCGCCGCTCGTCGGGTTTTTCATGCCAGTCGCCACGTCAAAGCCGCTGGCGGTCTGGCGGTGGTGCTGGTCCTCGACCGAGCGGGCGCCGATGGCGACGTAGGACAGAAGATCCTCAACATATCCCCAGTTCTCGGGGTAGAGCATCTCATCAGCCGCCGGCAGGCCGAACTCCTCGATGGAGCGCATTTGCAGCCGGCGGATGGCCACAAGGCCAGCGGCCAGGTCGGGCTGCTCTTCGGGATTGGGCTGGTAGGCCAGGCCCTTGTAGCCGTCGCCGTTGGTGCGCGGCTTGTAGGTATAGATGCGCGGCACCAGAACCAGGCGGTCTGCGACCTTTTCCTGCACCCGTGCCAGGCGGCTGACATAGTCGCACACAGCGTCCTCGTTGTCGGCCGAACACGGCCCGATGATCACCAGAAATTTGTCCGAAGCCCCGGTGATCACATCGCGCACGTCGCGGTCCTTGGCGGCCTTGATCTGCTGGCCGCGTGCGGACAGCGGATACTGCGCGCGGATCTCTGCCGGGGTGGGCAGGGTCTTGAGAAATGTAAAGCTCATGACGTTTTTTGAAATCCTTTCTAAAGTAGTTGCCTGCCAGCGGTCAGACCGGGAGGGTGCCGGCCAGGCTTTTCATGGCGTCCAGCGTATCCTGCATCAGGGTCTCGAGCGGGACGCCCAGCATTTCGGCGCCGGCAGCGATGTCCTCCCGCGAGCAGCCGGCGGCAAAATCCTTCTTTTTAAACTTTTTTTTCAGTGAGCTGACGTCCATGTCGCGCACGCTTTTGGAGGGACGGACCTTGGCGCAAGCGCTGATCAGGCCGGACAGTTCGTCGACTGCATATAAGATTTTTTCCATCTGCAATTCCGGCTTGACTGTCACCCAAGGCAGGCGGCCGTATCCATGGCTGACGACCGAGCGAATGATCGACGCATCAATGTCATGCTCCTGCAGGATCTCCACGCATTTGGCACAGTGGGATTCGGGGTAAAGCTCGAAGTCAATGTCGTGCAGCATGCCGACGACCGCCCAGTATTCTTCGTGCTGCGGGTCATATTGGCGCGCAAAATATGCCATGATGCCCGACACGGTCTCACCGTGTAGGACGTGGAATGCCCCGTGGTTGTATTCGCACAGCAGCTGCTGTGCCTGTTCCAAAGTTGGAATCATTGTTCGGCTCCTTTCGCCTGATGAACGATCAGGATGGCTGTAATCCGGTTGAAAAACAGGGAAATGTGTCAAACACACACGATATAATCATATAACTGGGCCGATATCTTGTCAAGAGGCCGTGCAGAGGGATATCGACCGGCCCGCATATACAAAGAAACAGCAGGCAAACCTGCTGTTTCTTCCAGGAAGGGCTGCACCTGCAGCCGGGATCAGACCATTTCGGGGGTGATGACCGTGGTGGCGACATACTTGACCGGTGAGCGCGGCTTGCGGTCGTGCATGAGGAGGTCGTAGAGCATCATAATGGCCTCGTAGACCTGGGCAGAGAACTCCTGCTCCAGGACAAAATCCAGCCGGCCTGCGCGCAGCATCTTGCGGTTGATGGGCGTCAGGTCATTGGCGATGACATGGATAGGACGCCGCACGCGCGCCTGGGTGATGCCGTCCAGGCAGCCGAGAACGTTCTCGGTACTCATATAGATGCCGGTCAGCGTGGGATGGGTGCGCGCGTATTGGGTGACGGTATCACAGGTCAGGTCATACCGCTCGTAGCACTCGACGATCTCAAAACGGTCGGGAGTATAGCCGAGCTCGCTCAGACGGCTGCAAAAGCCGTCCACGCGGCGGCGGTGGAATTCCATGTTTCCGGTCACGATCAGCAGGTTGCCCTGCCCATTGATGGCCAGATGCATCAGGCCGCCCGCGATACGGCCGCATTGGATTTGGTTTTGCCCGACAAAGCCCACGCGGGCGGATTGCGGGATGTCGGCGTTGTATGTCATGACCGGGATGCCAGCCTCGGTAAAGCGAGCGATCTCGGCCTGAAGCACCAGATTGTCTGGGGCGTTGATGACCAGGCCGCGCACGCCCTGGTCCAAGAGGGATTCGCAGCGCTTGATGTACTCCTCGTTGGAACGGCTGCGCAGCTCTTCGACCACCAGGCGGATCTCGTGGGTGCCCAGAAGCTTGGCCGCCTGGCTGATGCCGCGGCGGGTCTGTTCGGTGAAATAGGACAGCTCCCACTGGGGGACCATAACGCCAATGCGCAGCGCGGTACTATCCCCCTCGCTGGGGATGGCGGCGCGGTAGCCCATCTCACGGGCGATGCGCTGTACACGTGCACGCACAGCGGGATTGACGTGCGCACGATTATTGATGACCCTGTCCACCGTACCGCGGGACACGCCTGCGGCGGCCGCGATGGAGCGGATGGTCGGCTTGTTGGATTTCATAGGGATACCTCGCTGGGGAAGGATTGGAAGGGTGGGCGGAAAGACGCCCAGACACTTTGGACCTTATGAGTATAGCACAGAAAAGGATTTGACACAAGGCACAGGAAAAATGGCTTTTGCAGGGGCGTTCTCTTGTCGCTTCGGACAAAAGGAAAGAGGCGAAACGGGCAAGTTTCACGAAGTTGAAAACGGACGTTGACAAGGCAATTTTTGTGCGATAAAATAGACACAACAAAGAAATTTGGACACTTTTACGAAGGAAATGTACAAGATCCATCCCGATAAAAAACTGGAGGTATCACAAGTATGAAGAAGATCAAGGTTGGTATCGCAGGCCTCGGACGCCTGGGCAAGGTCCATGCACAGAACATCGCATATAAGATTCCGAACGCAGAGCTGACCGCAGCTTGCTCGATCGTTCCGGCAGAGCTGGAGTACGCCAAGCAGAACCTGGGCGTGACCGATGTCTACACCGATTTCCGTGAGATGCTGGCCAAGGCTGACATCGACGCGGTCGCCATCGTTACCACCTCGTCCGAGCACTGCTGGCAGATCGAGGCGGCGCTGGACGCTGGCAAGCACGTCTTCACCGACAAGCCGCTGGGCGTTGACGTGGAGCAGTGCAAGCAGGCCGAGCGCGCTGTCGAGCGTCATCCCGAGCTGACCTTCATGCTGGGCTTCATGCGCCGCTATGACAAGTCCTATGCATACGCAAAGCAGAAGATCGAGGAGGGCGCAATCGGCACGCCTTACATGGTCAAGGCGACCGGCATCGACCCGGAGGCATTTGTAGACGGCGCAATCAAGTTCGCGGCGACCTCGGGCGGCATCTTCCTGGATATGGCCATCCATGACATCGACCTGATGCGCTGGTTCTTGGGCTGCGAGGCAACCGAGGTCTATGCACAGGGCTGCACCTTCAAGCATCCGGAGTTCCAGCAGGTCGGCGACGACGAGACCGCTGTTGCCTGCTACAAGTTCGAGAACGGCGCGCTGGGCTTTGTCCATGTCGGCCGTACCGCACCGCACGGCTACCATGTCGAGACCGAGATCATCGGCACCGAGGGCACCATCCGCATCTCTGCCATCCCGGAGAAGAACCAGGCTATGATCTTTAACTCCAACGGCGCGGTCACCGAGTGTGTCGGTTCCTTCCCGGAGCGCTTTGCCGAGGCATACCTGCTCGAGATGCAGGAGTTCATTGACTGTGTCTGCGAGGGCAAGCAGCCGGGCGTCAG
>DWWZ01000065.1 GCA_019119435.1 Candidatus Butyricicoccus avicola
CATGCTGGGAGCGCTGGCTGAGGTGGATGGCCTGCTGTTTGCGGCGCTCGATCTCCAGGTCCTTCTGCATTTGTTCCTCGTAGTATTCTAATACGCCTACGATCCGGGTGTCATCAGACAGCCGGTAGACGTCGAGCAGGCGGATTTTAAACCAGGTCATTTTGCCGAGGAAACGCACGCGGACGATGCACTCGGCGCCTGTTTTTGCGTGCAGCAGGTCTTCATATGCCTGACGGTAGGTGCTATAGCACTGTTCGCTGAGCGAATACGAGGCCGCAAGCGCGGATGGGCGGACGGCCGACAGGGGGAGTGTGCGGCTGCCATGGGGGAAGCGCGGACTGTGCAGCGTTAGCTCCAGGCGGCGCAGGTCGACCTCGAAAGGAATATCGTTGGTCTTTTGCAGGATGAGCTGGAACAAACGGTTATGGATTTCCAGCGAAGTATTTTTGTCACGGATCACATAATAGATACGCCGCATGTATAGGGCCAGCACAAGCCCAATGACAATCAGGCACAGCGCAACCTCTGCGAGCATTTGCAGCGCGATTTGGCGCATGGTCCCCACGTGCTGGACGACATCCTGCTCGGGCAGCATGGAAAATACATACCACTGGTTGATGCCGATGGGCTGATAGCTGCCATACCGGCCGTCGCCTTGAAACGTACAGTAAAAGGAACCGCTTTTGCCTGCCGTGATGTTGGAGCGGATTTCGTCTGCGGTGGTCGTACCTTGGAAATCATACCGGTCGATTTCGGTCCAGATATCGCTGACTCCATCGGACCAGACATTTCCACTGTTCGAGCGGGTGATATACTGCCCGTTGCTGTCGATGATCTGGAAATAGCAGTTGCTCTCGCTGTTGAACTCGACGGCGCTGATGATATCGTCCATGAGATACCGACCGTAGAGCGCACCGGCGATCTCGCCGTCAAGATACAGCGGGACCGCGAGCAGCAGTTTGTCTTTGGTGTCCGTGTCGTCGCCGGGGAATACATCTGAAATATAGCGATTTCCGGATATGACCTGATCAAAAAAGGTCGTGCCGTCGACGTTGGTCAGCCGGCCGTTGGTGGCGCGCAGATTGCCGGACATATCTATGACGCCGAGGACGGAAAAGCCGGTAGACCGCGTCAGAGCCTGCAATTGGTCAAAAACTTGGTCTTCGAGCAGATTTTCCCGGGGAATAATTAAAGTCTCAGTGTTTTCCAGGGTCTGGAAGCAGGATTCCAGCTTTGTGCGGAACGCCTGGATGAAGTACCCGGACAACTGGCCGACATTTTCCATATTCTGTTCATAAACGGCCTGATACATCTGTCGGTTGAACTGCCAAAACGAGATCCCGGCCAGCGCAACCACCAGAACAAGCGCCGCAAGGACCACACGGCCCAGACGCTGCGCATCTGCTTGCAGCAGGGAGAACTTGAGTCTTGGATGGAACCGATGCATAAGGAACCTCCATGGTTTTTAAAAAATGGATTTAAATGGGTACTATATCTATATTATAACGATTTTTTGTATCTGTTGCAAGAGAAAAGAGAAGATACGGTACACGATTTTAAGGGCGAAATAAAGGATGATTTTGTGAAAATTGGAGCGATAATCTGAAAAGCAGAGTGGGAATAGTTAGAGAATACAACGAAAGGACGGCGAAAGATGAGAAAAGTACTGAAAAAGATTAACAAATGTTAATATACCAAAATGGAGGACCGGAGAGATCACAGGGATAGATGGGCAAGATAAACGCCAGAATGCAAAAGATTTTAGTCGGAATGGTGGCGGGAATCTGCGGAAAAATCCTTTTTTTGCATGACAATTTGGACGGAATATGATAGGATAGAGAAAGAAGAAAATGTGTTTGGATGCGAGAACAAAAAAGGAATGAATCTTAGTGGCAATTAATAAACGTATGCGCACGGCGCTCAGACTGCTGTCCTATCCCGCAGCGGCCGACCTGGAAAAGGTCTATAAGATTGAGCGCGTGCTTTACAATCTCAAAGCGCCGCCGATTGCCCCGCTCTACCACTTGTGGGATCACAAGATCCAGTCGGTTGACGGCGCCGCCATCCGTGTGCGGCTGTACCGCGCGCCGGGGAAGGCAGACAGCAGCCGGCTGCTGCTGTTTTTCCACGGCGGCGGCTGGGTATTTGAGAGCGTGGATACCTACAATCAGGTATGCCGGCGGCTTGCCAAGGCGACCGGCTGCCCCATTGCCTCGGTTGAATACCGGCGCGCGCCTGAACACCCGTTTCCCGTCGGCCTGGAGGACTGCTACGCGGCAGCGCGGGCGGTCTATCAGCATCCCGAGCAGTTCGGGGTCCATCCGCAGGATATCGTGCTCATTGGGGACAGCGCGGGCGGCAACTTGGCGGCGGCGGTGTCGCTCATGGCGCGCGACCGCGGGGAGTTTACGGTCGGCCAGCAGATCCTGATCTATCCCGCAACGGCGGCGGATCATTCGCCCGATTCTCCCTTTGACTCGGTGCGCGAAAATGGGCACGGCTATCTGCTGACTGCGCGCCGGGTAGAGGAATTTATGCGGCTATATGCGGGGGAAGACGCCGCGGCCATGCAAAACCCCTATTTTGCGCCCCTGCTCATGCGCGACTTGACCCGGCAGCCGCGCACCCTGGTCATCACAGCCGAATATGATCCGCTGCGCGACGAAGGCGAAGCATACGCCGCGGCGCTGGCCCGCGCGGGGGCTGAGGTACGGCTTTACCGGATGCCGGACGCTCTGCACGGCTTCTTTTCGCTGCCCGCACATTTTGCACCGGTACAGCGCGCTTATGCGCAGATTCGAGAGTTTTTAGGAGATGATACTGCATGCGCAAGCGACAACCGGACAAGCCGGACTGGTACCGCCTGGATAACGCGGCCAAAATTTTCCCGCCGACGGTTCACGGGGCGGACACGGCGGTCTTCCGACTGACCTGCGAGCTGACCCAGCCGGTCGAGCCGGCTGTGCTCCAGGGTGCGCTGGACCGTACGGCCGAGCAGTATCCCAACCTGCGTACCGTGCTGCGGCGCGGCGTGTTCTGGTATTACCTGGAGCAGACCGAGCGGCGCGCCCGTGTCGTGCCGGAGCATGCGCCGCCCTGCGCGCCGCTCTATGAGGATAGCCGGTCCTCGCTGTTTGAAGTCAGTTATTGGAAGAATAAGATCAACCTGGACGTGTTTCATGTCATTGCCGACGGTGCAGGCGCCATCGAGATCATGCAGACCCTGGTGACTGAGTATGTCGCGGCGGCGCACGACTTGGCTGTGCGGCAGCCGCAGCGCGCAGCGCTGGATGAGCGCATGGAGGACGGGTTTCAAAAGTACTATAAGTCGGATGCGCGCAGCACAAAGGCCCAGAAAAAACGGCGGGCCTATCGCCTGCCCCAGCGCGGGAAGACGCTCAAGGTTTTTGAGGGGGTATGCAGCGTTCGGCAGGCGCTGGATGCAGCGCACCGGTATGATGCGACGCTGACGGTTTACCTCGCCGCCGCCCTGTTCGAGGCCATTTACGGGGGGATGTACGTGCGGGACCGCAAGAAGCCCGTTGTGCTGACCGTCCCCGTCGACCTGCGCAGTTATTTTCCGTCCCACACGGCGCGCAATTTTTTCAGCATTATCCGCGCAAGCTATGCCTTTGACCAGGAGAGCGGCGCATTTTCCGATATTTTGGATAGCGTTGCGCGCGCGTTCAAGCGGGAGCTGACCGCCGAGAACCTGGCGGCACGGCTCAACAGCCTGGCGGCGCTGGAACATAACTTTCTGCTGCGCCCGATTCCGCTGTTTTTAAAATACCCGGTGCTGCACGTCTCCGGCTTGATCTCCGACGCCGGGGAGACCGCAGCGCTGTCCAACATTGGAAAATTCCAGCTGCCAGAAGAAGTCGGACGCTATGTAAAGGGATTTGGCGTATTTGTCGGAACAGACGCACTGCAGCTGTGCACGTGCAGCTATGCGGACCAGCTGCATTTGGGCTTTACGACGACCATGCGCGACCCGGCTGTCATCCGCCGCTTCTTTGGCCGGCTGACCCAGGACGGGATTGCGTTGGAGGTCCGCAGCAATACCATGTACGGGGAGGAGAGATAATGCAGTACTGTCCACTGTGCAAAGTTCGGATCGCGGGCAGCAAGCGCTGCTGCCCGCTGTGCAAGGGCAAGCTGGAAGGTGAGCCCGAGCCGGAAAGCGAGATGTTTCCGCAGGTTGTGGCGCCGCACCGGCGTGCGCAGATCGCAAGGCGGATTGTCACTCTCTGTGTCGTGGCGGTCGTGCTGTGCTGCCTACAGGTCGAGAGCGTATGGCATCCGGCAAGCAAATGGCCGTATTTCGTCATCGCCTCAGCCCTGTGCGCCTGGTTGTCTATCCTGATTGGCATTTCCAGGCGCAGGCTGCTGATGCAGAATTTGACAGCGCAGGCCTTGCTGTTTTGTGTGCTATCGGTGCTGTGGGATGTCGGCACCGGATGGAGCGCCTGGTCTGTTGGATGGGTCGTGCCCATCCTGCTCATAGGAACGGTTGGTGCGCTCGTGCTGCTCAAACTTATCCTGCATGTCCCTATGGTGGATGCGGTTGGGTGGATCGTTGTGCTGGCCGTTCTGGGATGGCTGCTGCCGCTCGTGCTGGTGTGGCTGGATCAGGTCCCGGTCGTCTTGCCCAGCATGATCTGTGCCATTGGCTGCTTTGTGACCTTGGTCGTGTTGCTGCTGTTTTTCCACCGATATATGCGTGAGGAGGCTGCACGGCGGTTTCACCTGTAAGCAAGCAAAAAAACACCGCAGCCCTCTGAACTGCGGTGTTTTTTGCTTATTTCAGGAAACCTTCGATGATGCGTTCCTCGGCCTGTTCGGCGGTCAGGCCCAGCGTTTGCAGCTTGAGCAGCTGCTCGCCGGCAATCTTGCCGATCGCGGCCTCATGGATGAGCTGTGCATCCAGATGCGCGGCCTCCAGCGCGGGCTGCGCGTTGACACGGCCGTGCTCTGCCAGGATGGCGTCACACGACGAATGGCCGTAGCAGCGGTTGTTGCCGTGGATGGAAGAGATGAACTCCTGGTAAGACTCACCCTTGGCGACCGAGCGCGAGACGACATCGGCCGAGCAGTCCTCGCCGTCCAACGCCACGTCAAAGGTGGTCTTGGCCCACTCATTGCCGTCGGTCAAGATGCGCTCGCGGATGATGAGCTTCGCGCCGCGGTCGAGCTTGCCGGTGGTCCGGCGCTCGGACACATCCACACCGCGCAGCTGCACCGTATCCATCTCAAGCACTGCATTTTCCTTCAGATAGATATCGGTGATGGGGTCAATGCGCTTGAGGCTGCCAATTCCAGTACCGATGTGTTTTTCCTGATAGAGTACGTGCGAACCCGGCTCCAGGAAAAAGCGGTGGATACCATTGTGGCGGGCTTCGCCCTCGTTGTCGGCATGTACGCCACAGCCGGCGACGATCACGACGTCTGCACCCGCGCCGACATAAAAGTCATTGTATACCAGGTCATCCACATCACTGTGGGTGACGCAGGCCGGGATGTAGACGGTTTCGCCCTGCGTGCCCGCATCGATATGGATGTCGAGCCCGGGCTTGCCGTCGGTCTTGGAGGTGATTTTGATGTGTTCGGACGACTGGCGGCCGGCGCACTGGCCGTCCTCGCGGATATTGAACGCGCCCTGGAATGAGCCTTTGAAGTCAGCGACCAGGCGCAGAAGCTGTTCGGTGATATTGTTCATACAGATGCACGCTCCTTTCCAAGCGGGCAGCGCGGCGTGGACTCATCGGCCAGCAGCATGGGTAACACGAGCGCGCGCGGGCCAGCCTGACGGACCAAACCATCGGCAATGACAATGATCTCGTCAGCGATCGACAGGATGCGCTCCTGATGCGAGATGACGAGCAGGGTGCTCTGCCGTGTGGCGCGCAGGGCCTGGAATGTCTCGACCAGGCGGGCAAAGCTCCACAGGTCGATGCCGGCCTCAGGCTCGTCAAAGATACACAGCGGCGCGCGGCGCGCGAGCACCGAAGCGATCTCGACACGCTTCATTTCACCGCCTGACAGGCCGGAATCCAGCTCACGGCCGATGTATTCGTCGGCACACAGGCCGACCTGACCGAGCAGGTCGCACAGGTCATCCTCGCTGAGCGCATGACCTGCCGCGATTTCCAGCAGATCCTGGACGGTCAGCCCCTTAAAGCGCACGGGCTGCTGGAAGGCATAAGCAATGCCGAGTTTGGCACGCTCGGTGATATCCAGGGCAGAGATATCCTGGCCGTTGAAGATGATTTTGCCCGCGGTCTGGGTGTGCAGGCCGGCGATCAGCTTGGCCAGCGATGTCTTGCCGCCGCCGTTGGGGCCGGTCACAACGATTAACTTGCCGTCCTTGGCGGTCAGGCTGATATCTTTCACGATATCGGTTCCGTCCGGCAAGGACCAGGCGAGATGTTCCAAAGTTAGCATATAATCAAACGCCTCCTAGCGTTGGCAGATAGTTTCTACGGTTCTATTATAGTTGAGCGGTCATTCAAGTGTCAAGCAAGGCTGTCCGGCAGAATGGACAAAAATAGACGATTGTGGTATGATATCCCTGTCAGGATCGATATACTGCCGCATTGGCGGCTGAACAGTAAAAGACAGGTGAGGCGACTATGGAAAATTTGATTATTATTGGTTCGGGCCCGGCGGGGGCTTCGGCCGCGCTTTATGCTGCGCGGGCCGGGCTTGCGCCGCTTTTGTTATCGCAGGGCGTGGGTGCCCTGGAGAAGGCCGAGTGCATTGAAAATTTTTACGGGTCTGGCCCTATGCCGGGCGTGGATCTGCACCGGCAGGGAGAACGCCAGGCCGAGGCGCTGGGCGCGCGCATTGTGCGCACCCAGGTTCTGGGCGTTTCGGGATTTGATACCTATACGGTGACCACGACCGACGGCGCCTATGAGGCCATCGCGGTCATTCTTGCGACCGGCGTCAAGCGCGCGGCGCCCCAGATTGCGGGCCTGCGCGAGTTGGACGGGAGAGGCGTGAGCTATTGCGCGGTGTGCGATGCATTCTTTTACCGCGGCAAGAAAGTGGCGGTGCTGGGCAGCGGCGACTTTGCGCTGAGCGAGGCCGAAGAACTCGGCATGGCTGGCTCGGTCACAATCTTGACGGGCGGCGCGCCCAAAACGTTCAGCCGCCCTTGCCCCTATCCGCTGGATGAGCGGCCGGTTGCAGCCGTCCTGGGGGAGGAGCAGGTCACAGGGGTGCGCTTTACAGACGGCACGGAGCTGCCAATCGACGGGCTGTTCCTGGCGCTCGGCACGGCCGGCGGCAGCGAGATTGCGCGGCGCATTGGCGCGGCGCTCGACGACCAGGGCAACGTCAAGGTGGATGCCGCGATGCAGACGGCCCTGCCGGGCCTATTCGCCGCGGGGGACTGTACCGGCGGCATGCTGCAGGTCGCAAAGGCGGCGCACGACGGCATGACGGCCGGCCTGTCGGCGATCCAGTATGTCCGCGACTACCGCAAGCGCCATCCGCAACTGTGACCTAATCACAGAGAATGCGCGCAGCATTTGGTATACTCATACCAACATAAGAGAACACTGATTCAAAGATATATCAACCGCGATCCCAAGGGATCCGAATCTCGAAAAGGAGTCGATTTTATTATGGCAAAGCAGATTACCAAGCAGAATTTTGAGCAGGAAGTTGTAAATGCCGGCAGCCCGGTGCTGTTGGACTTTTGGGCGACTTGGTGCGGCCCCTGCCAGCGCCAGGGCCCGATCATTGACCAGATGGCGGCAGATGGACTGAACGTAGGCAAGGTCAACGTAGACGAGGAGCCCGAGCTGGCACAGCGTTTCCGCGTTATGAGCATCCCGACGCTCGTTGTGGTCAAGGATGGCCGGGAAGTGCAGCGCGCAGTCGGCCTGCACGCCCGCGACCAGCTCGAGGAGATGCTGCGCAACGCATAAAGACTGCAAATAAAAAACGCCCTTCGGGGCGTTTTTTTATTTGCAGATTGCGGTTAGCAGGTAGGGTCAGGCCTGTTCCAGTTCGGCATACAGCAGGCTTTTGTTCAGGATGCGGATACCGCCGCGGGAGACCTCGATGCTGCCCGATTGGGCAAGCTGTTTGAGACTGCGGCTGACCGCTTCGCGGGCGGAGCCGATGGCGCGGGCCAATTGCTCCTGGGTGAGCGTCAGGCGGTCGGTGCCGTTCGTGGCCGACTCGTCGATGAGAAAGGCCGCAATCCGCTGGCGCAGGGTCAGGAAAAACATGCGCTCGACCGCCTGGATCAGGTCGGACAGGCGCTCGCTGCTGTTGCGGTAGACGTAATTTTCCACGTAAAGATTGTGTGACATCAGGTCGGCAAAGAGCGCCGTTGGGATGATGAGCAGGTCACAGTCGGTCTCGGCGTCGATCTGTACGTCAAAGGTGATGGCCGAGAGCATACAGGAGGCCGAGAGCATGCACGCGTCGCCCTGCCGCAGCCGATAGATCGTGGCCTCGCGGCCGTCGGCGCTCAGAAGATAGACACGCAAGATGCCGTGCACGACGAACAGCGGGCCGATGCAGTTATTCCCGCCGAGCTTGATGGCCTCGCCGGCGGAAAAGTGGGAGGACAGCACGTGGTCGCGGATGCGCTGTTGTTCTGAAGGCGTTAGGTGCGGCCAAAAGGCCTGTTTTTCCAGCAATGAAATATCCATAGCGGTCTCCTCCTGGGAAGATTATCTCATATTTCTATTGTATCACGAGGAAATAGGGGTTTACAAGCCGCAGGAGAAATGCCGGACCGGTTATATAAAAAATAGAATGAAGGAGGGCAAAAAAATACAGGGAAAAACAGAAAAATAGCAATTGCGCGCAGGGAGGGGCGCGTGCTATAATTAGGGCCGCCTAAAGGAAATCCCACGGACTGATTGGAGGAGGAGCTCTATGAAATCCCCAGCATTCCCGGCGCACGCCCTGCAAGCCCATAAAGCGCGCGGCGTGATCTATACTGTCATATCGGCGCTTCTGTTTGGCGTCACGCCTGTCCTGGCCAGCTGGACATTTGACATGGGCAGCAACGCCAATACCTTGACGTTTTACCGCAATCTTTTGGCCGTTCCCGTGCTGGTCATCGTCATGCTGGTCAAGCATATCCCATTCCGCCTGACGGGCAAGGAATTGGGGCTGCTGATCCTGGTGGGAGTTGGCTTCCGTGCGACGACCACCTTTATGCTCTACCAGTCCTATGCCTATATTTCGGTCGGTACCGCGACCACCCTGCATTTTATGTATCCCATGCTGACAGCAGTGCTGTGCTTTGTCGTCTTTCGGGAGCGGCTCCAGCACGCCAAGATCGTGGCGCTGGTGATTGCTTGCGTCGGCGTCGCGCTGTTTGCCGACCGCGCGGGCGCGGGCGCCGCGCCTGGCCTCATCCTGGCCCTGGCCTCGGCCGTGACCTATGCCTGCTACCTGACGGGAATGGACAAGACCAGCCTGCGCACGATGAACGGCACAAAGGTCGCCTGCTACATGGGCCTATTCAATGCGCTGGCTGTGCTGCTGGTCGATCAGATCCCGCATCAGATCGTGTTTGCCCTGCCGCCGCTCGCCATGTTTTATACCTTTATCATTGCGATCTGCACGTCGTTTATCGCCTACTGGCTGCTGCAGCGCGGCATCCAGGTCCTGGGCGCGCCGACGGCCGCGATCTTCTGCCTGTTTGAGCCGATCGGCAGTGTGGTCTCGGGCGCGCTGTTTCTGGACGAACACCTCAGCCTGCGCAGCGTGCTGGGCTGTGTGTGCGTCCTGGGGGCTGTGCTCATCACGGTGCTCAGCGACCGCCGGGTGGATGCACAGGCATGACGCGTCCATCGTTCCAAATAAAGGAATATATTTCGGAAACATAACCAAATTCCTAGAGACATTAAAAAAGATCAATGTATTTGGAAAGGGATAGATGCTATCCTATCCATAGAATATCGGCACACATGACGCGGCATTGGCACAGGGAGGGCGGGCTTCCATTGGAAAACGGCGTTGACCTGGGTCGTACTGTGGTTTAGGATTGCGGCGGCAGCTTATGCAGTTGGGCTGGGCGTATTGGCAGCCCTATCTGTCCCCAGGGCTGCTTCTCATTGGTAGCTGTCGGATACAGTTTAGCTGGTTTGCTGTGCGGCGCGCTGGCAGGATACCATAGGGGGATATCCGTGATGCCCGGCATCGTGCTGGCCGGTGGATTTTGTGCGGTGCTGGCTGACTGGGCCGCAAATGCAGCGCTTTCGTGGCTGGAAACCGCCCTGCACCGGCAGCAGGATTTTGACCGGATGCTCACGGGTTTCCGGCAAGATACGGCGCTGGAACTTTTCGCGGCCGCCGCGCTGCTTGCGGCCGCTGTGACGGTCATCCGCGCATGGCGCAGAGCCCGCAAGCTGACATAAAGCGGCAAAAAGGCGTCCTTTCCGCGGCAAGAAAGGACGCCTTTTCAATTCCACCAAGAAAGTATGCTTTCGTGGGGCGAAATTTGTTTGCTTTGTCTAACATGCAACCGTTTTCCAAATTTATGAATTGCGGTATAATACAAAGGGAAAACAAGATATCCCGGTCGGGACGGCACAGGCCGCAGACGGGACAAATTATTATCTATGGAAGCGAGAGATGAACTATGAGCATTCGAATCGGTATCCTGGGTTACGGCAACCTGGGCCGCGGCGTGGAAGCCGCAATTGCGCATAACCCGGACATGGAGCTGGTCGGCGTATTCACCCGCCGCGACCCGGCTTCGGTCAAGATCGCGACTGCCGGCGTTTCGGTTTATCACACCGACGACGCAGAGAAGATGCAGGATCAGATCGACGTTATGATCATCTGCGGCGGCAGCGCGACCGACCTGCCCAAGATGACCCCCAAGTACGCAGCGATGTTCAACGTTGTGGACAGCTTTGACACCCATGCGCATATCCCGGAGCACTTTGCGGCGGTCGATGCGGCGGCCAAGAAGGCGGGCAAGATCGGCCTGATCTCCTGCGGCTGGGACCCGGGCATGTTCTCGCTCAACCGGGTGTACGCCAATGCCATCCTGCCGGACGGCAAGGACTACACGTTCTGGGGCCGCGGCGTCAGCCAGGGCCATTCGGATGCCATCCGCCGTATCGAGGGCGTCAAGGACGCGCGCCAGTATACCTGCCCGGTCGAGGCAGCTGTGGAATCGGTCCGCGCCGGGGAGAATCCGGAGCTGACGACCCGTCAGAAGCACACCCGTGAGTGCTACGTTGTTGCCGAGGCGGGCGCAGACCTGGCCCGCATTGAGCGCGAGATCAAGACCATGCCAAACTATTTTGACGAGTATGACACCACCGTGCACTTCATCTCTGAGGAAGAACTGCAGCGCGACCATGCTGGCCTGCCGCATGGCGGTTTCGTCATCCGCTCGGGCAAGACCGGTGACGGCACGCACAAGCATATCATTGAGTACCGCCTCAAGCTGGACTCCAATCCGGAGTTCACCGGCTCGGTCCTCGCCGCCTGCGCGCGTGCGGCTTACCGCATGAATCAGGACGGCCAGACCGGCGGCAAGACCATGCTGGATATCGCGCCGGCATATCTGTGCGCCCAGTCGGGCGAGGAGCTGCGCGCGCATCTGCTCTAAACCCCTGCGCATACACTGAAATTTGGAAACCGGCATGGCGCAGCTGTGCCGGTTGTCCGTTTTTTTATATCCATCCGAGAGAGGTGTTCAGATTATGTCGGAGCTTGGAAGAAACGACGCCTGCTGGTGTGGCAGCGGCAAGAAGTATAAGAAATGCCACGCGGACTTCGACGAGAAGTTGTCCGAATTGGAGGCGGCGGGCCATGTGATCCCACCGCACAAGCTCATCAAGACCCCAAACCAGATCGAGGGCATCCGGCAGAGCGCAAAGGTCAACATTGCGGTGCTTGACTATGTCGCTGCGCACATCCGCGCCGGTATCTCCACGGCCGAGATTGACCGCTGGGTCTATGAGGAGACGCTGCGTCTGGGCGGCGTGCCGGCGCCCCTGGGTTTTGAGGGATTTCCCAAGAGCGTGTGCACCTCGGTCAACAATCAGGTGTGCCATGGCATCCCGTCCGAAGACCTGATCTTGCAGGACGGGGATATCATCAATGTCGATGTCTCGACCATCGTGGACGGCTACTATTCGGACTCCTCCCGGATGTTCTGCATTGGCAAGGTGCTGCCCGAATGGGAAAGGCTGGTGCGTGTCACCCGTGAGTGCGTGGAGAAGGGCCTGGAACAGGTCAAGCCGTGGGGCTTCCTTGGCGATATCGGCCAGGCGGTCAACAACCACGCCAAGGCCAACGGCTATTCGGTCGTGCGTGAGATCGGCGGCCACGGCGTCGGGCTGGAGTTCCACGAGGACCCGTGGGTCAGCTACACGTCCAAGGCAGGCACTGGCATGGTGCTTGCGCCCGGCCTGATGTTCACGATTGAGCCCATGATCAACATGGGCGGCCCGGGGATTTTCCAGGACAGCGACAATGGCTGGACGATCTATACCGACGACGAGCTGCCGTCGGCGCAGTGGGAGATCCAGGTGCTCGTGACCGAAGATGGGCACGAGGTCATTGCATATTGATGTATAACAAGCAAAAAACAGAGGCGAAAATCGCCTCTGTTTTTTTATATCCAAAATGGATTACTTGTTTTTGTTCTGCACGTATGCATCCATTGCGGCAGCTGCGCGCTTGCCGGCACCCATGGCCAGGATGACAGTGGCAGCGCCGGTGACGGCATCGCCGCCGGCAAATACGCCGTCCTTGGAGGTAATGCCATTTTCCTCGTCGGCTACGATGCAGCCGCGCTTGTTGGTTTCAAGACCGGGCGTGGTGGAGCGGATGAGCGGATTGGGCGTGGTGCCAATGGCCACGATGACAGCATCCAGGTCGATGACAAATTCGCTGCCTTCGACCGGGACCGGACGGCGGCGACCGGATGCGTCGGGCTCACCGAGTTCCATCTGCTGGCATTTCATGCCGGTGACCAGATAAGTATCGGGATCGCCCAGAACCTCAACCGGAGCGGTCAGGAACTTGAAGACGATGCCCTCTTCCTTGGCGTGGTGAATCTCCTCCAGACGTGCGGGCAGCTCAGCCTCGCCGCGGCGGTATACGATGTAAACTTCCTCTGCGCCCATGCGCTTTGCCGAACGAGCAGCGTCCATGGCAACGTTGCCGCCGCCAACGACTGCGACGCGTTTTGCACGCAGAATCGGGGTTGCTGAATCTTCCTTGTAAGCCTTCATCAGGTTTACGCGGGTCAGGTACTCGTTTGCCGAGTAAACGCCGTTGTAGTTCTCGCCCGGAACGTGCATGAAGGTGGGCAGACCAGCGCCGGAGCCGACAAAGATGGCCTCGTAGCCGTCTGCAAACAAATCGTCGATGGTTTCGGAACGGCCGACAACGAAGTTGAGCACGAACTCAACGCCCAGAGCCTTGAGGTTGTCGATTTCCTTCTGCACGATGGCCTTGGGCAGACGGAATTCAGGAATACCGTACATCAGAACGCCGCCAGCGGTGTGCAGTGCCTCGAAGACGGTAACCGCGTAGCCCTTGCGCGCCAGATCGCCTGCGCAGGTCAGACCGGCAGGGCCTGCACCGACAACAGCCACCTTGTGGCCATTGGGCTCGGGCTTTACGATGGGGGTGGTGTCATGCTCCATGGCGTAGTCTGCAACGAAGCGCTCCAGACGGCCGATGCCGACGGCTTCGCCCTTGATGGCGCGCACGCACTT
>DWWZ01000066.1 GCA_019119435.1 Candidatus Butyricicoccus avicola
ATCTGTATCGATATTTGTCAAAAATGATCGGTACTTTAGTGAAACTATCAAAAAATAATAGTTTCACCTTACTTTTTCACAGTCCTTTTACCGCTTGCAATTTATGGTCATATTTTATCCCTATCCTGTCATGCGGTTTTTGTGCGCCATATTTCCTCTCCCTCCGGCAGACAAAAAGAGTAGTACATTTCTGTACTACTCTTTTTGTGCGGACAGATCATGATTCAAATTTGTGTTTGGCCAGTACCCGCAGGATCTCCAAGGCCGCCTGCTGCTGCGGCAGGGTCAAATGCGCGATGAGGCGCACGCACTCCTTTTGCAGCGGCGTGCCGCCGTCCCCGCACTCGGCCGGATAAAATACCAGCTCCGGGTCCAGCGACAGGATGTGCACCAGCGCGGTCAGCGTTTGAAAAGAGGGTGCAGCCAGATCGCGCTCCAGCTGGCTGACAAATCCGGTGCTTGTGCCCAGCGCTTGCGCCAGTGCCTTTTGCGATATACCCAGCGTCCTTCTCCGTTTGTAAATGAGTTCTCCCAGCGTCATCCCAATTTCACTTCCACAATGCAGGATCTCCTAATGCGCTCCCAAGATTTGTTTCTCCATATTTATATAGTATAAGATTTATAAATAAATTTCAATCAATATATTTTTGCCTCTGTGTCGACCGGCGGCGCAAGATGGCCGCTCGTCCCAATTTCCCCGTACGTACACCCGCCAATACATTGCGTCTTAAAATCGGCGGCGGCCTATGTTATAATAAGTATAGAAGTCGCTGGAGGCATCATGGGCTGGAAGGAGGCCGTTATGACCGAAGACATTGCCGCAAAGCTTGAAAAAAAAGCAAAATTATCCCAGACCGAACAGAGCGTTTTGGAGTATCTGATGGAGCACACCGAGGAAGCCCTCAAAATCGGCATCCGCGGCGTTGCACAGAAAAAATATACCTCCACCGCAACCGTCATGCGCTTGGCCAAAAAGCTGGGCTTTGAGGGCTTCCGTGAGATGATCTATTCCTTCCGTACCGAGATGGACCCCGCCGGAAATACCCTGCCGGAGGAACTGCGGGAGCAGATCCACTTCATCTATGACATGCAAAAACTGGATATTTTCTTCCACATCCTGGCGCGCAAAGGGTTTATCTGCATCCAGGCCGAAGGCCATTCGGCCTTGCTGGCGGAATACCTGGAGAAAAAGCTGCTGGGCAATGCCTGCATCGTGATCCGAAAAGAGTACCTTGGGGCAGACACCATTGTGCGCAACTTCCGCAATCAGCTGGACGCGATGGTCATCATCTCCAAGTCAGGCAACTCGGTCGCCGGGGTGGAAGTGGCAAACAAGTGCAAAAAAGCGCAGATCCCGACCGTCCTGTTTACCGGCAATGCGCACAGTGCGCTCTCCCGGATCTGCGACACCGTGTTTATCATCAAAGACAGCCATCCATTTGACCCCGAGAACTTGCAGTCCAACTACTTTTTTGGCTACTGTATCCTGGCCTTCGAGGAAATCTTCGCAATCTATCACCATCAGATCTGAACGCCCGCGCAAAAAAAGCAGCCGCAAATGCGGCTGCTTTTTTTGGAGTGTGCAGGGATCATTTCAGCGCAGGCCAATATCCCTGGTTCGCCTCCATCAGCTCGTCCAGGACGGCCTTGCCCACAGCGTAGGAGGGGACAGTACGGTTGAGCAGGACGGCCTGAAGGGCTTTCTGATAGGAACCGGTGAGCGCGGCTTCCACCGCCAATTTCTCATATCCCTTCTGGGCTTCCATCAGGGACTTGTGGAACTGTGGGATGTAGCCGACCGAGACCGGCTCAATCCCGCCCGCGCTCACATAGCAGGGCACCTCGACCACCGCGTCGTGGTTAAAGTTACCGATCGCGCCGCGGTTCATGGTGTTGATGATAAAGCGTTCATGGGTGTTGTTGATGATCGCGTTTGCGATATCCACGATATAGTTGCCGTGTACGCCGGCGTGCAGGGCGCTGTCCTTGGTCGTACCAGCCGCGATGCAGCGCTCGCAGTCGTCAAAGACGACCTTCTCACGCACATCCAGCACATAGTTTGCGCGGGTATAGCCCGGGTCCATGTGGGCGACCATCTCGTTGTGGAAATAGTAGTAGGACAGATAGACCAGCGGGAAAAACTCGGGATAGGCGCGGAAGCCCTCGATGGCGTGCGCGTACATCTCGCCCCAGTAATTGTCGTGCTTCTCCTCGGCCTCGGCGTTGACCAGGCGGACGGACGGGTCGGACAGCACGCGCTCGCGCAGGGCGGGCAGCAGGTCGCGGCCTTCCTTGTCATAGATGTTGGTGAACCAGCCGAAGTGATTGAGGCCGAAGTATTTGAAGGTCAGGTCCTTGTGCGGGATGCCCAGGAAGTCGGCAATGGTCTCCTCCTGCGAGATGGGCATATCGCAGATGCACAGCGCCTTGGCGTGCGGATAGGTGCGGTAGATGGCCTCCGAGATCATGGCCTCGGGGTTGCTGTAATTGAGGATCCAGGCGTCCGGGCAGATCTCCTGCGCCTTGCCCACGATCTCCAGGATCGCCGGGATGCAGCGCAGCGCGAAGGAGAAGCCGCCAAGGCCGCAGGTCTCCTGGCCAAGGATGCCGTGGCGCAGCGGGATCTTCTCGTCCTGCTCGCGCTGCTGGTTGCAGCCCGGGCGGATCTGGACGAACAGAAAGTCCGCGCCGCGGAACGCCGTCTCGATCTCGGTCGTATACG
Source organism: Candidatus Butyricicoccus avicola (assembly GCA_019119435.1). Taxonomy (GTDB): domain Bacteria; phylum Bacillota; class Clostridia; order Oscillospirales; family Butyricicoccaceae; genus Butyricicoccus; species Butyricicoccus avicola. Next base: position 2,723 of record DWWZ01000066.1, read on the forward strand.
AGACCTGCACGCCCTGCGCGTGCTCCCGGGCGTATAGCTCGCAGAACCGGCCGGTGCGCGCCACGCGGTCTGCGTCGATGTCATACAGGGCGATCTCCTGGAGCTTGAGATCGTCCCTGCGCGCGAGCAGGACGGCGACGATGGCCGGGGTGTAGGAAGAACCCGCACCGACAATGACAAATTTATTTTTCTTCATGGGAAAAGCCTCCTGGAATGACGGACGTGGAAAGTGTTAGAGGATCTGCTCGATCTCTGCCATGATCTGATGGACCTCGGAGCCGATGATGATCTGGACGCTGGTGTCCGACATGGTGATGACGCCCTTGACGCCCATCTGCTTGATCTTTTCCAGGTTCATCCGCGAAGCGTCCTTGGTCTCGACGCGCAGGCGGGTCATGCACTTGCCGATATTCTCGATGTTGCCCGCGCCGCCCAGGTTCTCAACGATCTTCTTGGCCATGTAGGCATAGTTCTTGTTGGACAGAGTCGCGGTCTTTTCCTCCTCGGTGATCTCCTCGGAATCGATGAAGTCGTCCTCGCGGCCCAGGGTCTTGAGGTCATACTTTGTGATGAGGAAGCGGAAGGTGAAGTAGTAGAGCGCGAAGAATGCGATGCCAACCGGGATAATCAGGATGACATTGCTGCCAAGGCCCCAGTTGAGGACGAGGTCGATGATGTTGCCGCCCGAGGAGAAGCCGATGCGGATGCCGAGCAGATAGCACACCGCGCCGGCAAGACCGGTATAGACCGCATGGACCACGTAGAGCTGGGGCGCAACGAACATAAAGGAGAACTCGAGCGGCTCGGTGATGCCGGTGACGAAGGAGGTGATGGCCGAGGAGGTCATCAGGCCCTTGACCTCATTGCGGCGCTTCTTGGCGCACTTATACATGGCCAGGGCCGCGCCCGGCAGGCCAAACATCATGACGACGAAGAACATGGACAGGAACAGGCCGGCGGTGGGGTCGCCTGCGAGGAAGCGGGTCATCTCGCCCGTGATGACCGTGCCGTCCGCCTGGGTGTAGGAGCCCAGGTTAAAGTAGATGTAGGAGTTGAAGACGTGGTGCAGGCCGACCGGAATGAGCAGTCGGTTGAGGAAGCCGAAGATAAAGACGCCGACCGCGCCGAGCTTTGCAATGCCGATTGCGAACTGGTCGAGCACCATCTGGATGGGCGGCCAGATAAAGCTGAGCACATAGCCAAGCGCCACCGTCGCGATGGGCGCGAGCGTGATTACAAATTTTTCCCCGGTAAAGAAATCGAATATTTTGGGGGTCTTCCATTCCTTGCTGTGGTTAAAGATCCAGGCCGTGAAGCAGCCGACCACGATACCCGCAAAGATGCCCATGTTGATGCTCTCGTCCAGGGCCGCCAGCGTGGACTTGAGCACCAGGATGGACAGCAAGCTTGCGACCATGGGCGATACCTTGTCCTTGGCCTTGGCAAAGGCAACGACCGCGCCCAGCGCAAACAGGATATCCATGTTGCCGAATACGATATCGCCTGCCGCCTTGAGCAGCGGGATGTTGAGCATGTCCTCGGAGGCGATGCGGGACAGGATGCCGGCGACCGGCATTGCGGTGACCGGGACGAGCATCGACCGGCCGAGCTGCGCCAGCTTTTTCTTAAAATTATTGAATATCGCTTTCATTTCCGTACCTCCAACGTGTGATAATTTGCCAGGGAAACGTCTTCCAGCTGTTCGACAAACGCCTTGGTGGCCGGGCTGGTCAGCAGGTCCACTTCGCACATGCGATGCAGGTTGAAGGACGAGTGCAGCATGACGGCCGTATCCAGATAAGCCGGATGGCACATGACCTCAACGCAGTCGAACCGCTCAAATGCATCCTGCACGATGCGGTGCATATTTTCCTCGACGGCCGGCGCGTATTCGGCCAGCGGCGTGTGAAAATGCACGCCCGAGCCCTCGATGAAATCCACCAGGTAGTTTGGGCAGGGCACACCCTGCACCTGGTCGTCGGCGCAGTCCCGGCGGGAGTTGCGCACCGGCAGGCGATATTCACGCGCCAGCCGGACAAATACCGCCTCCAGGCCCCGGAAGGTATGCACATGGTGGTGGGAATCCAGATGGGTCGGCTGGATTCCGGCGGCGATCACCTTGTCGATCTGCGCCTTCCATTCCCGATAGACCTCCCCGCTGTCCAGGGGCTGTGCCTCGCTGTGGTAGAAGGCCAGCGGGTGGAAGTCCCCGTTCGGCTCGGTGAGCGTCCTGTGTCCGGGCAGCAGCGGCCGGCCGCAGGTCAATGTCAGGTGCACGCCCACGCCCAAGGACGGGTGCGCCTTGGCCAGCGCGACGGCGTGGTCAAACCCAGGCATCCCGGCCATCAGGGTCGTGGAGGTCAGTACACCGCGCAGATGGCTTTCCAGGATACCATAGTTGACCCCGTAGGAATACCCAAAGTCATCTGCATTGAAGATCAGATGTTTCATATTCTCTCCCCTTCTGTTTTGAAGTGCCCTTAGTATAAACACCCCCATTTGCCATGTAAATAGCTCGCATGGCTTTGGTAACAATTTACAAAAAGATGTTTTTTGTGTCTGTACAGATTGGATGAATCCGGGGGCACAGATTTGTGAGAAGAGAACAAAAACCGGCAGTCCGCGGGCGCCGCCGGCCAGCCGGCCGAAGGGACCCGGTTGGGGCGCGCCTGTTAGTCCCCCGATTCCAATTTGGAATACCTATCGGGCGCAGCCGCCGTCCCGCCGCGTGCGGCCGGCCCTGCCCCGCCGGTTTTGCCGGCCATACGCCGCCCTTTCAACCCGGATACGCGGCGGCCTGCAATCTGCTATTCCAAATCCGCCTGGCCGGTGGGCGCGCCTGGACTCGACAAGCGCGGACAAGTATGCTATAGTAGTCGCGTTGGAAACAAAATTGCATCGGACAATAAGAGTAAGGGAATCCAGTGCGAATCTGGAACGAACCCGTCACTGTAAGAGCGAGCTGCCGCACGAATCGCCATTGGCCGGAAGGCCGAGAAGGGGTGCCGGCGCGATGACCTCAAGTCAGGAAACCTGCTTACTGTCCCAGCGGACCATGCTGCTGCGGGGATCGGCACATGCGCCAGCGAACGCCGCCTGTGGATTGGGGCGTCCGCCGATGCGTGCACCCATTGGCAGCCTGACGCAGGCTGCTTTTTTGTTTTTTCATGTCAACGCAAGCCAGATCTGCGGTATTATGAAAAAAGGAGGACGTATCTGCCATGCGTCACACAAAATCTGAGCGGTCATTCCTATCGGCCGCCATCGTTTTGGCCCTTTGCCTGTGCGTGCCCGCTTCCGCGGGGGCCATGCATATTATGGAGGGCTATCTGCCGGTCGGGCACTGCATCCTGTGGGGTGCGGTCTGTCTGCCGTTTTTGGCCTGGGGCCTGGTCTCCATCAAGCGCATCGCCGCCGAGCATCGCAAGGCCATCCTGCTGCTTGCCATGATGGGCGCCTATGCCTTCGTGCTGTCCGCGCTCAAGATCCCGAGCGTTACCGGCTCATCCAGCCATCCGACCGGCACCGGCCTGGGCGCTGTGCTGTTCGGCGCGCCGGTCATGGCCGTGCTCGGCATCATCGTGCTGCTGTTCCAGGCGCTGCTGCTCGCGCACGGCGGCCTGACCACGCTGGGCGCAAACACGTTCTCCATGGCCATTGCCGGCCCCTTTGTCAGCTGGGGCGTGTACAGCCTGCTCAAAAAGTGCCGGGTCAACCCGGCGGTCAGCATCGGCATAGCCTGCGCCCTGGGCGATCTGTTCACCTATGTGGTCACCTCCCTCCAGTTGGGCTTTTCCCACCCGAGCGTGGTGGGCGGCGTAGGCGCGTCCATCGCCGAGTTCATGGGGATCTTCGCCGTGACCCAGATCCCGCTGGCTGTCATCGAGGGCATCCTGTCGGCGGTCGTGTACATGCTGCTGCAGAGCTTTGCAAAGCCCGAGCTGCGTGAGATCGGGATGCTCCAGGAGGTGAAGTGAGATGTCGAAAAAGCAAGTTGCGACGATTGCAGTGCTGCTGCTCATCTGTATCGGGCTGGCCCTTTTTGCACTGGCAAGCAACCAGGGCAGCGAGTTCGGCGGCGCGGACGGCGCGGCCGAGGAGGCCATCTCGTCGATCGACCCGGACTACGAGCCCTGGGCCGAGAGCCTCATTGAGCTGCCGGGCGGAGAGACCGAGTCCCTGCTTTTCTGCCTGCAAACGGCCATCGGCGCGGTGGTCATCGGGTTTGGCTTTGGCTATCTGGTCGCGCGCAAAAAATACAATGGCAAGGCCTCGGAATAAACCTTAGGAAACGCCCCGATTTATCTTCGTTATCTTCTTATCTTCTTTATCTTCTCTTCTGTACCAGATCGCGAACCGTCGCCCGCCCGGGCGGCGTGGGCGCGGTCTGGTCTTTTTCCCCTGGAGGTAATCCCCTATGACACGACCCCATCTGCACAGCCGGCACACGCATGGCGGCCTGCTGTCGCTCGACCGCTATGCGCAGGCCTCGCGCCTGTCCATGGTCAGCCCGCGGCTCAAGGCCGCCTTCGCGGTGGCCGTACTGCTCCTGTGCGTCGCGGCCGATTCTGCGGCCATCGGGCTTGTGATCTCGGTCGGCATGCTGGCCGCCTGCATTGGCTGCAGCGGCGCGCCCGTGCGCTACATCCTGTCGCTCATGGCCATCCCGGTCGCCTTCATCCTGATCAGCTGCCTTGCGGTCATCTTTGACTTTTCCGCCGTCCCGCTGGGCTTTTGGGACCTGCCGCTGCCCGGGGCGCTGTGGCTGAGCGCCACCCGGGCCGGGCTGCGCGCGGCCGGCCTGCTGTTTTTCAAGGCCTATGGCGCGGTCTCCTGCCTGTACTTTCTCAGCCTGACCACCCCGATGCAGGAGCTCATCGAAGTCCTGCGTGCCGCGCACATCCCGGCCATCTGCATCGAGCTGATGTACCTCATCTATCGCTATCTCTTCCTCCTGCTGGACATGCAGAACCACCTGACCATTGCGGCGCGGTCCCGCCTGGGGTATGCCGACCGGCGCCGGGCGTTTTATACCTTCCCCCGCATCAGCGGCAGCGTGCTGGCCGGCGCTTTCCGGCGCAGCGGTATCTGCTTTGACGCGATGGAGGCGCGCTGCTATGACGGCAGCCTGCGCTTTTTGACCCGCCATGCCCCCGTACGGGCGCGGCACGCGGCCGTGTGCGCGCTCATCTTCTTCGCGCTGGCCGCGCTGGCCGCCTGCATCAAATACAAAGGAGTCGACCTATTTTGACCACGAGACAACCGCCTCTTTTGGCGCTGGAGCAAATCGTTTTTTCTTATCCCGACGCCGCGCCTGCGCTGCGCGGCGTCTCTGCGGCCATCCACCGCGGGGAGCGCATCGCGGTCCTAGGCAACAACGGCGCGGGCAAGAGCACATTCTTCCTCATCTGCAACGGCATCTTGCAGCCGCAGCAGGGCACCGTGTACGCCGACGGGCAGCCGGTCTCCTACACCCGGCGCGGGCTGACCGCGCTGCGCCGCAAGGTCGGCATCGTCTTCCAGGACGCCGACAACCAGATCATCGCCTCGGACGTGGAGAGCGAGATCTCCTTTGGCCCGATGAACCTGCGCCTGCCCCAGGAGGCGGTGCAGCAGGCCGTTGACGAGGCCATCCGCCAGATGGGCCTGGGCGATTACCGCCGGCGCGCCCCACAGTATCTCAGCGGCGGCGAGAAAAAGCGCGTGAGCATCGCGGATATCCTGGCCATGCAGCCCGAGATCATCCTGCTGGACGAGCCGTCCGCCTCGCTCGACCCCAAAAACACGGCTCTGCTCGAAGAAACGCTCGAGCAGCTCAGCGCATCCGGCATTACCCTGCTGGTGTCCACCCACGATGTGGACTTTGCCTACCGCTTTGCAGACCGCGCGCTGGTCTTTCACGACGGCCGTATCATCGCCGATGACACCCCGGCCTGTATCTTTTCCGACGCCGCCCTCGTCCGCACGGCCGGGCTTAAGCGGCCGCTTCTCTTTGAGGCGGCGCGCCTCGTGCAGCAGGCCTGCCCCGCCCTCACGTTTGCACAGCCGCCCAAAACGCTTACCGAATTTGCGCACCTCTTGGGCGTGCAGCCCGAATGAAAAACAAAAGAGCCCCGTATCAAGTGAACTGAACTGCTCCAGATTGTGCATACAGTACAAAAAAGAGCCCTGGTAGGAAATGATGAGATTTAATCAGAGAGGCGTCGCGTCAGCGGCGCCTCTCCGGTCTTTAACTGGATGCGCTCGTGGTTGTAGAAGT
>DWWZ01000067.1 GCA_019119435.1 Candidatus Butyricicoccus avicola
CTGACCATCTGAGAGCGAGGTGCGCTTTTTTATGCAGGAACACAGCTATCAGGCGCTCGCCCGCGCCATCCTGGACGGCCACACGGTCTACCGCGTGACCGCCTTGGACGGGGCGCAGATAGGCGAGGGCTGGAACATCATAGATCAGGCCCCGGCGCTGGACGCCAAGGAGGACATCACGGCGTGCCGGCCGCCCTTCGTCTGCACGAGCCGCCAGACTGGCGCCCGTCTCCTATGCGAGGCCCTGCGCCAGCAGAAGGTCCTGCTCGTGTGCGGCGGCGGCCATGTGTCCGTGCCGGTGGCAAAGCTGGGCAAGCTTTTGGGCTACCGTGTGCTGGTCGCCGATGACCGGCCGGAGTTCGCCGATCCGGCGCGCTTCCCCGAGGCCGACGCCGTGCTCTGCCGGGAATTTTGCGATCTGTTTGCCGGGCTGGACTGGGACGCCCTGCCCGATTTGTCGGTTGTTATCGTCACGCGCGGCCACGCGGCCGACACAGTCTGCCTGCGCGAGGCCCTGCGCCATCCGTGCACCTACATCGGCATGATCGGCAGCGCGCGCAAGAATCGGGCGGTCTTTGACCTGCTGCGCGGCGAGGGCGTGACCGAGGCGCAGCTCGAGGCGGTGCACGCGCCCATCGGCCTTGCCATCGGGGCCGAGACGCCCGAGGAGATTGCGGTCGCCATTGCGGCCGAGCTTATCGACACCCGGCGCGGCTGCGCGAACGCCGGCCTGTCCGCGGCCATGCTGGACGCGCTGGCCACCGGCCAGACCGGTATCATGGCGACCGTCGTGCGCAAGCAGGGCTCGGCTCCGCGCGGCGTGGGCGCGCGCATGTTTTTTCCGGACGGCGGGCACAAGCTGGGCACGGTCGGCGGCGGCCTGGCCGAGTATGAGGTCTGCCAGACGGCCGAGCGCCTCGGGCGGACGCGCACACCCTGCCTGCTGACCTTTGACATGAAGAACGGCGAGGCGGGCCGCTCGGGCATGATCTGCGGCGGCGAGATCGACGTGCTGTTTGAGGTGGTCGGATGATCGCGGCCGTTGTGCTGGCCGCCGGCCTGTCCCGCCGGATGGGGCAGGACAAGCTGCGGCTGCCCTTGGGCGGCCGGCCGCTCTTTGCCTATTCCATCGACCTGGCCGCGTCGCTGCCCTTTGTGGACGAGCGGGTACTCGTGACCAACACGCAGCAGATCGCATCCTATGGCGCCGCGCACGGCTTCCGCGCCGTGCCCTCGCCGCGGGCGGCGGACGGCATGGGCCATTCGGTCGCGGCAGGGGCGGCGGCGGTCGGGCCGGGGGTGGACACCGTGCTGTTCCTCAACGCCGACCAGCCCTTTTTGACCGCCGGACTTTTGCACAGCCTGTGCAAAACCAGCCGGGAGGGCGACTGCATCGCGGTGCCGCGCGCGGCCGGGCGGCCGTGCAGCCCGTGCGTGTTCCCGGCGCGCTTCCTGCCTGCGCTTGCGGCCCTGGCCGGCGACCAGGGCGGCAAACAGGTCTATCGCCGGCACCTGGACGAGACGCGGTTCGTGGACGTCCCGGACGCGCGCCTTGTGGCCGACTTGGATGACCCGGAGACCTATAGCCGCTATGCGCAGCCGGGCCGCAGCGATGGGAAAGTGGAGATATGCCGGGCAGGGCCGGAGGACGCCGGGCAGGTCCTGGCATATCTGCATGCGGTCGGCGGCGAGACCGACAACCTGACGTTTGGCGTGGAAGGGCCTGGCCGGTCTGTGGAGGAAGAGGAAGCCCTGCTCCGCGATCTCGCGGCATCGGCCAATTCGGTCGTGCTGCTCGCGAAAAAAGGCGGGGAGATCGTCGGGAACGCCCGTTTCCGCGGCATGGCCCGCGCGCGCCTGCGGCACAGGGGAGAATTGGCGATATCGGTCCGAAAATCCGAGTGGGGGCAAGGGATTGGCAGCCGGCTGCTCGAAGCGGCGCTGGACTTTGCCGTGCATACGGCGCATGCCGAAATCGTGTCCTTAGAGGTCCGGAGCGACAATGCCAGGGCCATCCGGCTGTATGAGAAGTACGGCTTTCGGAAGATCGGGCAGTTCCAGGGTTTTCTGAAAATAGCCGGCAGGGAGGTAGACTGCGACCTGATGAACCTGTACCTGGCCGATACCGATCGATAAACCAAAAGCGCGCCCTTGCAAAGAGCGCGCTTTTTTCCTGCAGATAGGGGGCCATCCCTGCTGTTTCATCGGCCCGGACGGCCATCTGTGTCCCAAAGAGGGCCGGCTAAGTGCGGGAAGGGCTGTGTGCGCAGGCTACAGGCCACGCACTGCAATCCCGCGTGTTCCAATCGCCGCGCCACGTCCTGGGCCTGGGCCGGTTCCACCGCATCTGCCTGGTTGAGCAGCACAGCAAGGCGTGCCTGCGGCATGCCGCAGGCGGCAATTGCGTCCTGCACGCAGGCCAGGATGACCGCCGCATCGACCGGCCGGCCGGGTTCTGCGGCCCATTCCGGCCGCAGGGCATAGCGGTGCACGGCCTGGCCGACCGGCTTGCCCCACGCCGACAGCCCGGCGACTACCAGGCACCAGTCGGTTTCAGGTTGGATGACCGGTTCGTGTGCGGCGTGCAGCTTGAGCGGCAGGCGCTTCGCCCCGTCGGCCTCGTAAAAGATGAAGTCGGCCTGCCGGCAGGCCAACTCCCAGAGCGGGGCGGGCAGGGCGGTCAGCTTGCCGTCCCCGGCGGCCATCCCTGCGCAGGTGACGCCGGGGGCCTGGAGGGCGGCACGCAGCGCGCCCGCGTCCGGCGTCACGCACAGCCGGTCGCAC
>DWWZ01000068.1 GCA_019119435.1 Candidatus Butyricicoccus avicola
CGTGTAATGGATATGGTTGCATATTTACTGTGTCAAGAGCGGGCGCCCGCCAAATATCGGGATCGGCTGCACAATCAAATTTCTTTTACAGAAGTGTTTAACTACATATTGTCCAGATATCAGAGAGACTATGATAGGGAAGAATTATGGAAAAAATTTTTTCTTTCGTTCGGGGAATTGCAGGAAGCACTGCAGGCCCGGCATATTGGGAATCTGATGGAACTTGAATACTATGCGGCAGAATATTTTGACCCGTATGCAATATAAGTTTATAAATAGGGTGGAGAAAAGATAGTATCTGTGCGCCAAAAAGACGAACCCCATGGTTCGTCTTTTTTGTTTTCCTTCGCGCTTGGAAGAATGCGCAAAATCTCCTGCTTGCACATTGCCTCGCCGGGCAATTGGTGATAGAATTAAAATATCTGAAACTATACCTGTATGGGGTTATTGCATGCGATTAAAAAGTTTGATCCTTCAGGGATTCAAATCCTTTCCCGACCGCACAGAGATCCGCTTTGCCAGCGGCCTGACCGCGATCGTCGGACCCAACGGCAGCGGCAAATCCAACATCTCGGACGCCATCCGCTGGGTGCTGGGCGAACAGTCCACGCGCAGTTTGCGCGGCGCCAAGATGGAGGACGTCATCTTCAGCGGCACCCAGAAGCGCCGCCCGGTTGGATTTGCCGAGGTCTCCTTGATTTTGGATAACGCGGACCACGTATTCCGCTCGGATTATACAGAGATCATGGTCACGCGGCGATATTACCGCTCGGGCGAAAGCGAGTATGCCCTGAATAAAAAGCCCTGCCGGCTCAAAGACATCCATGAGCTGTTCATGGATACCGGACTTGGGCGCGACGGCTATTCGATCATCGGACAGGGGCGTATTGACGAGATCCTGTCGCTCAAGAGCGAGGACCGCCGTGAGATCTTTGAGGAGGCCGCGGGCGTGACCAAGTTCCGCTACCGCAAGGAGGAGGCTGCGCGCCGCCTGCAAGCGACCGAGGACAATCTGGTGCGTATCCGCGATCTCTACGCCGAGCTGGAGAGCCAGGCCGGGCCGCTGCGCGAGCAGGCCGAGCGGGCGGGGCAGTATCTGGCCCTGCGCGACAAGCTGCGCGGGCTGGAGGTCTCGCTGTGGCTGATGCGGCTGGACAGCCTGCGCGGTGAGGCGCAAAAGAACCAGGCCGACACAGCGCACTGTGCGACACAGCTGGAGCAGGCGCGCGGGGAGCAGAAGACGCTCTACGCGCAGTCCGAACAGCTGACAGCCGACCTGCACCGCGCAGACGCGGCGGCAGACGACTTGCGGCAACAGATCCGCACGCTCGAGCAGAGCCGCGCGGACCTGGACAGCCGGTGCGCGGTGCTTGAGGCCAATCTCAAAAATAATGCAGAAAATATCGAGCGGGTACGCCAGGAGCGCGCCCGCCAGAACGAACAGGCCCAGACAATCGCCGCGCAGACCGCCGCCCATGCCGCCCGGCAGGAGGTGCTTGCGGCGGATTATGAGGGCTTCGTGCGCACGCTGCAGGGGCTGGAAGCGCAGGAAGCTGCCGCCCGGCAGCAGGAACAAGCCCTGCAGCAGGAGCGCCAGGCCCTGCAGGCGCGGCGGACGCAGGCGGAGCAGACGCGGTTTGCCGCCGAGCTCGACCGCACAGCGGCCCAGGCCGGCCTATCCGGCATGGACAGCCGCAAAGGCAGCATTGCGCAGGAGATCGACGAGGCCGCCGCGCAGCTTGCCGAGGAGCAGGCGGCGCTGGAAACCGAGCAGGATGCCTTGGAGGCAGACCGGCAGGCGCTTGCGGCCACGACGAACCAGCTTGCGGGCGCTGCGCTCAAAGCCGAGCGCAGGCAGGCGAAGGTCGAGGAGCGTACCAGCGCGTTGGCGGCGGCCAGCGCCGCCGTGACCGATACGGATAACCGGCTCCGCATGCTGCGCGAGATGAAGCGGGATTACGAAGGATTTTCCCGCGCGGTCAAGCGCATCATGCAGCAGGCGGACAGCGGCCGCATGACGGGCATCCATGGGCCGGTTTCCGGGCTGATTGCCGTGCAGGCACGCTTTGTGACCGCGATTGAGACCGCGCTGGGTGCAGCCGCATCCCACATCGTCGTGGATACGCCGCAGGATGGCAAGCGGGCCATCGCATTTCTCAAGCGCACCGACGGCGGCCGCGCGACCTTTTTGCCGCTGGATACCATACGCGCCATGCGCCTCAATGAGAGCGGCCTTGCCGATTGCCCGGGATTGTGCGGCACAGCGGATACCTTGGTTGACTGTGCGCCGCCCTATCGGGCGATTGTGCAGAACCTGCTCGCGCGCACGGCTGTGGCAGAGGACATGGATGCCGCGCTGGCCATCGCAAAAAAATATCACAACCGCTTCCGCATCGTCACCCTGGACGGCCAGATGATTCAGGCGGGCGGCGCGATGACCGGCGGTTCGGCCTCCAAATCGTCCGGCGTGCTCGCACGGGAGTCCCAACTGCACGAGCTGGAAGCCCGGGCGGAGCAGCTGGCGGCACAGAAAAAGCAGGCGGAGGACGCGCTGCAGGCCGCCAAGGAAGAACTCGCCGCCGTGCGCTACGACCAAAAGGCAATTGAGGCCGAGCGGGCCCGCGTACAGGAGACGCTGGCCGCACGGCAGGCGGCGGTGGCTGAGCACGGGGCGCGCACCGACAGCCTGCGCGCGCGCCACGCGGGCTTGGTACTTGAGCGTGACAATCTGGCGGCGGCGCGGGCGCAGTACGAGGCGGCCATAACAGACGCCGCGCAGCGTCTGGAACGCTGCACAGCGGCGCTGGCACAGATCGAAGCGGAGGCACAGCAATTGGACGGCCGGCAGGCTGCGCTGGAGGCTGACCGGGATGACTGCGTCATGCAGATGCAGCAGGTGCGCACGGCGCAGGCCGAGAACCGCACCGAATATGCCGCCGAGCAGCGCGCAGCCCAGAACTTGGAACGCCTGCGCGCGGAGATGGAGGCCGGAGTGGACCAGGGCAATGCGGCCGTGGCCCAGTTTGAGCGCGAGGCTGCGCGCATGCAGCAGGAACTGGCGCAGGCCAGGCAGTGCAAGCAGGACGGCGGGCAGGACTTGGCCCGCCTGCAAGAGCTGCTGCAGGCCCAGGCCGCACAGCGCATGCGCATTGAGGCCGAGCGCACGCGCACGGACCGGGCGGCACAGGACAAAAATGATGAGATCTTGGCACTCGAACGGGAGAACAGCCGGCTGACGGCACAGGGCGTCCAGCTCAAGAGCGAGGAGGCACAGATCCTGGACAAGATGTGGGAGTCCTATGAGCTGACCCCGACCCCAGCGGCGGCATTGCGCGTCGCGCTGCCCGACCCGGCGGCCGCCCGAACCCAGGCAGACGGCCTGCGCGCCGACCTGCGCGCGCTGGGCAACGTCAATCTGGACGCCCCGCAGGCTTATGCGGCGCTGGCCGAGCGGTTTGAGTTCCTGCGCGCCCAGAAAGAGGACTTGGAAACCGCACAGCGTGCGCTACAAAAGGTGATCGACGAGCTGACCGTGCACATGAAAGAGATCTTTGCGTCCGAGTTTTCCAAACTCAATCACTATTTCGGCGAGACGTTTTCCGAAATCTTTGGCGGCGGCCATGCCGAATTGCAGCTTGTCGACACCTCGGATATCCTAAACTGCGGGATTGACATTAAGGTATGCCCACCGGGCAAGGCGGTCAAAACGCTGACGCTGCTGTCGGGCGGCGAAAAAGCGTTTGTCGCCATTGCACTGTACTTTGCCATCCTCAAAGTGCGGCCCACACCGTTTTGCGTACTCGACGAGATCGAGGCCGCCCTGGATGATGTCAACGTCGCACGCTATGCGAAGTATCTGCGCCGCCTGTCGGGGGCGACCCAGTTTATCACCATCACCCACCGCCGCGGCACCATGGAGGAGGCTGACATGCTCTATGGCGTGACCATGCAGGAGCAGGGCGTGTCACGCATGCTGATGCTCAATCTCGCCGAAGCAGAACGCAAATTCCAGGGGACGATCTCCTGAAACTATAAATTTACCAGATAAGGAGCAAAAACATGGGATTTTTTGATAAAATCAAACAGGGACTCAAGCGCACGACCGATGCCGTGAGCGAGCAGTTCAATGACATTATGAGCAACTTCGTCAAGATTGACGCCGATTCTCTGGAACAGCTCGAGGAGGCACTCATCCTGTCCGACATTGGCGCGACGGTCGCGGCCGAGGCCACCGAAAAGGTGGAAGACATCGCCAAGCACCAGCGCATCGACACACCGCTTGCGCTGCGCTGCGTGCTCAAAGATGTCCTGTCCGATATGATGGACCAGGATACCGCGCTGCACATTGACACCAAGCCGGCGGTGATCTTGGTCATTGGCGTCAACGGCGTGGGCAAGACCACCTCGATTGGCAAACTGGCCGCGCGCTACGTGGCAGAGGGCAAGAAAGTTATGCTGTCGGCGGCGGATACCTTCCGCGCGGCGGCAGCCGATCAGCTGGAGATCTGGGCCAAGCGCGCGGGTGCGGACATCGTCCGCCATGGCGAGGGCGCGGACCCCGCAGCGGTCGTCTTTGACTCCATCGCCGCGGCCAAGGCGCGCGGCTCGGACCTTATCATCATCGATACGGCTGGACGCCTGCACAATAAGAAGAACCTCATGAATGAGCTGGGCAAGATCGACCGCATCATCACCCGTGAGTTGCCGGACGCCGCGCGAGAGACCCTGCTGGTGCTCGATGCAACGACCGGGCAGAATGCGGTACACCAGGCGGAGTCTTTCAACGGCGTGGCAAAGCTGACCGGCATCATCTTGACCAAGCTGGACGGCACGGCCAAGGGCGGCATTGTCGTTGCCATTTCGGCGGGCCTTGGCGTGCCGGTCAAGCTGGTCGGCGTCGGCGAGGGCATTGACGACCTGATGGATTTCAACAGTTCGGAATTTTTGGAGGCGCTCTTGCCTCCTGTGGAGGAGATGGAAGCATGAAACGACCGGACGGAAGACGGGCGGACGAGATGCGCCCTGTCCAGATAATCAAAGATTTCACCATGCATGCCGAGGGGTCGGTCTTGATCGCCTGCGGCAACACAAAAGTGATCTGTAACGCGACGGTGGAGGAAAAGGTCCCGCCTTTCCTCAAGGATACCGGGCTTGGCTGGGTGACGGCAGAGTATGCGATGCTGCCGCGGGCGACCAACACCCGCTCGCCGCGAGATATCTCCAAACTCAAGCTCAATGGACGCTCGGCTGAGATTCAGCGGCTTATTGGCCGCGCCCTGCGCGCAGTTGTGGACCGCGCAGCGCTGGGAGAACGCCAGATCGTCGTGGACTGTGATGTCATCCAGGCCGACGGCGGCACCCGCTGCGCATCCATCACGGGCGGCTATGTCGCCCTGTGGCTGGCCTGCAAGCGGCTGGTCGAGGCCGGTGTCATTGAGAAAATGCCGCTGACCGATACGGTCTCGGCGGTCTCGGCTGGTATTTTTGAGGATGCTGCCGTTTTAGACCTGAACTATGCGGAGGATTCGCATGCCATTGTGGACTGCAACCTCATCATGACGGGTTCCGGAGAATTCGTCGAGATCCAGGGCACAGGCGAAGGCCGCCCCTTCCGCAAGGACGA
>DWWZ01000069.1 GCA_019119435.1 Candidatus Butyricicoccus avicola
GGCTGCTCCTGATGCCGCACCTGCGCCAGGAAGATCATGCGCACGGTATCCTCGCGGATGGCGTCGATCATGGCGTCAAACATGTCAAAGCCCTCGCGCTTGTACTCGATGACCGGGTCATGCTGGCCATAGGCGCGCAGGCCGATGCCGTTTCGCAGCTCGGTCATGGCGTCAATGTGGTCCATCCACTTGGCGTCGACATTGCGCAGCAGGATAACGCGCTCAAGCTCGCGCATGATGGGTGCGCCAAGCGCCTCCTCCTTCTGCTTGTAGACCTTGTGCGCCTGCTCCTTGAGGTCCTCTACCAGAGCCTGCGGGCGCAGGTCGTCCAGTTCCTCGTCGGTATACGTGCAGTCATCCGGCCCGAGGAAGATGCCCTGGAACCGGCGGCGCACGGTCTCGAGCATCTCCTGCGTCAGGTTATGGTGCTCGCCGACCGCCGCGTGTACGGCATTTTCAATGGTCGTATCAATCATGGACAAGATATTGCCGCTGACGTCCTCACCCGACAGCACCTTCAGGCGCTGCGAGTAAATGGTCTCACGCTGGGTATTCATAACATCGTCGTATTCCAGGACGTGCTTACGGATGGAGAAGTTCCGGCCCTCGATCTTCTTCTGGGCGTTCTCGATGGCGCCAGACAGGATCTTCTGGTCGATGGGCTCATCGTCCGCGATGCCCAGGTTTTCCATCATCTTCTGGATGCGCTCCGAGCCAAACAGGCGCATGAGGTCGTCTTCCATGGAGATATAGAAAGAGGATTCACCCGGGTCGCCCTGACGGCCGGCGCGGCCGCGCAGCTGGTTGTCGATACGGCGGGACTCGTGTCGCTCGGTGCCCAGGATATAGAGGCCGCCTGCCGCGCGGACGATCTCGGCGTCCTTTGCGACCTGCTCACCATACTTCTCCAGCAGCTCCTTGTAGCGGGCGCGGGCGGCCAGGATCTCCTCGTTGTCGGTGTCGGCGTAGCCGGTCGCCTCGACGATGATCTCCTCCGGATAGCCCTCCTTCTTGAGCGTTGCGACGGCCATCTGCTCGTCGTTGCCGCCGAGCTTGATATCGGTACCACGGCCTGCCATGTTGGTCGCGATCGTGACGGCATAGGGCTTACCCGCCTGGGCCACGATCTCAGCTTCCTGCTCATGGTACTTTGCGTTGAGCACGGTGTGCTTGATGCCGCGCTTTTTGAGCATAGCCGAGAGCATCTCGGACTTTTCAATCGAGACCGTGCCGACTAGGATGGGCTGGCCCTTGGCATGGCACTCCTCGATGCGGCGGATGGTGGCCAGCATCTTGCCGCGCTCATTTTTATAGACAGAGTCTGGGTTATCCTTTCGGATGACCGGGCGGTTGGTCGGAATCTCGATGACGTCGAGCTTATAGATCGAGCGGAACTCCTCCTCCTCGGTCAGCGCGGTACCGGTCATGCCGGACAGCTTGCCGTACAGGCGGAAGAAGTTCTGGAATGTGATGGTCGCCAGGGTCTTGGACTCGTTCTGGACCTTGACGCCCTCCTTGGCCTCGATGGCCTGGTGCAGGCCTTCGTTGTAGCGGCGGCCGAACATCAGGCGGCCGGTGAACTCATCGACAATGATAATCTCGCCGTCGCGCACCACGTAGTCCACATCGCGCTGCATGACGCCGCGCGCCTTGATGGCCTGGTTGATGTGGTGCATGAGGGTGGTGTTTTCCGGGTCAGACAGGTTATCGATGTGGAAATACTGCTCGGCGCGGGCCTGTCCCTTGGGGGTCAGCGTGGCCGTGCGCGCCTTCTCGTCGATGATGTAGTCGGCGTCGATATCGTCCTGCTCTTCCTTGGCGTCCACTTCCTTGACGCGCAGGGCGGATAGGGTCTGCGCAAAGCGGTCAGCGAGCTGGTACATCGCGGTCGATTCCTCGCCCTGGCCGGAAATGATGAGCGGCGTACGCGCCTCGTCGATCAGGATGGAGTCCACCTCATCGACAATGGCAAAGGCATGGCCGCGCTGCACGCGCTGGTTCATATAGATCGCCATGTTGTCGCGCAGGTAGTCGAAGCCGAACTCATTGTTCGTGCCATAGGTGATGTCCGCCTCGTACATGGCCTTGCGGTCCTGCGGGGCGACCGCATGGATGACCAGGCCGGTAGTCAGGCCCAGATAGCGGTAGACCTTGCCCATCCATTCCGAGTCACGCTTTGCCAGGTAATCGTTGACCGTGACGATGTGTACGCCCTTACCGGTCAGCGCGTTGAGGTATGCCGGGAGGGTCGCGACCAGGGTCTTGCCTTCGCCGGTCTTCATCTCGGCGATGCGGCCCTGGTGCAGCACGATGCCGCCGATGACCTGCACGCGGTAATGCCGCATGCCAAGCACACGGTCGGCCGCCTCACGCATGGTGGCAAACGCCTCGGGCAGCAGATGGTCCAGATCTTCGCCGTTCTGATAGCGCTCCTTAAACTCAGCGGTCTTGCCGCGCAGCTGCTCGTCCGAGAGCTTACGGTACTCGTCTTCAAGCGCCATGACCTTGTCCGCGATCGGATAGATCTTCTTCAGCTCATGGCTCGAGTGGGTACCGAAAATTTTTTCAAGTAATCCTGCCATATGATAAAGCCTTCCTTTATTTCTTGCCGCGCGCAAAAACCGCGACGTAATGATTGAAATCCATGATATGCCACTTTGATATTATAGCATAGATATTCCCGGCCTGAAAAGGTGCATTTCTCCAATTTTGCGCTTTGTCCGCGCGCGGGAATGTGGTATAACAACCTAAAACGAAATTATTATACCACACAGGCCCTATATTAAAAAGAATTTTTTGTAAATTCCGCCGCAAACACGTGCCTTCCGTGCGGCCTGCCGCGGCCCGCCGCCGCGCGTCGCGCGCTTTTTTTGGGCAAAACGCGGCGGCAGGATGCAGAAAACGTCTTTACAGCCCGCCCCTTGGTATATTATAATAACAGATAAGCGAAAAGATTAAATCATTGGAGAAGGAGCATAAAACATGCTGCAATTTGAAGAATACAAGGTAAAACTCCACAACCTGGAGCCGGCCATTGAGGAGCTGCGCGGCAACCTCGGCCTTGAGCAGGCCGCCCGCGAGGTGGAAGAGCTTGAGATGAAGTCGTCGCAGCCCGGCTTTTGGGATGACCCGGAATCTTCCCAGAAAATTGTCTCGCGCATGGGCGCGCTCAAGGACAAAATTGAAACCTTCAATAAGATGTACGCGCAGTGGGAGGACCTCATCACCCTGTGTGAGCTCGCCATCGAGTCCGACGACGAGTCCATGCTCGAGGAGCTCGAGACCGGCTACGCCGAGCTCGAGGAGAGCATCAACCGGCAGAAACTGCAGACCCTGCTGACCGGCGAATACGACAAAAACAATGCGCTGGTCTCCTTCCACGCAGGCGCAGGCGGCACTGAGGCCCAGGACTGGTGCTCCATGCTCTACCGCATGTACACCCGCTGGGCAGAGCGCCATGGATTTACCTACAAGATCATGGACTACCAGGACGGCGAGGAAGCCGGCCTCAAGTCTGCCGACATCATTATTGAGGGCGAAAACGCCTATGGCTACCTCAAGGGCGAGTCGGGCGTGCACCGCCTGGTGCGCATCTCCCCGTTTGACGCCTCCGGCCGCCGCCACACCTCGTTCTCGGCCGTCGAGGTCATCCCGGAAATCGACGACGACTCCCATGACGTCGAGATCAATCCGGCCGACATCGAGATGCAGGTCTTCCGCTCGTCCGGCGCAGGCGGCCAGCACATCAACAAGACCTCGTCCGCCGTCCGCCTGATCCACAAGCCCACCGGCATCGTCGTCGCCTGCCAGACCGAGCGCTCGCAGTTCCAGAACCGCGACAACTGTATGAAAATGCTGCGCTCCAAGCTCATTGAGATCAAGGAGCGCGAACATCTGGACAAGATCTCGGACATCAAGGGCGACCAGAAGAAGATCGAATGGGGCAGCCAGATCCGCTCCTACGTCTTCATGCCCTACACGCTGGCCAAGGATACCCGTACCGCATACGAATCGTCCAACATCAACGCGGTCATGGACGGCGACATCGACGGCTTCATCAACGCTTACCTCACCGCCGCCGCGACCGGCAACTGGGCAAGCAAGGTATAAGCCGCCCCATCGGCATAACTTCCCCTCCCTCTGCGCACACTAGGGCGCGGAGGGAGTTTTTCTATGTCCAAAAATTGCAAAACATATCGTTTCCTGTGCACAGGCGCGCTAGCCGGGCTGGCCAACGGCCTGTTTGGCGCGGGCGGAGGCCTGTTTCTCGTGCCGCTGCTCTCCCGCTGGTGCGGCCTTCCCGTGCGCGGTGCCTTTGCTACCTCGGTCGCGGTCATCTTCCCCCTGTCCATCCTGTCGGCCATCCTCTATTATATGCACGGCGCGTTGCCCGTCTCCGATGCACTGCCCTACCTGATCGGCGGTGCGGCAGGCGGCCTGATCGCCGGCCGGATCTTCCAAAATGTCCGCATGGTCTGGCTGCGCCGTGCCTTTGGCGCGCTCATCCTCTATGGCGGCATCCGTGCCGTGCTGCTGCTATGACCGGCTTGCTCCTTGCCGCTGCCGTCGGCCTCGCGACCGGCGTGCTGTCCGGCTTCGGCATTGGCGGCGGCTCGCTGCTCATGCTGTGGCTGACCTGCGTGATGGGGGTCGGCCAGCGGGACGCCGCCGGCATGAACCTGCTCTACTTTCTCGCCTGCGCGCCGCCCGCACTGTGGAGCCACTGGAAAAACGGCCTGATCGGCAAAAAAGCCTCCTTATTCTGCATGCTTGCCGGAATCCCGCTGTCCATTTTAGGATGTCTGTTGGCAGGATGGCTGGAACTGTCCCTAATCCGGCGCGGATTCGGGGTCCTGCTGCTCTGGATCGGGATACGGGAGATCTTTTCTAAACCAAAAGAATAGCGGCAGATCGTTTCTGCCGCTATTTTTATGCCGTTTCGGTCCAACTGTCTTGTATTTCCTTACGATACTTCTGGGTACGAAATATCCACTTCCGCCGCACGCTGGTTGCCTGCGTCCACGTCCACGTCC
>DWWZ01000070.1 GCA_019119435.1 Candidatus Butyricicoccus avicola
CTGGACTGTGCCTTGGGCATCGGCGGCCTGCCGCGCGGCCGTATTGTAGAGATCTTTGGACCGGAATCGTCCGGTAAGACGACCGTTGCGCTGCACTGCATCGCAGAGGCGCAAAAAGCGGGCGGCGAGGCTGCGTTCATTGACGCAGAGCACGCGCTTGACCCGGTCTATGCCCAGGCGCTGGGCGTGGACATCGACAGCCTGCTCGTGTCCCAGCCGGATACCGGTGAGCAGGGCTTGGAGATCGCGGAGGCGCTCGTGCGCTCGGGCGCGCTGGACATTGTGGTCGTGGACTCGGTCGCGGCGCTGGTGCCGCGGCAGGAGATTGAGGGCGAGATGGGCGACTCGTTTGTCGGCCTGCATGCCCGCATGATGAGCCAGGCCATGCGCAAGCTGGCAGGCTCGATTGCAAAGTCCAACTGCGTTGCCATCTTCATCAACCAGCTGCGCGAAAAGGTCGGCGTGGTCTATGGCAATCCGGAGGTCACGACCGGCGGCCGTGCGCTCAAGTTCTATGCCTCGGTGCGCATCGACGTGCGCCGCATCGAACACATCAAAAATGGCACCGAGTTGCTGGGTTCACGCACCCGCTGCAAGGTGGTTAAGAATAAGGTGGCGCCGCCCTTCCGGGAGGCAGAGTTTGACATTATGTATGGTAAGGGCATCTCCTATACCGGAGAGCTGGTCGACCTCGGTGTGGAGTATGACCTGGTGCAGAAGTCGGGCGCGTGGTTCTCGATGAATGGCGTGCGCCTAGGCCAGGGCCGCGAGAATGCCAAACAGTATTTTGAGGAGCATCCCGAGGAGGCCGAGGAGCTGCACCAGAAGATCGTCGAGGCGATCACGGCGGATCACTCCAAACTCGCCGCCAAGCGCAAGAAGAAGGGCAAGGACGACGACGAGGCGGACAGCGCCGCCGATATGCCGGAGGAGGAAACCGCCGCTGCGCCGCGCGACGAGAAGAAGCCGGCCGCCAAATCGCGGGCCGTATCCATCGATGCGGACGACTTTGACGAGGACGACGGGATTGACGTATGACAGGAAGACAGGACGCCCAAGACCTGCACGCCATGAGCCAGGAAGAACTCGAAGCGGCCTACCGCAAGGCATTGGATTTGGCCGCACGGCTGTTGGCCTACCGGGCGCTGTCGGCGCGCGCCCTGCGGGATAAGCTCATCGCCAAGGGCTGCGCCGAGGAGGCAGCCGACTATGCCATCGCCTATCTGCAAGCACATGGCTTCCAGGACGATCAGAAATATGCCGAGAGCACGGTGCGCTCCTATACCAGACGGGGCTATGGCACGCTGCGCATCCGGCAGGAGCTGCGGCGGCGCGGCGTCGAGCGCGAGGAGGCGGATCGCGCCATGGAGGATTATGCGGCCGACCGGGACGCCATGCGTGCGCTGCTCGACAAGCGCCTGGGCGGCGATCTATCCGACCGGAAGGAAGTGCAGAAGGCGATTGCGGCCCTGCAGCGGCGCGGGTTCCTGTGGGAGGATATCCGCAGCGCACTGAATGAATACGGCGCGTCGATCGACGCCGACTTCGATTAAAAGAGGGAAGTTATGCTGAAAAAAGTGAACTGGGCGGTTTGCGCGGCCGCGATCCTGTTGGCAGCCTTGGAGCTGATCTCCCTGGCGGTCGGGGGTGCGGGGCTGATACTTGCCGCCTCGGTGTTGCCGCAGGTGATCATAGCCGGCGTGTGCATCAGCGCGGTCCTGCTGATTGCGGCCTGGTGGCGGCGGGATGATGCGGCGGCGCGGCCCGCGATGCTGGCGGTCGCGTGCTTTGCCGTGAGCGCGGTGATCTGGCTTGTCCAAGTGTTCTGGATGGCAGGCATGCTGCTGTAAGAATAGAACAGACGAAATCAAAAACATCTGTCAGGGAGGGATACCCCATGATGCGAAAATTTCTTGGGCCGGTGATCGTGCTGGCCTGTCTGCTGATCGTGGCCGAATTGCTCGATCTTTCCGCAGTGCGCCCGTTCGGCGCGATCCTGTCGATCGCCGGTATGGCGTTTTGCCTGCTCTCGCGGATGTCTGCGCGCAGCAAAGATGACCGACAGCATGATCGTGCGGCGCGGCTGACCTTCTGGCTGTATGCCGCGGCGCTTGGGATCTGGCTGTTTCTCATGTTTGTCAAGTAAATAAGCGGGGAGGGCCCGCGACGGCGCTGCCCTCCCGCCGCATACGAGAACGGGTCCGGGCCTGTCGCCCAGGCCCGTTTTGTTTGCGTCCCGGAAAAAGCGCGCTTTTCGGTTGCATCTTTTGCGAAATTCGATATAATTGTATTAAGAGTAGGAACCTGAAAAAGAAGTAAGACCGCGCGGCCCCCGCCGCGCGCTGTTTTTGAGAAAGGAGCGTGTCTGTGAACACGAAAGTTGGACTGATCTCGCTCGGCTGCGCCAAAAACCTGGTGGACTCCGAGCATATGCTCGCCCGGCTGCGCGAGGCCGGCTGCGAGATCGTAGACGACATGGCCGAGGCCGAGGTCGGTATTGTCAATACTTGCGGCTTCATCGAGTCGGCCAAGACCGAGGCCATCGAGACCATCTTGGAGACCGCCCAGTATAAGCAGGGCGGGACGATGCACGGCCTGGTAGTCACCGGCTGCCTGGCCCAGCGCTACCGCGACGAGATCGTGCGCGACCTGCCCGAGGTGGACGTCATCTGCGGCACTGGCAGCTATACCGATATTGTGGACGCGGTTGCGGCGGCTGACAAGCGGGAAAAGCGGGCCTATTTCGGCCCAATGGATGCGGCCGACCTGGAGGGGGACCGCGACCGGCTGACGCCGGGCTACACGGCATACTTTAAGATCGCCGAGGGCTGCTCCAATACCTGCGCGTACTGTATCATCCCCAAGCTGCGCGGCAAGTACCGCAGCCGCGACTACGATGCGCTGCTGGCCGAGGCCCGCGCACTGTCCGACGCAGGCGTCAAGGAGCTCATCGTCATTGCGCAGGACATCACAAAGTATGGCATCGACCGGTACGGCAAGCGCCGCCTGCCCGAGCTTTTGCGCGCGCTGTGCCAGATGGACTTCACCTGGATTCGCCTGCACTACCTCTATCCCGACCAGATCACCGAGGAACTGATCGACGTGATTGCCGAGGAGGACAAGATCGTCAAGTACCTGGACATCCCGCTCCAGCATGTGTCGAAGCGCATTCTGCGCGCCATGCGCCGTCCGGGTGACCGCGAGAGCCTGACCGCACTCATTGGCAAGCTGCGTGAGCGCATTCCGGGCGTCGTGCTTCGTACCAGCCTGATCGTGGGGCTGCCCGGCGAGACCGAGGAAGAGTTTACCGAGCTGTGCGAGTTCTTGCAGGACGTGCGCATTGAGCGCGCGGGCGTGTTCGAGTTCTCGCCCGAGGAGGGGACGTCTGCGGCCGAGATGCCCGACCAGATTGATGCCGAGACCAAGGAAAACCGCCGTCTGATTGTGGAGGAACTGCAATCGGGCGTCATTGACGAGTATAATTTGTCGCGCATGCACGAGGAGATGGACGTACTGTGCGAGGGCTATGACCAGGATGCACAGCTCTATTATGGACGGACTTACGCCGACTCGGTCGAGGTGGACGGCAAGGTCTGGTTTGCATCCGAGGAACCCTGCGCTGCGGGCGATTTTGTGCGCGTGCGCATCGACGACAGTCTGGGCGCCGATCTGTCCGGCGTCCGTGTGGGAGGTTGAGCAATATGACAACTGCCAATAAAATCACACTGGTCCGCATTTTGATGATCCCGTTTTTCGTGGTGTTCGCCGTGCTGGGCGGCCCCAAATATGATACCATTGCGCTGATTTTGTTCTGTCTGGCGTCAGTCACCGATTTCCTGGACGGCTACGTCGCGCGAAAGTACAATCAGGTCACCGATTTCGGTAAATTCGTCGATCCGTTGGCCGATAAGCTGCTGGTCACCGCAGCGCTGGTCATCTTTGTCGAGCGCGGCCTGTTCGCCGCCTGGATGGTCTTTGTCATCCTGGCCCGTGAGTTTATCATCACCAGCCTGCGCAACGTCGCGGCGGCAAAGGGGCAGGTCATGGCGGCCGCCTGGTCGGGCAAGGTCAAGACCTGCGTGCAGATTGCCGGCATCATTCTGATTTTCCTGTATGTCATTGCACTGGGCGGTGCGGTCGGATGCCCGAATTATTCCGATTCGGGGAGTGCGATTGCGGTCGTTACCTTGGGGACAGGTTGGTTGGCTAATCTGTCCGATGGTGAGACGCTTATGTTGCTGCCGACCGTTGTGTCCTGGGTGGTCACGCTGGTGACTGTGTACTCGGGCTATGATTACCTGCACCGCAACTGGGCACTAGTAGCCGAAGGTGCGACCCGTCCCAAGGCGTAAACCATGATGAAGGCATTCTTTTTACCCGAGGGAACGAGCGTGACCGTGTTTGCGGTCGTGGGCGATTTGCTGCCCATCGCGATTGTAACCATCACGCTGGCACTGGTGTGCTACACCATCGGCGTCTGGGCCGAGCGCCATGCGGGTGTGCTCAAAAAATGGCATGCCGTCGCGTTTTGGCTGGGCCTTGTGTTCGACACGACGGGCACGACCGTTATGGGACAGCTTGCCCGGCAGGGCGGCTCCAGCGGGATGGGGCTGCACGGCGTGACCGGCCTGCTGGCCATCGTGCTCATGCTGTTCCATGCGGTCTGGGCGACCGTCGTCCTGGTCAAGCAGGACGCGCGGCGACAGCAGAGCTTCCACAAATTCAGTATTTTTGTCTGGGCGGTCTGGCTCATCCCGTATGCGCTGGGCATGGTCCTGGGTATGCAGCATTAAAGAAAACAGAGATATACAGAACGTCCTGCCTGACCGCGGGGCGTTCTGCTTGCTAGGGAGAGATTTTTTATATGGCACAGATGACCTTCCGCATGGCGCAGCCGGCGGACACCGCACTGATTTTGCATTTTATCCAGAGCCTTGCGGTATATGAGAAGATGGAGGACCAGGTGATTGCCACCGAGGATCTGCTGAACGAATGGCTGTTTGAAAAGCAAAAGGCCGAGGTCCTCATCGGCGAGGCCGCGGGAAGGCCGGTGGGATTTGCGCTGTTCTTCCACAACTTTTCCACCTTCCTGGGCCGCGCGGGTATCTATCTCGAGGATCTGTTCGTCGAGCCGGACGCGCGCGGCAAGGGCTACGGCAAGGCGTTTCTGACCCACTTGGCACAGATCGCGGTCGCGCGCGGCTGCGGCCGGCTGGAATGGTCGTGCCTGGACTGGAACCAGCCGTCCATCGACTTCTACCTGTCCATGGGCGCCGAGCGCATGGACGACTGGACCACCTACCGCTTGACCGGCGACCGCCTGGCCGAACTCGGACGTGCAGAGTGAGGGCAAACGTGAGAAAACCGTATCTTTCCAACGAGACCCAGGGCGTGCTCAAGGTGTTTGCAGGCGGCTGCCTGTGGGGCTTTTCGGGCGCGTGCGGCCAGTTCCTGTTTCAAAATAAGGGGATGGTGTCCTCCTGGCTGGTGCCTGTGCGGCTTTTGAGTGCAGGGATTCTGCTGCTCCTGCTTTTGGGCGCGACCCGCCGCAAGGCAGTTTTTGACGTCTGGCGCAACAAAAAAGACGCCCTGCACATCGTCCTATATGGCCTGCTCGGCATGAGCGGATGCCAGTATGCCTACTTTACCGCAGTGCAGAATTCCAATGCGGGCACGGCGACCGTCCTGCAATACCTCGGGCCGGCGCTCATCCTGCTGTGGCTGTGTTTCCGTGGCCGCCGCCTGCCGACCCGCAGGGAGGCGGTCGGCCTAGGCCTGGCCTTGGCCGGGACCTTCCTCATCGCCACCCATGGCGACCCGACCTCGCTTGCCCTGTCACCCGCCGGCCTGTTCTGGGGGCTGTGCGCGGCCGTATTCGTCGCGGTCTATACCCTGCAGCCGGCCTACCTGCTGTCCAAATACGACGCGGCGACCGTCGTCGGTTGGGGCATGCTCATCGGCGGCGTTATGCAGATGGCCCTGTTCCGTCCCTGGACTCTGCCCATCCGCTTGGATGGCCAAGTCATGTGGTATATGGGGCTCATCGTGATCCTGGGCACCATCCTGACCTTTACCCTATACCTGGACGGCGTCCGGCGCATCGGCCCGGCACGGGGCAGCATGATTTCGGCGATCGAGCCGGTCTCGGCCTCGCTCTTTGCCGTGTGCTGGCTGGGCACGCCGTTGACGGGCGTCGATCTTGTGGGCTTTGCCTGCATCTTTGCCATGATCCTGCTGCTCGCCCGCAAGTAAAAGAACAGAATGCCCAAATCAAAAGGCCTTGATTTGGGCATTCTACATCTTGGCAGAGCGATTTCCTCGCGCCTATATTATTATAGAGCGGGAAGGAAAGAGGATGTGATCATGCGCCGGTGGCTTCGGATTTTGGCGGTTATGGCGGTCACTGTGGCCGTTACCATGAAATATGGCGCTCAACTGTATTTTGGAGGACCACAGTACAGCGCGGCGGACGGCACGCAGCTGAGCGCATGCCAAATGATCGAGAGCGTCACACAGGATGGCATGACTTTGCGCGCCTTTTTGATGAAACGGGTACAATTGTAGCCAGCATGGCCGAAGACGCATATCGCTTGGTACTGGCGTATCCGGGAGGCCGGATGTACACCTTCCCGAAAAACGCGAAGGGAGAGGTCGAGATGGCGAGAGCCCGGCAGACGGAAACCTATGCGCGTGCGCTGTTCCAGGCGCCGGATACGGCCCAGCCTTGACAAAGCGCCCGGCCTTGCATATACTATAGACTAGAATATTATGAATCCGCAACGAACGGAAAGAGTACCCGGCTGGCATGCCGCCAAAGAGAGAGGCCCCCGTTTTCCGGGCTGAAAGGGCCTTGCGGCAGGGCGGGGGAAGGTGCGTCCGGGAGCGGCGGGGGTAATGCCCCGCGTGCGGCGCCGCGTTAAGGCGCAT
>DWWZ01000071.1 GCA_019119435.1 Candidatus Butyricicoccus avicola
ACCTCGCGCCAAGCGCCCTCGGGCGAGCAGTCGATGACCGGCTGGTCGGTCTTGAGGTCGTTGTGCGCGTACCAGAGCTTGCGGCGCTCCTCCATAATCGGCTGGTTGGCCAGATCGGCCAGCTTCTTGGCCAGGTCTCGGATGATTTCGCGTTCCTTTGCTGTGATCATGTCTGTACTCCCTTTCTGATCTCCGTGCATTTGATACCCTTTTTCAGCTTTTTCTTGCGTGAAAAGCCCGCGGCCCATCACCAAAATTATGATTGACAATCTTGCGGGACCAATGGGAAAAATAACCTTTATTTGCTTTCTTGTGCCTTATTATAGCGCGTTTTGCTCCTCCTGTAAACGTCAAGAATTGCCGAATAATTCACGATTCTTGCGATTTACGGAGGCGCATGCCCGGCGCCGCAGGACAAAAGGGGGGGGGCGGCCCATGGGCCGTCCCCCCTTTTCGCCGCACGGCGGTTAGTCCATATACGCGTCGCACGGATGGTTGTTATACTGTTTTTTGACGCGCACCACGATGGAATCGTCGGGCTGGACGACCTCATCGACGATCTGATAACGGGTGTGCGCGCGCTCAAGCTGAAGCTTGTAATTTTTTACCTCTTCGCGCACGGCATGGGCTGCCGCGGCATGCCCCAGATCCTCCTTGAGCTGGAAATGGAGCGTTTGCAGAAGGCAGGCAGATTTTATACGTTTCATCGGGATATTCCTCCTCTTTCTGCCAATATTATACCATTTTAAAAACTTTTATTGCAAATGGATTTTGGCGGGAGGGATCCAATTTCGGCAGTTTGGCCGATAGCGTGGCCGATGTATTTTGTGCAGTTTGCCCGGTTACAGCGTGTCCAGCGTCTCGTCCAGGGTAGGGGTGCGGCCGGTGCGCACGTAGGCGGACGCGAAAGCGCCGGCAAAGCGCACGCGGTCGGCGTCGGGTAGCCCAGCAAGGAGCGCCAGGCAGCTGGCGCCGTTGAAGTGGTCGCCCGCCCCGGTGGAGATCTTGGGCTGCGGCACGAACTGCGTGGGCATCCGGGTCAAGCCGCGCGGCGTTTGCAGCAGGGTTTCGTGCAGGGTGTGTACGAGAACCTCCTGCATGCCATACCGCGCGCGCAGGGCCTGCATGATTTCGGGCAGGCAGGACGTACCGGATACGAGCTTGCGCCCACAGTCCAGTGCCTCGTTTTCGTTCAGGCTGAGCACGGCCGTGCGTTTTTGGCCAAAGGCACCGATGAGTGTCAGCACGCGGCCCAGCTCGTCCGATGTCCGGCGGGTGCAGTCACACAGGTCGAAGAAGGCGTAGCGGCCGGGGTCGGCCGGGCCAGGCCGGAGCACTTGCTCAAATACTGCCTCCCACAGCGGCTGGGACAGATCGAGTTCACTCCAGTTGACCAGGGCGATGAGGTCGGCGTCCCGGAACAGGGCCGGGGCCTCGGGCACGCGCGCAGTGACATAGGCCCAGGGATCGGGCGGGCAGGGCACGTCGGTGGCCAGAAACACTTTGCCGTCGGCAAACTCCAGGGCGGTCGCCTGGCCGGCCGGGGCAAAGCTGTACAGCCTGCACGGCATGTCCCGGAACACCGGGTCGATCGCAGGGTCGCCCAGCATGCCGACGCAGGAGACATCCAGGCCCAGCGTGCCTGCCGCGCGCGACAGGTGGGGCAGGTTGCCGCCGAGCTGCCGGCGCTCTACGGTCAGGGCCACCGAGCAGCTTTTGCCGCCGTGCTCGGCCAGATAGCGGCCAAAATCGGGGATGGTGGGGAAGTGCTCGGCCGGGGCGGCGGCGGACGCCGTGCGGCGGACTGGCCGGGCGATGGTGTCGATGAACCCGTCAAAGCCGACGGTCACGCGCTTGCCCTGAGCGCGCCGGACGGCCGCATGCAGCGGGCTCAAAGCAGGGCCGCAGCCGCCTCGTCGGCCACGACATAGCAGTTCGGGTGGTTTTGCAGCACGCTGGCGGGCACTTCGTTCGTGACCGGGCCGCGCACGGCCTTGCGCAGGATCTCGGCCTTGTGCGCGCCGTTGGCGATCAGGATGACCCGGCGCGCGGCCATGATCTGCCGGATGCCCTGGGAGATGCCCTGCGTCGGATGGAACTTATCGCCAAAGTACTTGCTCATGACCTTGCGGGTGGTCTCGCTCAGGGGGATGATGTGGGCGTTTAGGCTGAAGTCCACGCCGTTTTCGTTGAAGCCCAGATGGCCGTTCATGCCGATGCCCAGCACGGACACGTCGAGCGGGCCGTACTTCTCGATATAGTCGTCTAGGCCCTGGCGCTCGGCATCCATGTTGACGGCTGCGCCGTTGATGATATGGACGTCAGCAAAGGGCTTTTCCAGGCGCGAGAGCAGATTCTCACGGTTAAAGAGGCCGCAGGAGCCCTCGTCGGTATCCGAAAGGCCCACCCATTCGTCCAGCGAGACATAGTGCGTGCGCGAGATGTCGACCTCGCCGCGGTTGACCATGTCAACGAACTCGCGGACCATGCCGAGCGGCGTGTCGCCGCCGGGGAAGCTGATAAGGCCGTCCGGCCGCGCCTGGATGCCTTCGGCCACCAGCGCGGCGGCCTTGCGGCTCATTTCCTCATAATCCTTGCAGACAATGATATGCATGATAGGTTCCTCCCTTTGGTCAGTCAATCAGATGGATTTCGCGCAGGTATTCCAGGTTGCGCCGGGCAGCGGCAAACGCCTCGTCGGTCGTCGCGCGCGGCAGGTCCTGCTCGATGACGCCGATGCCGTCAAAGCCGATGGCGTCGATCGCGTCGCGCAGGGCGCCAAAGTCGATGATGCCGTCGCGCAGGTCGCACATGACGTCCAGGTCGAAGGCGGTATCCGAGTCCAGGTTTTCCCGGCGCACCCGCGCAAAGATATCGTGGTCTACGTTCTTAAAGTGCAGGTACGCGATCTTGTCCGCATGCTTTTTCATAAAGTCTATGGCAGAGGTCTCACCGCGCGCGCCGTCCCCGTTGACATAGGCGTGGTGGCCGGTGTCAAAGCACAGGCGCAGGCCGGTGTAGTCCATCAGACGCTCGATCTCGGCTTCGGTCTCGATCATGGACTTGATATGCGGATGGTAGACCACCTCGATGCCGTACGTGTCCCTGGTGAACTCGCCCATGCGGCGGATCTTTTCCAAAAAACCATTCCAGACTTCGGGCGCAAAGTCGCGCTTTTTCTCGCTGTACTGGCCCACGTCGGACTCGTCCATGGCGACGAGGTACTTGGCACCGAAGGCGGTAAGGCGCTGGCACAGCGCCTCGACCGGCGTGCGGAAGTCGTCAAACGAGGCATAGCGGTCAAACTGGTAGCAGCACGTGCCCGAGCAGACCTCCAGCCCGCGCCGGGTCAGCTCTTCGCGCAGTACGGCCTCGTCCGTGGGCAGGTAACCGTCCGGGCCCAGCTCCAGCGCCCGGTAGCCTGCCGCCGCGGCCTGGTCCAGGAAAATATTCCACGGCGTGCCAGAGGGCGTGCCGTCCGCATACCAGACGCCCCACGAGCAGGGCGCGGTTGCGATTGTGACTTTACTCATGTTTGTTTCCTCCTTGTTTATGTAAATATATCGGATGATAAATAGACGGATAATCCATACGGATGCCGTAAACAGCATATCTGCTTATCTTCAGGATATCACACGGGAAAAGGAGATACAATGAGATTTTTACGATTTTTTACTTTATTTCGCAAGATTTATTTACTGAAACAATTAATTCGGAAACGGGGTGGAAAAATATCCAAAACGGGGGACACAGGGTTGTGAAAGGCCGACAAAATGCAGCTGAGACAAAACAAGAAAGCGCGGGACGGGAGCCTTTCCCGTCCCGCGCAAGCGGGTGCAAAGCGGTTTAGTCCTGTGCATCCAGGGCAAGCTGGTAGAGGGCGTTCTTCTTGACGCCCAACTCGGCTGAGACCATCTTGACCGCATCCTTGCGGGTTTCCCCAGCCGCCATGCGTGCGCGGACCGCGTCCAGCGCGCGCGCCATGCGGTCATCCAGCGCGTCCGGGTCCACGGCCTCGGCCGCACCCTCGACGATGAGCACGAACTCGCCGCGCGGCGGGGTCTGGGCGAAATAGGCGACAGCCTCGGCCAGCGTCATGCGCAGGGTCTCCTCGTGCAGCTTGGTCAGCTCGCGGGAGAGCGCGATGCGGCGCGCACCGCCAAAGGCAGCGGCGAGGTCATCCAGGGTTTGGCGCAGCTTGTGCGGCGCCTCGTAAAAGATCATGGTGCGCGTCTCATGCGCGAGGGCGTCCAGGTGCTCGCGCCGCGCCTTCTTGTTGACCGATAGGAATCCCTCGAAGCACCAGCGGCCGGTGGGCAGGCCGGATGCGGCCAAGGCGCACACGGCGGCGCAGCAGCCCGGCACCGGGATCACCGGCACCCCGGCCGGCGCACATAGGGCGACAAGATCCTCGCCGGGGTCGGAGACCGCGGGCGTGCCCGCGTCGGTCACGAGCGCGCAGCTCTCGCCCGCCAGCAGGCGGGCAAGGATCTCCTCGCCGCGCTGGCGGCGGTTGTGTTCAAAGTAGCTGACAAGCGGCTTGGAGGGCAGCTCGAGCGCGGTCATCAGCTTTTTGGTCACGCGGGTGTCCTCGGCGGCGATGAAGTCGACTTCGCTCATGACCGTGCGCGCACGGGGGGAGAAGTCACCCAGGTTGCCGATGGGCGTTGCGACCAGATATAAGGTACCGGGCATGGGAAAACCCCTTTCTTTGAGGATGGGAACGCGGCCTATTTGCCGTAGATGGCGCGGTATTCATCGGACAGCGCACCGTCCGGCCCGCAGACCAGCAGCGGCGGCTCGACGGCCAGCCCGTCGGCCGCGCCGCGCTTGGCCGAGACTAGGACGGCGGACGGCGCGGCCTGCGCGGTCTGGTGGACCAAGCGCAGGCGCTTGGGGGTAAATCCGCGGGCCTCAAGGCCGGACAGCAGCGGGCACAGGCGCTCGGGGCGAAAGACCAGGGCGCACTGCCCGCCAGTCGGCAGGACCCAGGCGATGGCATCCAGGATATCGTCCAGGCTGGCTGAAGCGTCCTGCCGGGCGGCCCGGCGGGCGGCGCCTGCGGCTGCCTTCCCCGTGCCCTGCGCAAAGTAAGGCGGGTTGCAGATGACATACTGCATCGAGGCGTGGGGGAGCAGGCGGCGGACGTCGCGCAGGTCGCCCTGCACGACACGTACGTTCTCCAGACCGTTTTGTGCGATGGACTGGGCGAACAGGCCGGCTGGGCCGGGCTGGAGCTCCAGCCCGGTGATTGTCAGGTCATCCCGCCAACACAGCAGGGCGAGGGCGCCCGTGCCGCAGCCAAGGTCGAGCACCCGGGCGCGCCGGGGGATGCGGGCGAAGGCCGAGAGCAAGACCGAATCCTGGCCGAGCTTGAAAAAGCGGTCATCCTGGAAAAGCGTCAGCCCATTGGGCAGGGTTTCTGTGGATTGCATCGTGCCCCTCCTTGCGCCCGCGCCAGCCCTGGCCCAGCCGTCTGCCGGATGCGCAGATCGCGCTGTTTTTGCCGCATGGGCGGCGCACTACAGTTATTTTTTATGATAACAGAAATGGATTGCCCTGTCAAACTGTGCAGGATTGTGTTTGACAAACGCACAAAATACCGGTAAACTTAATACTGTTATGTTCTTTTCTGACGACCAGATTTTGGATGATAGACGAGGATTTGAATTGTGAAAAAAGTAATGCTCTATGAGCACGGCGGCAGCCTCAACCACGGCTGCGAAGCGCTCATCCGAACCATTTCCGCCATTGCCAAGGAAAAGACCGGCGCCGAGGTTACGCTGTGCTCCTATGCGCCGCGGGAGGACCATGCCTGCGGCATGCAGGAGGCGGTCGATGTCATCGTGCAGAACGACCAGGTGCTGCGGCGCTTTTCGCCGGCCTGGTTTGTCTACCAGTTCGACAAGCGCGTCACCCATTCCAAGGCGCTGCAGGACCGTTTCTTGACCGAAAAGACCTGTCTGCGCCTGGCGGCCGACAGCGACGTGTCCATCGCCGTCGGCGGCGACAATTACTGTTACAACAAGGGCCAGCAGTTCTGGCCGACCGACCGTGCGCTCAAAAAGCAGGGCGCAAAGCTCCTTCTGTGGGGCTGCTCGATCGAGCCGCGCGACCTGGATGCCGAGTTTACCCGTCAGCTGGACTGCTTCGACGTCATCTGCGCGCGAGAGTCGATCACGGCCGACGCACTGCGTGAGGCCGGCCTTGGCGGTAAGGTCCGCCTCATCCCCGACCCGGCCTTCACGCTGGAGACCCGGGAGCTGCCCCTGCCGGATGGGTTCCAGCCGGGCAACACAGTCGGCATCAATGTCTCGCCCATGATTATCTCCAACGAGGAGCAGGGCGGCGCGACCATGAAGAACTATGTCGCTCTCATCGAGCATATCCTAAAGGAGACCGACATGGCCGTCGCGCTCATCCCGCACGTCGTGTGGAGCTACAACGACGACCGCGAGCCGCTCCGGCGCCTGTATGAGCAGTTCCGGGACACCGGCCGCGTCGTGCTCATCGAGGACGCGGGCTGCCGCGAGCTCAAGGGATATATCGCACGCCTGCGATGTTTTGTCGGCGCGCGCACCCATTCGACCATCGCTGCATACTCGTCCTGTGTGCCCACCCTGGTCGTGGGCTACTCGGTCAAGGCCAAGGGCATTGCAAAGGATCTGTTCGGCACCTATGAGGGCTACACCCTGCCGGTGCAGAGCCTCAAACAGCCCGATGACCTCAAGAACGCCTTTTGCTGGCTGATGGAGCGCGAGGACGATATCCGCGCCCACCTGACCGAGATCATGCCGGCCTACGCCGCCCGCGCCAAGGAAGCGGGCGATGCCCTGGCCGAGCTGATGGCCCGCTGACCGCCGGCTCTCTACAAAAAGAAGGTTTTTTTCTATGTTTCTCCGCGAACTCATTGAGGACGCCCGTTCCATCCGCGACCGTGACCCGGCCGCGCGCTCGACCGCTGAGGTCTTTTTGCTCTATCCCGGCTTCCATGCCGTCATCTATCACCGCCTGACCCACTGGCTGTACCGCCACAAGCGCTTTTTCCTGGCCCGCATGATCTCGCAATTCGCCCGCACCATGACCGGCGTGGAGATCCACCCCGGCGCGACCATTGGCCGCGGCCTGTTCATCGACCACGGCATGGGCATCGTCATCGGCGAGACCGCCGAGGTTGGCGACTACTGCACGATCTATCACGGCGTGACCCTGGGCGGCACCGGCAAGGACACCGGCAAGCGCCACCCCACCATCGGCAACAATGTGCTGATCTCGACCGGTGCGAAGGTGCTCGGGCCGTTCACGGTCGGCGACAACTCGCGCATCGGCGCCAATGCCGTCGTGCTGCAGGAGGTCCCGCCGAACTCCACGGTCGTCGGCGTCAAGGCGCGTGTCGTCAAGATCGACGGCCACCGCGTCCCGTCCTTTGACCTCGACCAGATCCACATGCCCGACCCCGTTTCCCAGGAACTGTGCCGTTTGGAGCACCGCGTCTATGAAAATGAGCGTCGCCTGGGCGTGAAAGAGGAAGACGACGGCGTCGACCGGCCGGAACAGGTATAATTTGTCGAAATTTTTGTAAAATTCATATTTACAAGCAGCTGGCCTCCCGATATAATAAAAATTATAACAAGAAACATTCTTAATGAAAGGAGGCCCAGCCCATGGTTCAAACCAAGCAGCGCCAACTCATCCTGGAGGCTGTCCGGGCGACCAACAGCCACCCGACCGCCGACGAATTGTTCCAGATGATCCGCCGCAAGCTGCCGACCATCTCGCTGGCAACGGTTTACCGCAATCTCAACTTTCTCTCCGAGATCGGTGAGATCCGCAAGCTGGCCATGCCAGGCATGCCGGACCGGTTTGACTGGCGGATGGACCCGCATGACCACATGGTATGCGACACCTGCGGCCAGGTCGTAGATTTCGTCCTGCCGCACGATTTGGGGCAGGAGATTGCGTCTGCCTGCGGTGCGCAGGTCGACGGATATACATTGGTTGCGCACGGCACGTGCGCCCATTGCCGCGTCAAGCACTGACGCCGGCGCCCTTGTAGAAAAAGAACACCGCAGCCCTCGCACATTCGGAGGCTGCGGTGTTCTTTTGCGTTCAGTGTTTGATGCGGTGCGGCATCCCCGCGTCATAGAGCTCCTGGCGGATGGCAGCGAACATATTCTCGGCCATCGCAAAGTACTTCCGGCAGGCGCGCTCGTCGATCGAGAGGGGCAGGTCGGTGGGATAGCGCGTCTCGATGTAGAGGTTGTTGAGCGCGGCGCTCTCGTCCAGCCATTCGGTGAACCGTTCATCCTGCTGGACGGCCTGGCGGCATAGGTATGTCAGGTTGTGCCCATCAAAGTGCCGGCCGGTCTTAAAGAGCAGATAGCCCTTGAGAGCCTTCTCGATGGCCTGTTGGCAGTGGAAGGCGATGTTGCACGCGTCGCCGTTCCAGGTCATGAGGATGCGCGCCGCCTGCAGGTCCAAAAGGGCTTTGTCCAGCCATTTGTAGTAGTACAGGCTGTCGCGCCCGCCTTTACGTGATCTGCTCATACAGCACCCGCCCTTTCCGCCGGATCCAGGCCGCATAACTGTCCTCGTCCTGTGTGAGCGCATCCCACTCCTGTACGGTGTACAGGGTCAGGTTGACGGGGACATCCGCGACGATCGCGAGATAGAGCGCATGCTGCAGGGCATGCTTGTCCGTACCGTCGGGGACAATCACACAGACGCTGGCCGCCTTGAGCTTGTCGGTCGACAGCGTACGCTTTTCGCCATATAGGATGATGGCGAGCGGTACGCATAGCTGCCGGATGGATTGGACGATTTCGTCGGCAAATGCCATAAAAGGGAGCCTCCTTTCGCCGGGGCGATGCCCCACAAAAAATCCGATGGCGGGGACTTAATCCAGGCGCCCAAACGTGCCTGCGGCCTCAAAGCGGACCTTGCCCGCGGCCTCGCCGCGCACGCGGAAGGTGTCGGCCGTGCGCGCAGCATAGAGGGACAGCGTCAGGCCGGCCGGCGTCTCGGCCGTGTAGTTGATCTGGAGCGAGCGGACGAAGTCATGCGCGGTGAGGTCGAGCGCGTCAGACACGAGCGCCGCGATGCGCACGTTGTTGAGGTGGCCGTTGACGTCCAGATCGGAGTACAGGATGGGGTGCGTGTGGTGCAGGGCCAGGCCGCTGACATCCAGCTTGCCCGGCATGGGCAGTGCCTCGCGGTCCAAGCAGACATAGGAAGCCGCCTGCTCGATCTGGCTCGGCCGCAGGATACGGTGGCTGTCCGTGTCCAGGATGACCCAGCTGGACATCGCCTGCCCGGCCGGCTGGCCATCCACGGCGAAGGAGAACGCGCGCAGCCAGCTCGGCCCCTTGATGCCCGCGCACCAGGTGGTCACGCGCAGGGTGTCGTAGGGCGCGAGCGGACGGGTAAACTCGGCATGCATGCGCGAGAGCACCCACAGGCCGCCGATGTCTCCGCGGTCGAGGTGG
Source organism: Candidatus Butyricicoccus avicola (assembly GCA_019119435.1). Classification (GTDB taxonomy): domain Bacteria; phylum Bacillota; class Clostridia; order Oscillospirales; family Butyricicoccaceae; genus Butyricicoccus; species Butyricicoccus avicola. Next base: position 9,486 of record DWWZ01000071.1, read on the forward strand.
CACAGGCGGGCGTGCACGGTCGCCGCATCCTGCATAAAGTCAAAGTAAGCCGACGGACGCGCCGTGCCGCGCCAGTCGATATGGCTGTAAGTCAGTTCGTAATCCTTGTCAAATATGAGCTGCATGGAGAAGGCCCCTTTATCGAATCATAGATAGCAGGAACTGGGACAGGATGCCCGAAAAGCTGTCCCCGCGGATACCGCCGCTTGTCGTGCCGCCAGGCGTTGCGGGCGGCGTGACCGTGTTGGAGTTGTGCACGCTCTGGTACCATGTGGCCAGGCGGTCGGCCAGGCCGGACACCGCCGGGATCGAGCCATAGCGGAAAAAGACACAGCCGCCGACGTTGGGCTCGCGCTCGAGGTACTCCAGGCTGTCAAACAGCGTGTCCATGTTGGTCCAGACGCCCGAGGGGCTGTCCGACAGGCGGTAGGCTGCCATGCCGATGTACAGGCGCACGCCCGTGCCCTGGACGGCGTTGTTCCACCAGTCGGCCAGGGTGGCAAAGTCCGCCGACTTATGGCCGATCTCCCAGTAGATCTGGGGGATGATATAGTCTACAAGGCCGTTGTCGATCCAGTACAGGCTGTCAGCATAGCTCGAGGCATAGTGCTCGTAGCCGTTCGTATCCGAGCCGCGGGAGTCGGTCGACTTGTTGGCCCAGATGCCGGACGGGCTGATGCCGAACTGGATGTCCGGGCGCACGTTGTGCAGGGCGGTGTCGAGCTGGGCGACGAGCTGGTTTACGTTATCCCGCCGCCAGTCGCCGATGTTTGAGAAGCTGCCGCCGTACTGCTGGTAGGTAGCGGAATCGGCAAAATCCGAGCCGGGATAGAAGTAGTCGTCCATGTGCAGGCCGTCCACGTCGTAGTTCTGAGCGATCTCGACCGCACCGCGCGTGACAAGGTCGCGCACCTGCTGTAGGCCGGGATTGAAATAGTAGTTGCCGTCCGAGTACTTGACCACCCAGTCGGGATTCATCTTGGCCGGATGGCTGCTCGGGAGCTGGTTCCACTCGGTGTCGCCGCCGCGGGTGATGCGGTAGGGATTGATCCATGCGTGCAGCTCCAGGCCGCGCGCATGGGCCGCCTCCACCCAGTATGCGAGCGGGTCAAAGCCGTCTGCCGGCGCGGTGCCGGCCGTGCCGGTCAGGTACTTACTCCAGGGGAAGACCTCGGATGGGTACAGCGAATCCGCCGAGGGGCGGACCTGCAAAAAGACCGCGTTCAGGCCCCACTGGACACAGTTGTCCAGGATCGCGTCGGCCTCGGCGCGCAGCGCCGCCGGGTCGGTGGTCGCCTGGGAGGGATAGTCCAGATTGTAAACCGTGGACACCCACACGCCGCGCATCTCGTCGGACGCCGCGGGCGTGCCGGCCGCGAACGCGGGGGCCGTCAGGGTGAGCGCGCACACAAGGATGAGTGCGAGCAGTCGGGAAATTCGTTTCATAATGCCTCCATATCCTTTTGTGATGCTGTGCGGCCGGACGCAGGGGGGACCCTGCGGGCCCGGCCCAAACCTCTCTTTCATCCTAACATTTTAGCTGGGATTTCGCAAGGGGCTTGACGGGGCTTCTAAAAAATCGTATGCTGGTAAGAAAGCGAATACCCGGGAAAGAGGGGATAAAATGGAACCAAAAATGGCGCTTGCGCTGCATGACCTGTCGGCGGTCGGCCGCGCCGGCCTAACCCAGGCGATGTGTGCGCTGTCGGCCATGGGGCATCAGTGTGTGCCGCTGCCGACCGCGGTCTACTCGTCCCACGCGGGCATCGCCGGCTTTGCCGTGGAGGATCTGACCGCGTGGATGGGCCGCGCGCTCGCGCAGTATGAGTCGCTCGGCCTGCAGTTTGACGCAGTGCTGAGCGGCTATCTGAGCACGCCTGGGCAGGCGGATTGCGTCCTGCGCGCAGCGGCGTGCAAAAAGCCGGGCGGCGTGCTGTTGGTCGACCCAGTCATGGGTGACGGCGGCAGGCTGTATAAGATCTGCACGCCCGCCCTCATTGAGAGCCTGCGGCGGCTGTGCCATGCCGCTGACTATATCACCCCCAATGTCACCGAGGCCGCCGTGCTTTTGGACCGGCCGGCGGACAGCGCGCCGCGCGGCGCGGACGAGGCCGCCGGCTGGGTGCGCGCGCTGTGCGCGCGCTACGAGACGTGCATAGTGCTCACCGGCTTGGGGGATGGCCAGACCATTTATACGCTGTGCGGCCAGGACGATACCGTCCAGGCCGTACAAAACCCACGCATCGGGGCATACTATCCGGGCACGGGCGACCTGTTCGCCGCCGTGCTGCTGGGCGGGCTGATGCAGGGCGCGGACATGGCGGAAGCGGCCCAGCGCGCCGCAGACTTTGTCTGCGCCTGTATCCGGGAGACCGCGCGGATGGGGACCGACCCCAAATGGGGCGTCGCCCTGGAGACACAGCTTTGGAGGCTATACGATGGACAAGATCTTACAGGAAATCGCACAGTTTTATAAAAGCCAGGGCGCGCCGGGCGACCAGGCAGCCCTGTTGTCCTGCCTGCGCGAGGCGCAGGCCGCCTGCGGCGGCATGCTGGACGGGGCGGCCCAGGCCGAAATCGGCCAGGTGCTCGGCGTCAAGCCCAGCTATTTGCAGGCCGTTGCCAAGCGCATCTCCGACCTTAAGCTGTCAGGCGCGGCGCACACCCTCACAGTGTGCCAAGGCCAGAACTGTACCCGCCGGGGTGCAGAGATCCGGCGCTATCTGGAAGCGGAACTGGGCGCCCGGCCGGGCAAAACCTTCCTGGACGGCAAGTGGCTGTATCAGACGGCGGGCTGCCAGCGGGCCTGCCGCACCTCGCCCAATGTCCGCGTGGATGGCCGGCTCATCACCGGCGTGACCGTCGAAAAGCTCAAAGAGCTCTTGCAGGCCAAGTGAAGAGAAAGAGAGCGGGGCGCAGCCTTTTGGCTGCGCCCCGCTCTGTCTTTGTGGGACGGCTCAGCGATGGACGTCGTCCTTGACGCCGAGCTTGCGCTCGACGTACTGCTTGCCGTCGGCCGCCTTGAGCTGGCGGACCAGATCATAAAACATACCCATATTGAAAAACCCTCCAAAACCTTTTTTGGTTGTATCTATCTTATACTGCTTTGCCGCAAAGCGCAATATCTAATCTATCCAAAAGATACAATAAAACAGACCATAAATTGTGCATTTTTTGACCATATTTTGCAAAGTGGAATGGCGAACGCCCCAGCGGGCAGGGGCCGGCCGGGGCGTTCGTCACGAAGTGTTCAGGAGATATGAATATGAGAAAATATCATGAAGGATATCAAATCAAGGGAATTGGAATCGCGGTAAGGATGATACAATCCAAAGGGTAAGGAGACAAAGGGGAAATCAATAGTTCATGTCCAGCAGCTGGTTCGACAGGAAGGACTCCTTGCAGCGGAAGGCGATGGCCGTGGACTTGGTGCCGTCGTAGACGTTCGGGGTTGCGGGCTTGTGGTTTTCGACGCAGTCGCAGAAGACTTCCATCTCCTTGATGTACGCATCGTGCCAGCGGGAGATAAAGTCCTGATAGCACTCGCGGCAGACGCCGTGCTCGCTCATGACTTCAACAAGCGAATCGGTCGGGACAGACGAGATGCGCAGGGTACCGCGCGTGCCGATGATCTCGGTCTCGACGTGTGAGCCGTGCGCCGCCGCGCGGCCGGCAAAGAAGAAGGCCATGGCGTCGTTTTCCATCTGCATCAGGCCGGCAACGTTGTCGCCGTCGTCCCAATCCTTGTACTGCTTGAACTCATAGCAGCCGCCGATCGCCCACAGCTTGCGCGGCTCGGAGCCGGTCAGCCAGCGGATGAGGTCAAAGTCATGGATAGACATATCGATAAACTGGCCGCCAGAGCGCGGGGCGTATTCCAGCGTGCCCTCGATGATGGAGATGGGGTCCTGCGAGTAGCAGCGGACCAGGATGATGTCGCCGATGTCGCCGCGGTCCATCTTCTGCTTGGCGATCTGGTAGGAGTGGTCATAGCGGCGCATGAAGCCCAGCATGAAGATCAGGTCGGGATGCGCGGCGATGATGGCCTCGGCCTCCTTGCACTTCTCTACGGTGTCAGCCAGCGGCTTTTCACAGAAGACATGCTTGCCAGCGTCCATGGCCAGCTTGATCATATCCACATGGGAGGCAGTGTTCGTGATGATGGCGACCGCCTCGACGTTGGGGTCCTCGCACAGGGCCTTGGGATCCTGGTAGACGGCGGTGATGCCCAGCTCCTCCGCGACCTGCTTTGCGCGGTCAAAGTTCGCGTCTGAGATTGCGACGAGCTCAGAGCCGGGGACGCGGTTTGCGATGTTGCAGGCGTGCTCATAGCCCAGGCGGCCAACGCCGATGATGCCGATTTTCAGCTTTTTCATGGAAATACTCTCCTTTTAATTGATTTTATAGCTCAAAAAATTTCGATGCAGTCTTACAGGCCGGTGTGCTTGCGGACATAGTCGCGCGCCATGCGGGCGTAGTCGAGCGGATTGGCCTTGGCCGGGTCCTGCTCGGCCTCAACGACCAGCCAGCCTTCATAGTGGTATGTATCCAACAGCTGGAACACGGTCTCAAAGTCCACGCAGCCCTCGGGGTCGCCTGGCACGGTGAACACGCCCTCGGGGATGGAGCGCAGGAAGCTCTTGCCCTCGGCGTAGCACTTTTCCATGGCGGCGCGGCGCACGTTCTTGAGATGCACATGGCCGATGCGGTCGTGGTGTTTTTTGAGGATCTCGATCGGGTCCTCGCCCGAGAAGGTCAGGTGGCCGGTGTCATAGATCAGGCTGACGTACTTGGGGTCGGTCATGGCCATCAGGCGATCGATCTCGTCGGTCTTTTGGACGGTGGTGGTCATATGATGATGATAGACGATCTTCATGCCGCTGTCATAGGCGATCTTGCCCAGATGGTCCAGGCCCTTGGCCAGCACTTCCCACTCGTCGTCGTTCAGGACGCGCTTGTTTGCCAGCGGCGTGTTCCACTGGTGTTGGATGGAGAAGGACTGGTCGGAGGTGTTGATGAGGGTGGCGCCGATGGACTTTAAAAAGTTCATGTGGTCGACAAAGGCGCGCTCGTTCCACCAGAGCGGCTGCTCGTTCAAGTAGGTGCTGATCCAGGCGGTGATGGCCGACAGGCCGCGGCGGCCGAACTCCTGGTTCAAGATGGCAGGGTCGCGCGGATACTGGCAGCCGATCTCGGTGCCGGTGTAGCCTGACAGGGCGATTTCGCTGATGGTCTGGAGGAAGCTGTTTTCCGCGCCCATCTCGGGCATATCGTCTTCGGTCCAGGCGATCGGGGCGATGCCGATATGGACTTTGTTCTTGTCTAACATGGTCGTTGCCGTCCTTTCGTTCGTATCTTGGAGGAATTGGGGGAGTTTCCGTTTGCTTTCGATGGTTTTAGTTTACCAGGTTCGGCCGCGCCTTTCTTCTAACTTCTTGGTTTGTCTGGAAAACTGCAAAATTGCAGGATTTGGCCGGCATTTACGCGGCTTTCCCGGCCATCCGCCCGGCCTTTGGCGCGGCGGGCCGCCTGGCCCCGGCACGCGCCGCGCCCGGCCACGGCGGCGCTTTTTTTAACATCCTGCGCTTTGCCGCCCGCACAGCGAAAAACGCAATATTTTGAAAGACAGGCGCAGGCATCCGTGGTATCATAAAAAAAAGAATCGCCGCAGCGCGCCTCCCTCGGGGCGCACTGCACACCACCGCCAGAACAGGAGGCTTGTATTCCATGGCGCAGACCGAAAAAGCGCTCAAGGTACAGTGCTTTGTCAAAAAAGAATTCCAACCCATGCTGCAGGACCCGAATGGGCCACGGCTGCTGTATGTCAGCCGCATTCGGCCAGACGCGTCCACCCACCCGCGCGTCATGCACGCGCACGAGGACTTTGTGGAGATCATCCTCATTTGCAGCGGGATCAGCGAATACCTGATCCATGAGAAAAAACAGTACATCCGCGCGGGCGACCTCATCATCTATAATTCGGGCGTCGTGCATGACGAGGTTTCGGGCCCGGATATCGAGGTCGGCAGCTACTGCATCGCCATCGCAGGCCTGGACCTGCCCGGCCTGCGCAAGAATGCCCTCATCCCGGAGGACATGCATCCTGTGTTCCGCACCAACGGGCACTTTTCCGACATTGAGGCGCTGTGCGAGATGATGTTTCAGAACCTGTCGAGCGGGCGGCCCGGAGCTGAGGCATTCAGCCACTATTTGATGGTGGCGCTGCTTGAAAAGGTCAACACCATCATCCACGGCGATCAGCCGCCGGCAGAGCCTGACGAGGAACCGCACATCATGGGCCGCCGCATCAAGCAGTTCATCGACAGCCACTATATGGAACCGCTGACCTTGCAGAGCATGGGCGAGGCGCTGCACATCAGCCCCTACTATCTGTCGCATATCTTTAAGCAGATGACCGGGTATTCCCCGGTGCAGTATCTGCTGCGGCGGCGTATCGGCGAGGCGCAGACCCTGCTCATCACGACCGACCTGCCCATCACACGCATCGCCGAGATGGTGGGATATGACACCCAGAGCTATTTCAACCTGCAGTTCACCAAGAACGTCGGCATGCCGCCGCAGAAGTACCGCAAGGCATACATCGTCTCGGCCGATGAGCCGTCTGCGGGGAAAAAGAAAAAGCGGGCCAAGAAAGAAGGCTCCTGACGGGGCGCTCCGGCTGCCGTCTGCGGGACCGGCCCATATAGAAAAGGCGCGGCCAATTTGGCCGCGCCTTTTCAGATACCGATTTTGTTCGGGGAGAGAATGCCCGGCCTCAGGCCGGGGCGTGCAGGGCGGCGTCCAGCCGCGTGAGCATACGTTCCAGTGTTTCCGCATCCAACATGTCCCGCGCGGCCAGCGCCGCGGCGCCCAAAATAGGCGAAAAGCGCGGCTGGACCAGACGGCAGCCCAGGGCATGCACACCCACGGAAAACGGCGCCAGCACAAGTGCGCCCGCGTGGAACAGACCGCCCGCATAGGAGACGCGGGGCGTGCCCGCCAAGTGCAGCTGGGATTTGACCGCCCGGACCATCTGCACGAGCTCGCCTGCCGCCGCGCGGTAGGCCGCCTGCATGGTGTGGTCGCCCTGGCGCGCGGCCTCCAGCGCGATGCGCTGGAGGGAGGCCAGCTTGGAGGCGTCCTGCCGCAGATCGATCTGCAGGACCTGGGAAAAGTACAGGTCGTTGTCCCGCAGGCCGGCGGCCTTGCGCACAAGGCTGTACAGCGCTGTGCGGGGCAGCCGGCCGTCGGCCTGCTTGACAAAGGCCGTGATGACCTGACGGCCGACCCAACTGCAGGAGCCCTCGTCCGAAAAGAGCAGCGACCAGCCGCCGACCCGGCAGGCGTGCCCGGCCTCATCCTGACCGTAGGCGATCGAGCCCGTGCCCGCAACGACGTGGATGCCCGGCTGCCCGCCAAGCGAGCCGCCCCAGCCGGCAACAGCATCATTTTCAATGAGCACCTGCGGGCAGCCGGGCAGGAGCGCGCATAGGATCTGTGGAATCTCTTCCTCGGTCCCCGGCACTTCGCCGTAGACTGGCAGACCGAACATCGCTGCCGTCACTTGGCTGGGCGCCATGTGCGCATCCTCCAGCACACCCGCGACGCAGGCCTGCATATGGCGCGCGAAGCCGTCCCGGCCGAGGAACGCATAGTTGCAGCCCGGAAATATCCGGTGCGCCAGGCAGCGCCCGGCCGCATCGGCTACGAGCAGCTCGGTCTTGGTCGAGCCGCCGTCACATCCCAAAAAAATCATATTGCCCTCCGTTTCTGATGCATGGCGTACAGGACGAGCGCGCAGCCGATAAAGCCGCCCGCGCTGATGAGGACCATCATGGGCTGCACGCCAATGGCCTGCGCGACGGCGCCGCACAGTGCGTTGCCCGCCACAGCGCCCAGGCTGTTGCCGATGGCCGAGTACATGAGGTGTGCCGTCGCGAGATAGTCGGCCTCTACGGTCTCCAGGATGAAGTCCACGCAGCCGGCCGTCATCGTGGCATAGCACAGACCGTGCAGCAGGTTGACCGCAAAGACCACCTGGAAGCTGCCCGCAAGGCCCAGCCCCAGCGTCTTGAGGCCGAAAAAGGCCATGCCGGCTGCGAGAAAATAGGCCGCGGGCCAGCGCACCCGGCGGCGCAGGGCGCTGTACAGGAACATGACCGGCACCTCGCTGACCGCCTGGCAGAACAGGCCCACGCCAACCTGCTGTTCGGTGCCGCCAAGCCCGGTGACGAGCACCGAGAAGAAGCTGTCAAAGGCGCTGCTCGTGACCGAACACAGGAAATATGCCGCGACTGCGATGACGAATACCCGGTTGCGGCCGAGGGCCTGCACGGCGCGGCGGATAGACACGGTGCGTGCCGCCGCCTGGGTGCGCTGCGGGTTGGGCAGGGAAAACACGGTGACGGCCAGCAGGATAAACAGCAGCAGCAGGATGGGCAGGCCGGGCGCCGGGCCATAGCCCGACATGATAGCGCCGAAGCCCGCCGCCATAAAGGCGTAGGACAGCGAACCGCCTGCGCGCGTGATGGCATAGTTGAGCGTCCATCCGTCCGAGATCAGGCGCACCGCCCAGGAGTCGACAAAGCCCAGCAGACATAGGAAGGTCAGGTACAGCAGCATGACGGCCAGCGTGGCCAAAACCCGCTGGCCGCCGCTCGCGATGAGCAGGCCGTAGGCCGCGCAGCCAAGCGCCGTGCCCGCGAGGACAAGCTGCTTGGCGCAGGCAAAGCGGTCATTGACATAGCCCCAGAGCGGCTTTGCCACCGCCGCCGTGATGGCGGCGCAGGTCATGGTCACGCCGATGTCGAACGGCTCATAGCCAAAGCGCTGTAAAATCGGCGTGATAAACGAGTTGCCCACGCAGCTCATCATGACGATGATCGCCTGCAGGCATAGGAAACGCGCGTTCAAACTGCCTTTTTTAGCCATGGTTCCTCCTTTATCCCATTTTGCTTGAAAAAAGAGCGGCACAGGGCCGCTCTTCTGTCATTGCGCGGGCCGGGCCCTTACAATTTGCTCTCCATTTGTGAAAAGAAATCCGGATACCGCGGGGTGGTCACGTCAATGCCGCAGTAGGCGGACACCTGTGCGCTCAGCGTCTGCAGCGCGGGCAGGTAGGCCATCCCGTCAAGTGCCGGGGAGGCGCCGCCGGCCAACACGAGGTCGCAGTCGCCGCGCCCGTCTGCGGGGTCAAAGCTGATGCGGAAAGTATGCGCGCCCTGCCCGGCGGCAAAGCCGGTCAAGCGGCGCATGCGCACCTGGTCCGCGCCGCGCGGCATCAGGCACAGCAGATAGGCGTGCGCGTCCAGGGCATTCTGCACGCCGTGCAGATATTCCTCAAATTCATAGCAGGAAACCGGGCGGTATGTGGTCTCAAGCAGCTTGAGCGCGCCCTCGAGCGCCCCGCCGTAGGCCGCGCCCGCACCCAGCACATAGAGGTGGCGCGCCGGGGCGAGCACGGGGCAGACCGTCTGCGCCCAGCGCTTGGACCGGGCGATATTCTCGGGCATTTGCTGCACGAGCGCGCGCAGGCCGCTGCGCACCCCGGCGATCCAGCCGGGGTCAGCCGTGCCACGCAACTCGCCGAGCGTCAGCGCCAGCAGGATGAGCGTCACCGCCGTCGCGGTCACGCCCTTGGTCTTGGCGCCGATCGTCTCCTCCCCGATGGGCAGGCCGAAGGCCAGATCGGCCTGCCGGCCGATTGGGGTATCGGGCGATTGGGTGACGGCGATGACCGGGATACCGCGCGCCTGCAGTGCCTGGATCTCGTGATAGGTACTGGTGCTGCGTCCGCCCTGGGACACGGCCAGACAGAGAAGGCCGTCGGGCGCGGCCCCTTGCAGGGAATCCATGCGCGTAGGTACGGCCGGCGTGGCCTCGACACCCAGGGCGCGCGCCCAGAAGGGGGCGGCCAGCACCGAAGCGTGATAGGAGCTGCCCGAGCCGAACAGGATCACGCGGCGCACCGGCCGCCCGTCCAGATACTGGGCCAGGCGGGAGGCCTGCGCGGGCCAGCCCGTCAGCAGCCGGGACAGCACCGCGGGCTGCTCGTCAATATAGGCCTGCATCACATTCATAGACAATACCGCCTCCTTGGCGCGCGCGGGCATTCTTAGATCTTGCTGCAAATCTCCTGGAAGAGCTTGAGGTCCTCCATCGCGTCCTCAAAGGTGGTCTTGGGCTGCTTGCCCGCCTCGATGCAGTCATGGTAGTAGCGCAGCTCGTTCTCGAACGAATCGTGATAGTCCGGGCCATAGGTGATGGTCTGCGAGTCGGTCTTGGTGGACTCGACGACCTCGAAGGTGTGCGGCTGATAGCGCAGGTAGGGGGTCTCGTGCTTGATCTTCATGCGGCGGCTGTGCTGATAGATCTCGATCGCCGCGTCAAACTGCACGATATCCTGGTCATTGACAATCTCATAGACGCCCAGGAAGCCCTTGAACTGGAAGATGACGATGACATGCTCGCCGTCAACCGCGACCGACTTGACCTCGGGCACGTAGCCGACGAGCTCGCGCACGGCTGACAGGGTGTGGCAGCCCAGGCCGGCCAGCATGGTGTAGGTCACGCGCTGCTGCTCGGTGCAGTCTGCGCCAAGCGCCTGGCACAGCTGGTCATAGCGGCGCTGGCGGCTCTCGGCAAGCGCCTCGGCCGGGATATCGTTCTGGGCCAAGATGGGCTGGCGAGCCTGATCCATGAAGTAGTCGCCCTCTAGGATGATATCGCGGAAGCGCATATACTCGATCGGGCGGTCGTCGCCGGCCAGCAGCTCCTGGCACTTCAAAAATCCGGTGGCAAAGCGGCGCATGTAGCCGACCATGCAGATCTGGTCCGGATGCTGCTTTTGCAGGGCGATCAGTTCCTCCAGCTCCTGCGGGCACAGGCAGACCGGCTTTTCCACAAAGACATGCTTGCCCGCCTCAATGGCGGCCTTGGCGTATTCTGCGTGGTACTGGTCGGGCGACAGGACAAAGACCGCGTCCACATCGTCCGCGCGGCACAGATCAAACGGGGAGGCATAGGCCTTTGCCTGGTACTTTTCCGCGATGGCCGACAGGACCGAGGGGGAAACGTCCGAGACCGCCGTGATGCGGTACAGGTCATGCAGATCGCTCAAAATCGGCAGGTGCATCATCTGTGCCACCGTGCCTGTTCCGATTAAACCAACTCTTACTACCATGTTCTGACTCCTTTCCGTGTTCCAAAACCGTATGCGCCTTCGTCCCGGACATCGCCTGTCCTGAGACTTATTATACGGGGCGGCGCTGGCGCCGGCAATGGAATCTCTCTGCGTGTTTGTGGTATTTTTTTGTGGGCCGGATGGCCCGCGATACAGCACAGGCCGTCCCGGCGGGACGGCCTGCCATGTTCTTCTTTTGGGGGGATGCAGCCAGCCTCAGGCCTGCGTGTTCGGGTCGAGCGGCCGGCAGCTTGCGCGCTCTACAATCTCACAGGCCAGGGTCAGCGAGGAGATATCGTGCGCGCCCTGCATATTGGCCAGGCGCTCGAGTGTTTTCTGTGCGATCTGCTCCATCGGCTGGTGGACTGTGGTGAGGGCCGGCGAGAAGCGGCGGGCCATGGAGTTGTCGTCAAAGCCCAGGACCGATATGTCCTCGGGTACGCGGCGGCCCATCTCACGCAGGCGGGAGATAGCGCCGGCAGCCAGGTCGTCGCTGAAGGCGAAGATGGCTGTGAGCTCGGGGTGGCGCTCCATCAGCTGGGAGATCCCCATGTAGCCGTCCTCAAAGGTCATGCCGCCCGGCTGGGTCAGGCTGTCGTCGAAGGGCAGATGGGCGTCCTCCATGGCCTTGCGGGCGCCGGTCAGGCGCTGGAAGCCCGAGGAGATGGCCCGGGACGCATCGGTCAGGAAACCGATTTTGGTGTGCCCAAGGCCAATGAGATAGTTGGTGCCGTCGTAGGCCGCCATCATGTCGTCAATGTGCACGGCGGAGAAGCGGCGGCCGGCGGCCAGCCCGCCGCACACGATGGCCGACAGGTTGCGCCGGCTGAGCGCGTCGGCGAGCGGGAAGTCCACGCTTTCGTGCAGTAGGATAACGCCCATCGGCTCACAGGCCGAGATGAGGGCGAGGGTATTTTGGGGATTGCTTTGGTCGATCGGCAGGATGATCAGGCGCTTGCCCATGCGGTCGGCATAGACGCGGAGCTGCTCAATCATGTCGTTAAAAAAGCACTGCCGGAAATTGGGGATAATCACCGCAATGATCGAACTTGTCTTGCGGCGCCCGCGGAAAGAGGCCGGAGGTGCATAGCCGGTCTTTTTGGCCACCTGCTCGATCCGCAGGCGGACGGGCTCGCTGATGGAGCCGCGGCCGCTGAAAAAGCGGGAGGCCGTTGCCGGGGATACGTCACATAATTTCGCAAATTCACGGATTGTCATAAGTATCTGCCAACTTTCTCTTTTCTGTGCTGCGCCCGGCGCATCATCCGAGCAAAGGTTGATAGCGTTCGGCAAGGTCCAGAAGCTCGTCCTCGGTCAGGCGCGCCGTCAGGCAGCCGACCGCGGTGACGCAGGTGCCGCCGGTGATATTGCCGAACAGCACGCTCTGGGCGAAGCTGTAATCGTGATACAGGCCGTACAGGAAGCCGGCAAGGAAAGCGTCGCCCGCGCCCGTGGAATCGCGGTGGACGACCGGGATGTTGGGGATGATCCGTTCCTGTCCGTCCTCGAGGATCAGGCAGCCGTCCTTGTCAAGCTTTACGATCACCTTGTCAAAAAATTGTGTGAGCACGCGCGCCGCGTCTGCGGGCTGGTCGGTGCCTGTAATCTTGAGGGCTTCCTTTTGATTGGGCGTGTAGTAGTCTGCAAGCTCCAGATATTCCCGGTAGGTCTCAAGGCTCATCGCATCATCCCAGCCGGTGTCGAAGACCAGGATGGCGCCGTCTGCTTTGAGGCGGCGATAGGCTTCCAGGCTGCCCACTCCCATCTGCACGATCTTGGCGCCGCGCGAGTCCTCATAGATGCGCGCGTCGTCCATCGGCAGGCCGTCGGTGTAGGAGACGAAGGTGCGGTCGGACGGGGTCAGCAGGGCGGCGGAGATGTTGAGCGGGATGCCGGCCGTGCCGTCGGCCAGGTTATAAGGCTCGACGCCAAAGGAGGCGAAAGTGCGGCGGGCAAAGTCGGAGAACATATCATTTCCGAGGCCGGTCTGGATGCGCACGGGCACGCCCAGCCCGGCAAGGTTGAGCAGGGTGGCGGACACGCCGCCGCCCATCTGCAGGGAAAAGCCCCGGGAATAGAGCTCCTCCCCCTCGTTTGGGATGCGCGGCAGGCCCTCAAAGAGCAGGTCGATGTTGATGCTGCCCGCACCGGCGACAAAAGACATGGGCGCTTCCTCCTTTATGCGTTCAGGAAGGGTGCGTTGAGCGCGAAATACGCGTCTACGAGCTGAACGGCCAGCGAATAGGAGTTGACGAGCGGATGGAGCATGAGGCAGTCCACTGCGGCCGTGCGGTCGCGCTGGACGATGGCCTTGGCGGCCAGGCGCTCGTAGCTCTTGACGCGGCGAATGAGCTCAAGGGCGCGCGGGTCGGGGTTCTCGACCTTGTGGGGCTTGGCGCCGTCGCGCGAGATATCGCAGGTGATCTCGACGATATCATCGTCGGCCAGCGTGGGGATGGCGCCCTGGTTGGGCGCGCACAGGATCATACTGCCGGTCGTGCCGGTCTCAACCAGCTCGATGAAGCGCAGCGCCACGCCCGCGTAACCGCCGGCGTCTGGCGAAAAGACGTCGAACTTCCACGGCTTGTCGCGGTGCACACCGGTCTCGTTGGCCATGTAGGCGTCCTCCCGCTTACCGTACCACTTTTCAAAGCAGGCAAGGCAGCTGTCGAAGTCGTTCTCAATGTCCATTTTGGACAGCTCCGCGGTCATCTGGCGGTTGATGTCCTCGATGACCTCGCCGCGGGTCACGCCGGCGTTCAGGATGTTCTGCACGGCCTGCTCGCGGTAATAGAAGTAATAGAGGTACTCGTTGAGCACGCAGCCCATGTGCGCGATGAGGTCGGGCCCGAAAAAGCGCAGGTCGGTCTTTTCATAGGCGTCCGGCCGGGCGATGAGCTCGGGCATGATCTCGCGTCCGTCAATCTGGATGGAGCGGAAGAAGGACAGATGGTTCAGGCCGTAGCACTCGCCCACGATGCGGTCGGCGGAAACGCCGTACAGGTCGGCGAACTGGTGCAGCATGCCGCTCGGCGCGTCGCAGATGCCGTAGGTGAAGTCATATCCCATGTCGCGCAGCGCCTGCGAGACGACGCCCGCGGGATTTGTGAAGTTAAAGACCTTGACCGTGGGCTTGGACAGGCGCTTGATGCGCTCGCAGTAGTCGGCCAGCGCGGGCACCGAGCGCATGGCAAACGACAGGCCGGCCGCGCCCGTGGTCTCCTGGCCCAGGACGCCCAGGTCCAGCGCGATGCGCTCGTCGCGCACGCGGGTGTGGTCGCCGCCGACACGGATGGTCGTGATGATATAGTCGGCGTCGCGTACCGCCTCGTCGGCGTCGGTGGTCAGCGTGAACTTGAGCGCCGGGTCGAGCAGGCGCGCCACGTGGCGCGCCAGGCCGCCGTAGATGCGCAGCTTGTCCGCGTCGCAGTCCATGAACACGAGCTCTGTGATGTGCAGGTCGTGTGCGCGCTGTGCGATGCTCTTTGCCAGGAACATGGAGCGGACGCCGCCGCCCCCGATAACCGTCAGCTTCATTGAAACGATGCCTCCTTGTATGTTGCGGGAAATAATTCTTTCTATATTACAAGATATCAGTTGATGCGGCCTGATACAATGGGCGAATCTGATAAGGTTTGTCTCTGAAATATAGCGAATTTATTTCATAATATTTCTGAATGAAGCTGGAATCCTGGAGAAAGAAAAGAAATCACAAAAATTCCTCTGCCCCAGCCGACATAGGCGGACGGGCACGGCAGATTTTTTGTAAATTTCGCGATATAGACCTTACCAACTCGATTATAACACATATTTTTAAAATTTGTGCAAAAAAACTAAGCTCTTTCAGAATTTTCATGCAGCGGAAGATGCGAAAGCCAGAGGCAGGCCGCCGGGGAAACCGGCCTGCCTGGTTTTTGGACAGCCGGTTTGCCGGTGTCGGCTCGTGCGGCCGCCGAGGCGGGCCCTTTGGTGACGGACCTGGCCGGCCGTTTCCCAGCATCCGGTACGGTTTCCCAGAGAATTTTATGTAGGGCGGGGATGGGCAGTGCGCCAAGACTTAGTATTTGTTTCTGGAATATATGCGCGGAAAAAGGCCCGGGAATTGCGCAAAAAAGACCGGAACTGTTTTGCAAAACAGCTCCGGTCTCTGAATGGTTTGGACTGGATGTGGGGCGCCATACACGCAGGCGAACCCGGCACGGTCACTTATTCTTCTGCACCTGGTCAAGGCGTATGCTGCGCGTGTGGGGGATCGCCTTCCATTCCAGGCTGGGCGTAAACAGGGCATAGACATTGATCGGCACCCAGCTCATTAGGAACACCCAGTAGCCCAAGACGCCTTTGGCCATACTGAGCAGCGGTTTGCGCTCGAGAGCGATGACGCCGACCGCCAGCACGACCGTGCCGACAAAGGACAGGGCGGCCGAGAAGAGCGGCTGATACAGGATGTCGCTGTACGGCGCGAGGGCAAAGTGGATTTGCAGCGCGCCCAGCAAGCCGGACAGCGCCAAGGTCACAAGGTAGAGCGCCTGGAGCAGCGGGGCAACCAGGAACAGCAGCTGGTCCAGGCGGGCATGGAGCTGGCGGCCGGTGCGGCTGCGGTCGCGGATGAGGCGCGGGCCGTACACGCGCAGGCACTGCAGCATGCCAACCGACCAGCGGCAGCGCTGGCGCCAGGACTGGGCGAAGGTTAAGGGCTGCTCATCATAGGTCTTGGCTGCGGGCACCCAGGCGACCCGGTCGCCGTCCAGGATGCACTGGGTCGTAAACTCGAGATCCTCGGTCAAGGTCACCGTATGCCAGCCGCCGTGACGGCGCAGCCAGTCCATCGACACCATGAAGCCCGAGCCGTTGACCACGGCAGACAGATGGACATGGGCGCGGGTCTGGCTGAACAGGCGGTTGACCATCCAGTAATAGATGGAGTAGCAGGACGAGATCATGCTGTCCTGCGGGTTTTTGCTGTCGCGGTAGCCCTGGCCGGCTGGCGCGCCCGCGCACCAGGCGTCATTCATCGCGGCCAGGAAGCCGGGATCGACCAGGTTGTCTGCGTCGAACACACATACCGCGTCATAGCGGTCCTGGCGCATGAGCATATCGATGACCTGCCGCAGGGCGTCGCCCTTGGCGCGGACCGGCTGCGGGCACTCCATAACAAGCGCGCCGGCGCGGTGGGCCGCGCCCGCCGTGTCGTCGGTGCAGTTATTTGGGATGACGATGACGTCATAGAGTTCGCGGGGATAATCCTGCGCGAGCAGGGTCTCCACGAGGTTGCCGATGACGGCCTCCTCGTTGCGCGCCGCCACCAGCACGGCGAACCGGCAGCGGGGCGCCTGGCGCGCCCACTTTTTTGCTGGGCGCAGCGCATAGGGCAGGTAAAGCGCAAAATAGACCAGATAGAGCACGGAAATCGCGCTCGATAGGAAGATCGCGGCTTTCAGCCATGGGATCAAGATCATATCTTTGTGTCACACCCTTCTGTGTCGTATGGTTGTATTGCTCTACTGTACTATCTGTTTTAGTACAGTTAAGATATCACAGGGAGAAGGGCCTGTCAATGGATTTAAAAAAATCTTAAGGAAATCGTAATCAAATTGTAAAAAAGGGGCGAAAACCTGTAAAACATGGCGGAGAAGCCGAAAGAAATGTGTAACCTTGCGGACAGGGCGTATATTTGTCCGCCGGGCGGCAGACGGTATGTGCCGAGGGGCGGCCGCTGGGCCGGAGAATCATTTAAATTTACACTTTCCGCCTTGTATAACCGGTGCGTCTTTGCTACAATAAGAGTAAACCGAATCCAAAATACGGAAATCCACGAAATGGAGCGTTTCTTTGACTATGAAAAATCCTGTCATTACGATTGAAATGGAATCCGGCGGCAAGATCGTCGCCGAGCTGTACCCCGAGGTTGCCCCCAACACTGTGCGCAACTTCGTAAGCCTGGCCCAGCAGGGCTTTTATAATGGCACCATCTTCCACCGTGTCATCCCGGGCTTTATGATCCAGGGCGGCGACCCCGAGGGCACCGGCATGGGTGGCCCGGACTACTGCATCCGCGGCGAGTTCACGGCAAACGGCTTCCAGAATGACCTGGCGCACACGCGCGGCGTGCTGTCCATGGCCCGCACGATGGAGCCGGATTCTGCCGGGTCGCAGTTCTTCATTATGACCGACGATGCGCCGCACCTGGACGGCCAGTACGCTGCGTTCGGCATGGTCACCGAGGGCATGGACGTGGTCGATGCGATCGTCAACACCCCCCGTGACTGGAACGACCGCCCGCGCGCCGAGCAGAAGATGGCCTCGGTCACCGTCGAGACCTTTGGCGAGACGTATGACGCGCCCGAGAAGGTCTGAGCTAGGCCCAAGTTTTTGATTTTATAGTGATTGAGAGGAACCGCCATGCGTTATTCCAACCGTGATTCATTTGTCCTGGCCTCGCCCAGCGCGATGGGGAGGGAGCTGTGCAGCCTGGAGGCTGTCATGGCCGGCATAGCCGCCGGCGCGCGCGGCTGCGTGCTGCCCGTGAGCACCTCCAAGGATGGCATCACACTGGTCTGCGCCACGGGTAGCTACCGCGCGGCCCAGACCGGCGAGACGCTGACGGCCTGCGACCACGACTTTGCCTCCCTGCGCGCGGCTTATCCCAAGATCGTCTCCTTTGGCCAGGCGCTCGAGTGCGTGAAAGCCGCCGGCGGCGGGCTGGGCGTTGAGCTGCACCACCATCAGGCCGCGGCCCAGGTGCGCGTGTCGCTCAAGTATTCCGAATATCTGGACAAGGCGTATTTCTGCGGCCTGCCCATGGAGGAGGCCGGCCGCCTGGCCGCGCGCTATCCGGATATCCAGGTCATGGCCGACCTGGACGAGACGCCCGAAGACTCGGTCGCCTTTGTCCGCTCGGCCCAGAACCTGCGCCTGTTCGGCCTGCGCGGCGCGCCCGGGGTCCTGAGCGAGGCGCTGTGCAATGAGGCGCTGCGCTGCGGCCTGTTCCTGGCCTCGACCGACACGAGCGATCCCGAGGCGCTGCGCTGCATGAAGGCGCGCGGCGTCAACTTCATCGAGACCAGCCGGCCCGACCTCGCCGCCACCCTGATGGCGCCCGACCCTGAGCTGGAACCCGAACCCGAGCCGCAGGAGGAGACCTTTGTGCCCTTCTCCAACACCGGATCGGCCGAGTTTATCCCGTACTATGAGCGCGAGGAAAATGAGGACGGCGACTGCACGGCGGATGACGGCGGCGCGGACCGTCCCGAAGCGCCTGCGGCGCAAGACCAGCCGCAGGCGGACGGGGAGCCGGACACGGTTGAGGCCGGGGGACAGGCCTGACGGCCGTCCCGCCGCCCGGCTGGCAAAACCACATGTTTGGGGCCGGAGCGGCCCCCTTTTTTCGGGCGCTTTCTATTTTTCCTTTGGAGGGCAATCCCTTTGGCTGATATTACCATACAGAATCTGACAAAATATTACGGCGACCGGCTCATCCTGTCCGACCTCAATTTTGACATCCAGCCGGGCGAGAAAGTCGCGATTTTAGGGCCGAATGGCGCGGGCAAGACCACCCTTTTGCATATCATCGCCGGCCGCCTGCCCTATGACGGCGGCCACGTAGCCATCGGCGCCGGGCGCACGGTCGGCGTCATCGACCAGATGCCGGTGTACGATCCGGCGGCCACGGTCGAAGACGTGCTGCGCACAGCCTTCGCCCGGGCGCATGAGGTGCGCGCGGCGATGGACGAGCTGGAAGCGCAGATGGCCCAGCATCCGGACAACGACAGCCTGCTGCGCCGCTATGGCGCCCTGCAGCAGAAGCTCGACGCGCTGGGCGGCTATGACCATGACTTTGAGGTGGACAAGGTGTGCAACGGCCTGGAGATCCCCCAGGCCCAGCGCACCCAGCTCTTTTCACAGCTCTCAGGCGGCGAAAAAACCCGCGTCAACTTGGCGCGCATCATCCTGGAGCAGACCGATATCCTGCTGCTCGACGAGCCGACCAACCACCTGGACCTGGACGCGGTGCGCTGGCTGGGCGATTACCTGGAAACCTATGCGGGCACGGTTGTGACCGTCTCGCATGACCGGTACTTCCTGGACCAGTGCTGCGACCGCATCATCGAGATCCATGACACCACCTGCGAATTTTACGCCGGGTCGTACTCTTACTATGCCGAAGAACGCGAGCGCCGCTATGAGCAGCGCATGGCCGAGCATGAAAACCAGATGGCCGAGCGCAAGCGCCTGGAGGCTACCGCGCGCAAGATGCATGAGCACGGCACGGAAAAACTTGCCAAGCGCGCCGCGTCCATCGAGAAGCGCATCGCGCGCATGAAAGTCACCGACCGTCCCAAGAAGGACAAGAAGATGTCGGTGACGTTCGGCGACCCGAACTATGAGACCGAGGATGTGCTCAAGGTACGTGGGATTACGAAAAGTTATGATGGACGAAAAATATTACAAGATGTAACATTTAATGTGCGCAACGGCGAGCGTGTCGCCATCCTGGGCGACAACGGCGCGGGCAAGACCACCCTTCTGCGCATCATCTTGGGCGAGGAGACTGCCGATGAGGGCACGGTCAAAAAAGGCCAGGGCCTGCGCCCGGCCTACCTGCCCCAGCAGGTGCACTTTGCAAACGAGGGCAGGAACCTCATCGATACGCTCATCTACGATAAGAACGTTACCATGCAGACCGCCCGCAACCGGCTGGGCGCGTTCCGCTTTTCGGGCGAGGACCAGCTCAAGATCGTGCGCACGCTGTCGGGCGGCGAGAAGAGCCGCCTGCGCCTGTGCGAGCTCATGTACGACCCGCTCAACATGCTCGTACTCGACGAACCGACCAACCACCTGGACCTGATGAGCCGCGAGTGGATTGAGGAGGCGGTCGAGGCGTTCACCGGCACGCTGCTCTTCGTCAGCCATGACCGGTATTTTGTCTCACGCTTTGCCACCCGGGTCATCTATCTGGAAAACGGCACCTATACCGATTTCACCGGCAGCTACGAGGCGTTTTTGGCCTACCGCGAGCGGCAGAAGGCCGAGGCGGCGGCCGCGGCCCCGGCCAGCGCGCCCCAGAAGGCTGAGAAGGCCCAAAAGCCCAAACCCAAGGGCGGCACCAAAAATATCGCCAAAAAAGTCGCCGTGCTGGAGCGGGAGATCGCCCAGCTCGAGGAGCGCATGGCAGCCCTGGAAGAGCAGATGGCGGCCTGCGGCGCGGACGCCGGGAAACTCATGGAACTCATGCAGGAGCGCGAGACGGTGGACGCCGCGCTGGCCGAAAAGATGGCTGCATGGGAGGAGCTTGCGGCGCAGATCGAGTGATGTGCCGCGCGGAAGGAGGGAGCGCCTTGTGACCAAGTCTACAAAATTTTGGCTGATTTTGGCCGCTGTACTGATCGGCGCCGGCCTGTTCTTTTTGCCGTTCTCACCCATCCGCTTTGGCGGGTATTTCCTGGTCGCGCTCGGCGCGTGCTGCGCGGGCGAGGGCTGGATGACCTGGCTTGCGCCCAAAAAGCGTGCCGCGCGGGTGCTCTCGCGTGTGGGGCTTGTGCTGTTTACCCTGTTCTGCCTGTCTTTTGTGGGCATTCAGGGCCTGATCGTCAGCGGCGAACATGCCGACCCCGAGGCGGATGATGCGCAGTATGTGCTGGTCCTGGGCGCGCACATCTTGCAGGACCGGCCATCGGATGCGCTCATTGAGCGGCTCAAGACCGCCGATGCGTTTTTGGAGGCGCATCCGGACGCGACCGCCATCCTGTGCGGCGGGCAGGGCGTCAATGAGCCCATGCCCGAATCCCACATGATGCAGCAGTATATGGTGGAGGTCTTGGGCACCGACCCCGACCGCCTGCTCATTGAAGATACGTCGCGCAATACCATCCAGAATATCGCCAACGCCAAAGCCCTGTACGGCCTGGAAGACGCCCGCTGTGCAGTGATTTCAAGCGATTTCCACCTGGCCCGCGCGCGCAAGCTCATGGAGCAGGCCGGGCTGGACCCTTACGGCGTGCCGGCGCCTGTGCCCAACCTGCCGCTGGCCGCGGCCTCCCACATGCGGGAGTACTGCTCTACCTTGGGGCTCATCCTCACAGGACGGTATTTTTAAGGGGGCGTGCCGCCACCTACGACGTTTTTTAATTCACAATAAGAGGTTTTTTCTATGCTCGATAAACTCAGTGCGCTGACCGCGCGGTTCGATGAGATCGAGGCGCGCCTGGCCGCG
This sequence comes from Candidatus Butyricicoccus avicola, assembly GCA_019119435.1. Taxonomy (GTDB): domain Bacteria; phylum Bacillota; class Clostridia; order Oscillospirales; family Butyricicoccaceae; genus Butyricicoccus; species Butyricicoccus avicola. The sequence goes on from DWWZ01000071.1 coordinate 30,881, forward strand.
CCCGGCCTGTATGACGACCCTGCGGCAGCCGCCAAACTGCTCAAGGAGCGCAACCGCCTGGAACCTATCGTCTCTGCCATTCGCGCGCGCGACCAGGCGCTGCGCACAATGGACGAGGCGCGGGAACTGATGCACGACCCGGAAATGCGCGATTTTGCGCAGGAAGAGTTTGCTGAGGCCCAGGGACAGGTGCAATCGCTGGAGGAGGAGCTCAAGGTGCTGCTCCTGCCCCGCGACCCCAACGACGACAAGAATATCATCGTCGAGATCCGCGGCGGCGCGGGCGGCGAGGAGTCCGCCCTATTCGCCCACTCGCTCCTGCGCATGTACACCATGTATGCCGAAAAGCACGGCTGGACGACCGAGATCTTGTCCATGAACGCCACCGAGCTTGGCGGCTGCAAGGAGGTCGTGTTCCAGATCGCGGGCGACGGCGTGTACTCCCGCCTCAAGTTCGAGTCCGGCGTGCACCGCGTGCAGCGCGTGCCCGAGACCGAGAGCCAGGGCCGCGTGCACACCTCGACCGTGACCGTCGCCGTGCTGCCCGAGGCCGAGGAGGTCGATTTTGAAATCAACCCGGCCGACCTCAAGATCGACACCTTCCGCTCGTCGGGCGCGGGCGGCCAGCACATTAACAAGACCGAGTCCGCCATCCGCATCACCCACCTGCCGACCGGCACGGTGGTCGAGTGCCAGGACGAGCGCAGCCAGCACAAAAACCGCGACAAGGCCATGCGCGTTCTGCGCACCCGGCTGTACGAGGCCGAGTGCGAAAAACAGAACGCTGCCATCGCGGCCGAGCGCCGCGCCCAGGTCGGCACCGGCGACCGCTCGGAACGCATCCGCACCTACAATTTCCCGGAAAACCGGGTGTCCGACCACCGTATCAAGATGACGATCTATAAGCTGGACCAGTTTCTGGACGGCGATATGGACGAGATTATTGATGCGCTCATCGCGGCCGATACGGCACGCCGCCTGCAGGAGCAGGGCGAGGCGTGATGTGTACGCACGCATTGTAATATTTCGTATAAATATAACAGGGAGTGTATTCCATGAACACGTTGCTCTTGCGCCCGGAGGACGCGGGCGCAATCGAACAGGCGGGCGCGCTCCTGGCCGCGGGCCAGGTCGTGGGTATCCCGACCGAGACTGTCTACGGCCTGGGCGCAAATGCGCTCAATGACGCGGCCGTCCGGCAGATCTTTGCCGCCAAGGGCCGCCCGGCCGATAACCCGCTCATCGTCCATATCGCAGACTTCGACCAGATTTACGGCCTGGTGGCGGAGGTCCCGGAGGCGGCCCGCCGCCTGGCTGACGCCTATTGGCCCGGCCCCATGACCATCATCCTGCCCAAAGCAGACTGCATCCCGGACGCGGTCTCGGCCGGCCTGACCACGGTCGGCATCCGCCTGCCGTCCCACCCGGTCGCGCGCGCGGTCATCCGCGCGGCGGGCGTGCCCATCGCCGCGCCCTCGGCCAACACTTCGGGCCGCCCCTCGACCACGACGGCGGCGCACGTCATGGAGGATATGGCGGGCAAGATTGCGGCCGTCGTGGACGGCGGGCCCTGCCAGGTCGGCGTGGAGTCGACGGTCATCTCGCTGGCCGGCGAGAAGCCACGCTTGCTGCGGCCGGGCGGCATCTCGCTTGAGCAGCTCGAGGCCGTGCTCGGCCCGGTCGAGGTCGACCGCGCTGTGCGCGAGCAGATCGGGGACGACGTGCGGGTGTCCGCGCCCGGCATGAAGTACCGCCACTATGCGCCCCACGCGCCGGTGACGGCCGTGTGCGGCGATCCGGCCAAGGGCGCCGATTACATCGCCGCCCATCTGACGGGCAAGTCGGGCGTGATCTGTTTTGACGAGTTCGCCGGCCGTTTCCCCGGCCATGTGGTGCGTACCATCGGCCGCGCAGACGACCAGGCGTCCCAGGCGCACGCCATCTTTGACGCGCTGCGCGCCTTTGACCACACCGATGTAGCTGCCATCTTCGCCCAGTGCCCGGACGACACCGGCATTGGACTGGCCGTGGCCAACCGCCTCAAAAAAGCGGCCGGCTTCCACATCATTGAGGTGTGAGGCCATGAAGATCTATGGATTGACCGGCGGCTCGGGCGCGGGCAAGAGCGCGGCTGCCGCCCTGCTCACGCAGCGCGGCTTTGGCTGGGTGGACGCAGACGCGGTGTACCGCGGCCTGTGCGTGCCTGGCAGTGCGCTCATCCGTGCATTGCATCGCGCATTTGGGGACATCCTGACCCCAGAGGGCGCGCTGGACCGCCCAAAACTTTCCCAAATTGTATTCTCCGACCCTGCGCGCCTGAAACAGCTCAACGACATCACCCGTCCGCACATCTGGCAGGCGAGTGAAGAGGAGTTTCACAAGCTGGCAGAACAGGGCATCGGGCGCATCCTCTATGACGCGCCCACGCTGTTCCAGGCCGGCCTGGACGGCGCCTGCGACGCGGTTATCGGCGTGATCGCCCGGCGTGAGACGCGCATCGCGCGCATCATGGCGCGTGACGGCCTGACCGAGGACGCGGCAAAAGCCCGGATCGACGCGCAGCCGGACAGCGCATTTTATCGTGCCCGCTGTGACTTCGTGCTCGATAACGATGGCAGCCTGGACGATCTGAAAGCGCAGGTCGACGCGCTCTGCCGCCGCTTGGATGGGCCCCAGGGCAGAGGATAGGGCCGAGCCCCGCGGGGGTCTCGCCCTTTTTCGCTTATTTTTTCAACCATATAAAGGAGCATCACCACTATGGAACTGTTCTATGACAAAAAAACGGGCTATGACAAGCTCGACAAAACGGCCTGCATGGACTATGCCGAGGGCTACAAGGCTTTCCTCGACGAGGGCAAGACCGAGCGGGACGCTGTGGAGGCCATCGTGCGCATGGCCGAGGCCAAGGGCTACAAGGCATTTGTGCGCGGCATGGAGGTCAAGCCCGGCGACAAGTTTTATCAGGTTAACCGCTATAAGGGCGTCATCCTGGCCCACATTGGCCGGGCCTCCCTGGCCGACGGCGTGCGCCTGACCGCCGCCCATCTGGATGCGCCCCGCATCGATATCCGCACCGTGCCGCTCTATGAGCAGGACGGCATGGCTTATTTCAAGACCCATTATTATGGCGGCATCAAGAAGTACCACTGGCTGGCTATTCCGCTGGAGCTGCGCGGTGTGGTCTGCGTCTGCCAGGACGGCAAGGTCAAGCGCGTGCCCGTCCACGTGGGCAACAAGCCCGGAGACCCCAAGTTCGTCATCACCGACCTGCTGCCCCACCTGGCCGGCGAGCAGATGGGCAAGAAGGCCACCGAGGTCATCAAGGCCGAGAACATGAATGTACTCCTGGGCTCCTTCCCGAGCGAGAACACCAAGGACGGCGACAAGGACCGCGTCAAGCAGGCCATCCTGGAATACCTGAACGCCGAATACGGCATGACCGAGGCCGATTTCCTGTCGGCCGAGCTGTCCTGTGTGCCCGCGTTCAACGCCTGCGATATCGGGTTTGACCGCTCGCTCATCGGCGCCTACGGCCACGACGACCGCGTCTGCTCCTATCCGGCGGCCACCGCGCTGATCGATGCCGACGAGACGCCGGCACACACCAACCTGTGCCTGCTGGTCGATAAGGAGGAGATCGGCTCGGACGGCGTGACCGGCATGCAGTCGCGCCATTTTGATACCTTCCTCGGCGACCTGTGCCGCGCGCAGGGCGTGCTGCCCGACGAGTGCTATGAGCACTCCATCTGCCTGTCGGCCGACGTGTGCAATGCCTTTGACCCCAACTTCCCTGAGGTCTCGGAAGGCCGCAACGATGCCCGTATCGGCTGCGGCATGGCCATCATCAAGTACACCGGCGCGCGCGGCAAGAGCGGCACGTCGGACGCCACGGCCGAGCTCATGGCGCGTGTGCGCTGCATTTTGGACGGCGCAGGCGTGACCTGGCAGACCGGCCAGCTGGGCCGCGTCGACCAGGGCGGCGGCGGCACGGTCGCCATGTACCTGGCAAACCGCAACATCGACACGGTCGATGCGGGCGTGCCGGTCCTGTCCATGCACGCGCCCTTTGAGACCATCTCGAAGCACGACCTCTATATGACGTATCTGGGATTTGGCGCATTCTACCGCGACTGAACCCCATAAAAAAGCAAAAACCCGGCCCGGTTCCCAAAATGTGGAACCGGGCCGGGTTTTTTTGATCCATGTGAGATTATTCGCCAAAGATTTCCTGCTTGAGACGCTGGCCGGTCGGCGTCGCGGCCAGGCCGCCCTGGGCGGTCTCCTTGAGCGCGCAGGGCATGGAGTCGCCGACCTCGCGCATGGCGTCGATGACCTCATCGACCGGGATGACGCTCTGGATGCCGGCAAGCGCCATTTCGGCCGCAGCGAACGCGCAGGCCACGCCGCCCGCGTTGCGCTTGATGCAGGGCACCTCGACCAGGCCGGCAATGGGGTCGCAGACCAGGCCGAGCTGGTTCTTGATGGCGATTGCGCAGGCGTGCGCGCACATTTCGGGCGTGCCGCCCGCCATCTCAACAAGGGCCGCGGCGGCCATCGCCGCCGCACTGCCGCACTCGGCCTGGCAGCCGCCCTGTGCGCCCGCGATGGAGGCGCGGTCGGCAATGACCATGCCGAAGGCGCCCGCGGTGAACAGCGCCATAACGGCGGTCTCTTCGGGCAGGCCGCGCGCGTCCATGAGCGTCAGGATGGTGCCGGGCAGGATGCCGCACGAGCCGGCCGTCGGCGCAGCGACGATCTTGCCCATGGCGGCATTGTACTCCGAGACCGCCAGGGCGCGGGTGAGCGCACCCGTGAAGAAGGGGCCGCACAGGCCGCCGCCCTGGGCGTACTGCTGCATCTTGTAGGCGTCCCCGCCGGTCAGACCGCTGGTCGATTTGATATCCGGCCCGGCGCCGGCCTGGACGGCCTCCTGCATGACGTGCAGGTTGTCCTGCATGCGGCGGTATAGGTCCTCCGGCGCAGCCTCGGCCTGCGCGGCCTGGTCGGCCAGCACGAGGGCCGAGATCGTGCTGCCGCTGTCCTGGGCCGCCTGGACGAGGGCCGAGATCGAGTGATATTCAAGCATACGGTTTCCTCCTTAAATGGCGCGGACGAGGACCACGCCCGTGATGTGCGGCAGCTGGCGCAAAAAGCTGATCATAGAGTCCGAGACGTCGCCGTCGACCTCGATGGTCATGACGGCCTCGCCGCCCTTCTGCGGGCGGGACAGGCGGAAGTTGCCAATGTTCGCGCCAGAGTAGGCCATGGTGTTGGTGACGGCGGCGATAACGCCCGGGGTGTCCTGGTGCAGCACGATGAGGGTGTTGTACTGGCCGGTGAACTGCACCTCTAGGCCGTTGATGTTGGTGACGATGATATTGCCGCCGCCGATGGACGCGCCCACCATGCGGCAGGTGCCGCCTTGTTCGCCAGTCAGCTCCAGGATGGCCGTGTTGGGGTGCGCGCCCGGAAGGGAAGTCAGATAGAATTCATACGCGAGCCCCTCTTCGGACGCGATCTCAAGCGCGTGGCGCAGGCGCGCGTCATAGGTGTGCATGTCCAGGATACCCGCGATGATGGCCTTGTCCGTGCCATGGCCGCGATAGGTCTGCGCGAACGAGCCGCACAGGCCGATGCGCGCCTTGACCGGCCGGTCGGCCAGGATCTTGCGCGCGATGCGCCCAAGGCGGCAGGCGCCGGCTGTATGGGAGCTGGACGGGCCGATCATGACCGGCCCAATGAGGTCAAATACTTGCATAAACGCTGCTCCTTTGTGGAAATCAGATGGTCTGCCGGGGATATAAGGATAGTATACCATAATCCGGCGCTTTCAGACAGAGGGGAAAGCGCGGGGAAAACGGCAAAAAGTGAGGATGGGAGCCTCACTTTTTGCGGGAATGGCTTTACTTTTTGATCCACTTCTTGTAGATGGTGTCCACGATAACACCGATGGCGTTGTCGCCCGAGACGTTGCAGGCGGTGCCGAACGAGTCCTGGGTGATGTAGAGCGCCACCATGATCGCGCAGAGCGGGCCCTCCGGGTCGCCGAGCTCGGCGCCGAAGATCATATAGAGGAAGGGTAGCGCGGTCATGATCGAGCCGCCGGGCGCGCCGGGCGAGGCAACCATCGCCACGCCAAGCGTTGCAATGAAGGGCACGACCGTGGCAAGGCTGATCGGGATCTGGTTCATCAGGCAGACTGCGGTTGCGCAGGCAGTGATGGTGATCATGGAGCCAGCCATGTGGATGTTCGCGCACAGCGGCACGACAAAGTTGCGGATCTCGGGCGAGATGCCGTCGGCCTCGGCGCACTGCAGGTTGACCGGGATGGTCGCCGCCGAGGACTGCGTACCGAGCGCTGTTGTATAGCCCGGAATCTGGTTCTTGATGAGCGCGAGCGGGTTCTTGTGGCCAATGACGCCCGCGATGCAGAACTGCACTGCAATGCAGATAAGGTGCATGATGATGACAACCAGGAATACCTTCCACAGGATGCCTAGGATGACAAAGGTCTTGCCCGAGCGGGTCATGTCCACGAACGTGCCGCAGATGTAGAGCGGCAGCAGCGGGACGATGGCCACGTGCAGCACCTTATCGATAATGGCCGAGAAGTCATGAAACCCGTTATAGAGCGAACCGCCGAGTTCCTTGCCGCGCATGGAGGACATGCAAAGGCCCAGGATGAAGGCCAGGAGCACGGCTGCCAGCGTGTCCAGGATGGGCTCCACTTCCAGAGAGATATACGGTGCGAGCGAATTGCCGGCGGTCGCCGCGATCTGCTCGAGCGCGTCGGCGCTCATAAAGGAGGGGAACAGGGTGCTGGACACGACATACGAGCACGAGCCGGCAATCAGCGTCGAGGCGTAGGCCAGCGCAGCCGTCACGAGCAGCAGCCGGCCGGCGCCCTGGGACAGGTCGGCAATGCCCATTGTGACATAGGCGAGAATCATGAGCGGGATAACAAATTTCAGAAACATGCTGAACAGGGACGAGGCCGTGACCACCAGACGGCAAATCACTTCTGGAACAAATGCCTGGCCCAGGATAATGCCCAGGATGATGCCGATGATCAGCCGGGGAACCAATCCGAGTTTCTTCTTTTTTACCATAGGAAAACCCCCTTGTTTTTGTGCACAGACGCGGATTCCCACACCGAGCCTGGCGATGTGTTCCCTATTATAGCGGGCGGATATGAGATACGCAAGAGGGCAGAAGTGTCCTTGAATCACGGAAAAATATTAATAAAATCCGTATACAAAATACAGATTTACAGGGATACAGCGAAAGAATTGGTCAAAAAATTAAGAAACGACATAAAACATACACAGAAAAAAATAGCAACATACACAAAAAATATTGAAAAAAATGTGCACATTGCCAAGCCTTTCAGGGATTCGTCATGGATCGTACTTGCGCTGCCTGGAAGTTGTGCTATCATAAAGGTAAGCCCGGCGGCTGCCGGGCGCACAAAAATGCAGACAGAAAGAGGGTTTATGAGACGATGAGACAGAAAATACGCATATTTGCCGCCGTGGCCGGCTGTATGGCCCTTCTGGCTACGGGCGCGCAGGCGGCCTATTCGGACATTCCGGAATCCCACTGGGCGTATGACGTCGTCAACCAGTCGGCTGACCTCGGCGTCATCCAGGGCCGGGGCGATGGCACTTTTGGCCTGGGGCAGCAGGTCACGCGCGCCGAGTTTGCGGCCATGCTCGACCGGCTGATGGGCTGGGAGCTGACCGCGCCCGCGCAGGCGAGCTATGCCGATGTGCCTGCCTCGGCCTGGTACTATGATGCGGTCGAGACCGCCAAGGCGCATGGCGCGGTGACCGACACCGGCGTGTTCCGTCCGGATGCAGACATCACCCGAGAGGAGATGGCGGTCTGGCTGGTGGGCGCCCTGGGGTATCAGGACCTGGCCGCACAGAACGAGGACCTGACCATCCAGTTCACGGATGTGACTGACAACAAGGGCGCTATCGCCATGGCCTATGACTTTGGCATCATCGAGGGCAAGAGCCGCACGAGCTTTGCGCCCGATGAGCCCGCGATGCGCGAGGAGGCCGCAGCCATGATGATGCGCCTGTACGACCGCGCGCACAGCCAGACCGACTGGACGCATGGCTTTTACGCCATCTCGTCGTGGAGCCAGCACGAGCTGGGCGGGCAGATGGACGCGGTCTCGCTGGGCTGGAGCCGCCTGGAGCTACAGGACGGACAGGCATATCTCAACACCACGAATGCCGGCGGCAACAGCTGGTGCGTGCCGGACAGCTACGAGGACGCAGTCAACTATTATAAAGGCACAGGTACGCAGATGAACCTGGCCGTGCAGATGACGGACCAGGCCGCAGCCAACGCCATCCTGCCCGACGCCGCCCAGCGGACGCGCGCCATTGAGCAGCTGGTCCAGGCGGCGGATGACCTGGGCGTGGACGGTGTGACCGTGGACTTTGAGGGCCTCAAGGGCGACAGCCTGAAAAATGGCCTGACCGCCTTCGTGCAGGAACTGAAGGCCGCGCTGGGCGGCAGCCGGCCGGTCTATGTCTGCGTCCATCCGGTGCTCAAGAACGGTGGCGCCTACTATGACGCCTACGACTACCGGGCCCTGGGCGAAGCCGTCGATAAGGTCATCCTCATGGCGCACGACTATGCAGCCTCGTCCATGGACCAGGCGACGGCCGACAGCGGTTTCACCACAACACCGGTCAGCCCGTTTGAGGAGGTCTATTATGCCCTGCACATGGCAACCGACGACCAGACCGGCGTGCGGGACACCAGCAAGCTAGTACTGGGGCTGAGCGTGAGCAATACAGCGGGCTGGACGCTCCAGGATGGCAAGGTCATTAACCTGACCGCAAATCACCCGGCTATGGACACCATCCTGCGGCGCATGGGCCAGAGCGATACCCGCATCACATATTCGGACACCTACCGCAATCCGTACATGACTTATACCGACGACGACGGCAACACCAATATCTTGTGGTATGAGGACGCGCAGAGCCTCACGGATAAAATCGAGCTGGCGCGTATGTTTGGCGTCAGTCAGGTGTCGGTATGGCGCCTGGGGGCGATCCCGACCGACGCCCGCTGGGACCTGTGGAGCGCTCTGACAGCATGAGCAGCGCACGCGCCCTTGCTGGGAAGAACCGCGTATAAAACGTACGAGAGAAGGCCGATATCCTTTGGATGCCGGCCTTCTCTCGTGCCCGCAGCGCGGGGCTGGTTTTTCGACAAAAAGTTACAATATGCAAGTTTTACTGATTAAAAAATTCATTTTTTACCGGAAAAGCACAGATCATTTGTTCGGAATCACAATGTTTTCGCGGAACTTCGTGCCTGCTTCCGCCGCAAAATACCCGAAAAAATCCGCGCCTGCAAGGCCGCAGTCTACGGGCTGCAAGTCCAATGCAACCACTGGAATCCCTCTTGACAAAACGCCCAATCTGTGCATGCCTGTGCCTTTGGCGCGGGCCGCTCGCCGCGCGGGGGCTTGTCAATAGCTACCTCGCTTCACATTCGCCAAAAAAATAAGCCGAGAATTGTACATGTGTCCAAACGGGGACGCGCGGCCTTGACAATCTTCGCACAGAGGGCTATATTATTAAGTGCATTCCAATCCGGCACACTAGATATGGTGCCGGAAACGATGCACAGCAACAAAAAGTTGTGCACAGATTTATACACAGGCAGGTTTGCCTGGGAAGGAGTCCCCCTTTTACATGATAGCGCAGATCATCAAACGAGACGGCCGGCACACGGCCTTTGAGCTGGATAAAATTACAAATGCCATCTTTCAGGCGGCAAAAGCCTCGGGTGGGCATGACCATGACATGGCCGAATCGCTTGCGCGGCAGGTAGAGGAAAACCTGGAAAAAACACTGGGGGATGAGATCCCGACCGTGGAGCAGATCCAGGACGAGGTGGAGCGCGTCCTCGTGGAAACCGGCCACGCGCGCACGGCAAAGCGCTACATCCTCTATCGCGATGAGCGCACCCGCGTCCGGGAGATGAATACCCGGTTGATGAAAGTTTACGAGGACCTGACTTTCAAGTCCTCGCTGGAGAACAATACCAAGAGAGAGAACGCCAACATCGACGGCGACACCGCCATGGGCACCATGCTCAAGTACGGTTCCGAGGGCGCCAAGCAGTTCTACCAGATGTTCATCCTCGATCCCGCGCATGCCAAGGCGCACCGCGAGGGCGATATCCATATCCACGACCTGGACTTTTTGACGCTGACTACGACCTGCTGCCAGATTGACCTAATCAAGTTGTTCGAGGGCGGCTTCTCCACCGGACATGGCTTCCTGCGCGAGCCAAATGACATTCGCTCGTACTCGGCCTTGGCCTGCATCGCACTGCAGTCCAACCAGAACGACCAGCACGGCGGCCAGTCCATCCCCAATTTCGACTATTCCATGGCGCCCGGCGTCAAAAAGACTTTCCGCCGCGCTTTTACCGATAATCTGACCAAGGCCATCGAGATCTATCTGGATCAGGAGGACGGCGAACTGCTGAGCAAGTCCATCATTAAGGACGCCGAGCAGGAGACCGGCACGATCGCCTGCTTTGCCGGCGACAATGGGTTTGACGAGACGGTCGGCCGTCTGCTGGAGCGTTACATGGACGCGCGCACCGCAGCCAAGGTGCTGCGTTTTGTGCGCAAGTATGCGGTCAAGGAGACCCGGCGCAATACCTATCAGGCCATGGAGGCCCTGGTCCATAACCTCAACACCATGCACTCCCGTGCCGGCGCGCAGGTGCCCTTTACCTCGCTCAACTACGGCACCGACGTCTCGTCGGAAGGGCGGCTGGTCATGGAGTGCCTGCTGAAGGCCACCGAAGCCGGCCTGGGCAACGGCGAGACCTCGATTTTCCCGATCCATATTTTCAAGGTCAAGGAGGGTGTCAACTACAATCCGGGCGAGCCCAACTACGACCTGTTCAAGCTGGCTATGCGGGTATCGGCCAAGCGCATGTTCCCGAATTTCTCGTTCCTGGACGCGCCTTTCAACGCGCAGTACTATAAGCCCGGCCATCCCGAGACCGAGGCGACCTATATGGGCTGCCGCACCCGCGTCATCGGCAACGTCTATGACCCGACTCGCGAGATCGTCAACGGCCGCGGCAACCTGAGCTTTACGTCCATCAACCTGCCCCGCATTGCCATTCGCAGCAAGGGCGACATCGACTGGTTCTTCCAGGATCTGGACCGCAAGATTGACCTCGTCATCGACCAGCTGCTCGCGCGCCTGCGCATCCAGAGCCAGAAGAAGGTCCGAAACTATCCCTTCCTCATGGGCCAGGGCGTGTGGATTGACTCGGAAAAGCTGGGCCCGGACGACACGGTGGGCGAGATCTTAAAGCATGGCAGCCTGACCTGCGGCTTTATCGGCCTGGCCGAGACGCTCAAGGCGCTCATCGGCGTGCACCACGGCGAGAGCGACAAGGCGCAGCAGCTTGGCCTCAAGATCGTGTCCCACATGCGTGAGCGCATGGACCAGGCAGCGCAGCAGTATCACCTGAACTTTACCCTGATCGCCACCCCGGCCGAGGGCCTGTCTGGCCGCTTCGTGCGCATGGACCGCGAGCGCTACGGCTCGATCCCGGGCGTGACCGACCGCGAGTACTACACGAACTCGTTCCATGTGCCGGTCTACTACCCGATCTCGGCCTTTGAGAAGATCCGCCGCGAGGCGCCCTATCACGCCCTCACGAACGGCGGCCACATCAGCTACATTGAGCTCGACGGCGACCCGACCCAGAACCTGGAGGCGTTTGAGACCGTCGTCCGCGCCATGAAGGAGGCCGGCATGGGCTACGGCGCGATCAACCATCCCATCGACCGCGACCCCATCTGCGGCTACACCGGCATCATCGGCGATGTGTGCCCGCGCTGCGGACGGCGTGAGGGTGAGGGCGTGCCGCTCGAAAAGCTGCACAAGCTCGGCCTGTACAAAAACCTCAACTGGTCAACCCTGGGCTATCCGGGAGACCCGAACGAAGAACATGACCGTATGGTAAATCCGCTCTGACAGGCGCGCGCAAGGCTGCCGGAGGGTTGGAGATACAGAAAGGAAGTAAACGACAATGACCAAGGAATTTAACGTGACCGAAGTAAACGGCGTCCCGGTTGTGGGCGAGGGCGTAGGCTTTGAGCGCATCCGCCGCATCACCGGCTATCTGGTCGGCACGCTCGACCGCTTCAACAACGGCAAGCGCGCCGAGGAGCACGACCGCGTCAAGCACGACGTTTCCTGCTGCTCGCTGACCGACAACAGCCGTTCGGCATAACCCTATGGGCAAGACACTGCGCATTGCGGGCACGATCGGCGAGTCCATCGTGGACGGGCCGGGATTCCGCTATGTGATCTTCACCCAGGGATGCCCGCATCACTGTCCGGGCTGTCACAACCCGGAAACGCACGACTTTGCGGGCGGGACCGAAATCGACAGCGATGTGCTGGTCCAGGACATCCTCAAAAATCCGTTGCTCTCCGGTGTAACCTTCTCGGGCGGCGAGCCGTTCTGCCAGGCCGAGGGCCTGTGTGCGGTGGCCGATGGGCTGGGCGGGAAAAAGCCGCTTATGGCCTATACGGGCTACACGTTTGAGCAGCTCTTGGCACTGCCCGACCCATGGGTGCGGGAGCTTTTGGGCCGGCTGACGCTGCTGGTGGACGGGCCGTATGTACAGGCCGAGCGCGGGCTGGAACTCAAGTTCCGCGGCAGCGCCAACCAGAGGGTGCTGGATGTGCCCAGCTCCCTGGCGGCCGGCAAGGCGGTCTGGCGCGAAGAATACAGATAAGAGATTTGTTGTCCAAGATTGGACGACGGGCATGTGTCCGGCCGCGCAAGGCGGCGGGGCGCATGCCGTGACACGGGAGAAGCTGCCGGCCTGCGGGTTGGCAGCGTTTTTTTCTATGGAAAGGAGTGCAGGGAACATGCAGACACCGAGGGACCGGATGCTGCGCCGGGCCGAACGGCAGCAGGCGCGATACCTCCGCAGGCCCGTGGCGGGCAGCCGGCTGGCCGGGAAGATCCCGGTGCCGGACCGGGCACGGCAGGCGCTGACCGCGGCCTTCGTCAAGGCGTTTGAGGTCGTTTTGGACAAAGGCGACGGCCTTATCCACAAGGGCCTGGACACAGACGGCCTGCGCGTGGCATTTGCGGCGCAGGACCGGCAGGCCATGGCGCGGATGAACAGCAAGAACCTGCGCGCGGTCGGCGCACAGGCCCGCCGGGTACGCCGCCGGGGCGCGGGCGTTGCCTTGGCCGAGGGTGTGGGGCTCGGGCTTGTCGGCGTTGGCCTGCCCGATATCCCGCTGTTTTTGGGCGTCGTCCTGCGCGGCGTATACCAGATCGCGCTGTCCTATGGGATTGATTACCGCACGCCCGCCGAGCGGGCCTATCTGCTGGCCCTCATCGACTGCGCGGCCGCGCCGGATGCAGATAAGCAGCGCGCCCTTGACCAGACCGCCCGGTACCTCTATGCAGGAGCCCCCATACCGATAGACGAGCAGGCGCTGCGGCGGCGGGCGGCCGAGAGTTTGGCGGAGGGGATGCTGACAGCGAAGTTTGTCCAGGGTCTGCCGCTCGTGGGCGCTGCGGGCGGGGCGTACAATCTGCCGCTGTACCGCCGGATTACCGGCTACGCCGAGACACAGTACCGCAAGCGGTACCTGTGGAGCAAGAGCTGAAAAAAGACTGTCCCAGCGGGGCAGTTTTTTTGGCATCGCCCGACCGGAACGGCCGGCAAGACATCAAACGGACATGAAAAATCCCCGCTCCATAGGAACGGGGACTAAATTCTTGCAGGGCGATTGGACGGCTATTTTTGCAGCCAACTTGGTTTTTCGCGCATGCGCACGCCGGCGGCCACGCCTAGGGCAATATACATGGTCACGACCGATGTACCGCCATATGAGAACAGCGGCAGCGTGACACCGACGACCGGGAACATGCCAAGGCACATGAGGATGTTCTGGAACGACTGGAACATGAACATGCCTGCGATGCCGACGGTCATGAGCGCCGAGAAGGTGGACCCGGCCCGGTAGCTGACATACAGCAGCCGCAGGACCAGCAGCGCCAGCAGGATAATGATCAGCATCGCGCCGATAAAGCCAAACTCCTCACCCGCGACCGTGTAGATAAAGTCGGACTCGTTGACCGGCACCTTGTTATACTGGGTCTGCAAGCCCTGCATATAGCCCGAGCCGCTGAACTGTCCGGCGCCGATGGCGATTTTGCTCTGTTCGGTCTGGTAATAATAGTCCTGATTGGGGTAAAGGCTGTCGATGGACGGGTCGAGCAGGACCAAAATACGTGCCAGACGATAGCCGCTGCCGCTGCCCAGGAACTGGAACACGACCGGGATGGCCGCAAGGCACAGTACCACGCCGCCGAATACCCACTTGTAGGAGATACCTGCGGCGAAGATCATGGTCACCGCAATGAGGATGTAGCCCATGGCAACGCCAGCGTCGTGCTGGGCGACCATGATGGCGCCGAAGGGCAGCAGGGCGTGCACGCCCAAGAGCAGAAGCTGCTGCCAGCGGTTGATCTCCTCGTACACCTCGCGCAGATGGGCGGCGAAGGTGATAATAAACAGGATCTTGCCGATTTCGCCCGGCTGGATGGTGATCGGGCCGACCTCGATCCAGCTCTGGTTGCCGCCCGAATCCCGGCCAAGGACAAACATGGACAGCTGCATGGCGACGTTTAAGATCAGTAGGATGCGCCAATAGCGCTTGATGGACTCGAGATCCACAAGGGACATGATGATGAATGCAATTACGCCGATGCCCGTGGCCGCGCCCTGCACGATGAGATAGCGGTCGTGCTGGGCGGAGCTTGCCGTGGCGGAATTGATCAAGATCAGACTGTATGCCGAACAGCACAGGGCAATGAGCAGCAGGTACAGATCGGTATTTTTGAGATAATGCGCGGCAGAGCGCAGTGGCCTCATAATGAGCGGCCTCCTTTTTGCAAGTGCGTGGGGTTTGATAAGTTTCGATAAAAGGCTGCAATCTATCATACCATAATTTCAGCGGAAAAGCGAGAGAAAATGCGCCGGGATTTCTTTTGGATTGGCATAAAATGTGGTATAATGTTACCAAACAGTTTCACAAAACAGTTGACGGAAGGATGATAGGCAATGCTGACAGATATCGAGATCGCACAGGGCTGCAAGATGCTGCCCATCACGGAGGTGGCGGCAAAGGCGGGCCTCGAGCCCGATGAATTGGAGCTTTACGGCAAGTATAAGGCCAAGCTCGCCCGCGAGACCTGGGACCGTCTCAAGGATAAGCCGGACGGTAAACTGGTGCTCGTGACCGCCATCAACCCCACCCCGGCGGGCGAGGGCAAGACCACGACGACCGTCGGCCTAGGCCAGGCCATGGCCAAGCTGGGCCAGAACGCGGTCATCGCCCTGCGGGAGCCTTCCCTGGGCCCGGTCTTTGGCATCAAGGGCGGCGCCGCCGGCGGCGGCTATGCGCAGGTCGTTCCCATGGAGGACATTAACCTCCACTTTACCGGCGACATGCACGCCATCACCGCGGCCAACAACCTGCTCTGTGCCATGCTGGACAACCATCTGCAGCAGGGCAATGCCCTTGGTATTGATCCGCGCCGCGTCCTGTTCCCCCGTGTCCTGGACATGAATGACCGCGCCCTGCGCAACATCACCATCGGCCTTGGCGGTAAGGCGAACGGCGTGCCGCGCGAGGACCACTTCATGATTACGGTCGCCTCCGAGGTCATGGCCATCCTGTGCCTGGCGAACGACCTGGCAGACCTCAAAAAGCGTCTGGGCGATATCCTGGTCGCCTATACATACGCCGGTGAGCCGGTCCACGCGCGCGACCTCAAGGCCGACGGCGCCATGGCCGCCCTGCTGGCGGACGCCATCAAGCCCAACCTCGTGCAGACCCTGGAGGGCACGCCCTGCCTCATGCACGGCGGCCCCTTTGCCAACATTGCCCATGGCTGCAACAGCGTGCAGGCCACCAAGATGGCCCTTAAGCTGGCGGACATCGCCATCACCGAGGCCGGCTTCGGCGCGGACCTCGGCGCGGAGAAGTTTCTCGATATCAAGTGCCGCACCGCCGGCCTGAACCCGTCCTGCGTGGTGCTCGTTGCGACCGTCCGCGCCCTCAAGTATAACGGCGGCGTGGCAAAGCCCGACCTGGGCCAGCTGGATGTGGAAGCGTTGGCACGGGGCATCGTCAATCTGGATGCCCATATTGAGAACATCCACAAGTTTGGCCTGCCGGTTGTGGTCGCCATCAATGCCTTCCCGACCGATACCGCCGAGGAGATGGCGTTCATCGAGCAGCACTGCAAGCAGATGGGCGTGCGCGTGGCGCTGTCCGAGGTCTTTGCCAAGGGCGGCGAGGGCGGCAAGGCGCTCGCGCAGCAGGTCCTGGACGTGCTGGCGGAGGGCAAGGCCGACTATCATCCGATCTATACGCTGGATCAGCCGCTGACCGACAAGATCCGCACCATTGCGACCCAGATCTACGGCGCGAAGGACGTCAACATCCTGCCTGCCGCCGCCAAGGAGCTGGCAAACATTGAGGCCATGGGCTACGGCAGCCTGCCGGTCTGCATGGCCAAGACCCAGTATTCGCTGTCGGATGATGCGTCGCTGCTGGGCCGCCCGTCCGGATTTACGATCACCGTGCGCACGGCGCGCCTGTCGGCGGGTGCAGGCTTTGTCGTCTGCGAGACCGGCGCCATCATGACCATGCCCGGCCTGCCCAAAAAGCCGGCCGCCGAGAACATCGACGTGGACGCGGACGGTAAGATCACCGGCCTGTTCTAACAGCCGCAGTTTGCATGGAAACCAAAAAAAAAGAGGCTCTATAGAGCCTCTTTTTTTGTCGGTTTAGTAGCGGCCAAAGTCCTGTTCCATGATCTTCCAGCGGATATGCCAGTCCTTGAGGAAGGTCTCGCTGGTGTATTGAGAGGATTGGCTCGTGGTCAGTGCGCGCGGGGTGATGCAGACTTCGATGGTGGGCAGGGTATTCTTGATGTCGGGGATATCCTGGCCGGTGCGGTCGGCAAAGGCCTGCGCCTGGGACACGGAAGGATAACGGATGGTCAGGGGATGCCCGGGGACCAGGGTAAAGCGGACCGAGGGGCTGTAGAGGATGGGCGATGGGTCGCCGGGCAGGCTGAGGGCACAGCGGAAGTGCTGGTCCTTCGGCTCGTAGAGCAGCAGGATACGGTAATATTCCTGCTCGCGCAGGACAATTGCCTGCTCTTGGGAGGCGATGTGCCCGGGCGTCTGGACGGGCTTGGGCGGCCGGGTGGCGTAGGTGCCGGTCACAAGGATTGTAAAAATCGTGCACAGCAGCAGGACCGTGATCGAAGAACGGCGGCTCCTGATATAGTCAGGCCATAGACGCATTCCGGCACACCCCCCTCTGCCTGAAGACCTATCATTTTGTACCCCTTTTCTTTATGATATCATAGATAGGACAGGAGGACAAATGGAAAGTGGGCAAAATGCGCTGGAAATATACGAGAAATATACAAGTATCCCTTGTTACATTGTGGCAATGAGTTACAAGGCAGAAACAAAATGTGCACCGCCCCTCATGGCGTGAGCGTAAAGTCCCCGACCGTGACCCAGGCGACCTGCGATAGGTCGACCGGCGCGTCGGCCGACCAGGCCATGAAATATTGCGCCTGCCCGTCTGCAGATGGCTCGGCCAGGGAACGGACCCCGCCGGTGCAGGAGATCACTTGGCCGCTGCGAGAATAGACGCGGACCGTCGTGCCGCCATAGGCGTATGCCTGATCGGCCGGTACGGTCAGCAGAACATGAAATGCAGTCAGAGCAGCATCGGTCAGCTTGCAGCCTGCCGGGATTTGCAGGGGGATCTGTTCGCTGACCGTGAAGGTGACCGGTATCGTCCAGTCACCGTACAGCACCGGTTCGGTATAATAGGTCAGGCGGAAGGACAGGTCAGCGCCGGTTGGTATGTCCGACAAGTCCACGCCATGCAGGATGCCGTCCACGGCATGGCCTTGGTCAAAGATGACGTTGCCATAGGAAGCTTTGGGGGCCAAACGTACTGCGCTGTCATACATCGGCCCGGTCAGCCAGCCGGCTGTCCATCCAGGGTCGAGCTGCAAGCGCACATGGGAATCATCGCCCAGCCGGCCGGCCGCCGTGACCGTGACGCCCTCCGCGACGGACTGGGACAGCACCGCCCGCGGCACCTCGGCCGGCGTATCGGCAGACAGATGCAAGTCGATGGGGTGGTCGATGGTCTCGGTCCGGGAGATGGGCTGGGATAGGGCGTTTTGCGGGAGGGTGAAGGTCAGCTCGTGCGCTTCGGGCACGATTGCGCCCAGGGTCAGCGTGTAGGTGTGCTGCGCGCCCGGCTGTGCACCGCTCATCTTCATGCCGTCGCCCTGCAGGCAAAAGATTGCGGTCTGGGTTTCGGCATCGTAGGAGACCAAGTTGTTCAGGTCAAACGATCCGCCACGGCACAGAGGGGTGTCGCCCTCGGCATCCAGTTCCCAGAAGTCCAGACGGCTGTCTGCGCTCAGACGGTTCTGGCCTGCGGTGTCCTGTACGGCAATGTATACCGTCGCGCCGTAGGAATCGCTGTACGCACCCATAACCGAAACTGCAATGCCGTCCCGTTCCACTGCGGTTGTGTCCGGGGACTGGAGGGCCGGGGCAAACGGCCCGGCATGGGTGCGGATGCGGTCGAGCACGGATAGCCCGATGGCGCTGGCCGACAGGGCCAGCGCGATGGCCAGTATGGCCGCTGCTGCTGCCCGGCGAGTCAGACGGCGCGCGGGCCTGCGCCTGTGCAGCCGCGCTAGGACAGCTCGCTGCATGGCAGGGTCAAAGGTGACCGACGGCATCATACGGTCGACTGCCTCCCGCAAGGATTCATGTCTCATCATAATACCACTCCTTTAGCATAAGGCGCAGTTTTTCCCGCGCGCGGAACAGGCGGGTGGATACAGTTGAGGACGGGACGGATAGGATATCCGCGATCTCAGCCACCGAAAACCCCTGGTAATAGTAGAGCAGAATGACCGCGCGGTGCGCCTGGGACAGTGACAGCACGGCGCGCAGCAGGGTATCGTCGGCTTCCGGGCTGTGTGTGGTCAGCTGGTCCAGCAGCGCGGCGGCGGCGCGCCGGGTGTGCCATGGAGTGCGCAGGTAATTTTTGCAGACATTGATGGCGATTCGGGTCAAAAAGGTCTTTTCGCTGCATTCCCCACGGAAATCTGCCCGCCAGGCGCGGACGAAGGTCTCCTGCACAGCGTCCTCGGCCAGCGCGCGATCCTTGAGATAGAGCGTGCACAGGCGTAGGAGCTGTGTGCCATAGGCCTGCATCATGCGCGTTAGGTCGTGTTCGGACTGCATGGCCTCTCCCCCTTTCTGCTCATTAGACACGGCGAGGCGGGCAGGGATTTCACTGTTTTGCAAAATATTTATATATGTGCAAAAGAGGCTGCCTCCCGGGCAGCCTCTTTTTTATAGATCGCTCTCGTACCAGTAAAATTTTTGGGTTTCCGGATCGTATAGCCCGATGCACAGGTTGCTCCAGGGCATGCTGTCCGGGCCGTGTGCGTCCAGCATCCAGTAGGCCGTTTCCGGGTCGGGCATTGCGCTGCGCATGGAAAACGGTACGATGCTGTACGTGACCAAGCCGTTTTCGTCGTCCCAGGTCACTGTGTAGTCAAAGGGTGGCGGTGAAAAACCGTCGAACACCGATGGATCGGTCACGTCAAAGCGGATAAGCGTGTCGCCATCCCCGTGGAAACCGCCATGGGTCTCGACCAGCCAGTCGTCGTATACGATTCCCTGCGCGATGTCCGGCGCATACGCCGCTACCGCGCGGATGGCCTCGCGGCTGGGCCGGGCCGCAAACGCTGTCGCCCAGGTGCACACGAGCGCGGCTGCGAGCATCAGCAGCACACGCCGGCGGATAGATGTCATGCCAGTCCCTCCTTTCTAAGCCCTACGATAGCAGATTGGGGCACAGAATACAAGCTTTGTTTGAGAAATGCGTCCGGCGCCGGCTTTGAACGAGGGATGAGGGCGAATGATACGATCAAGTGCAACAGTGAAACAAAGAGAATTCCTAGCAACGGAGTGCTTTCGCCTGCAGGCAGCCTGCCGCTTGCTGGAGGAAGGGTATATGCCGGTGACCGAAATAGGACAGCTCTGCGGATTGGGCAGCGGCAGTTATTTTGGCAAGGTATTCCGGGAAGCGTTTAGATGTACCCCGCAGTCATAGGGAACCAGACCGGGGCGGTTTGGTCCCCTCCCCGCGTTTGGGGGATTTTTGTTTGTCAATCGGCGGCCTTTGTGTTATGATAGAGAAAGTTCTTAGCCAAACGATTACGAGGTGACAACCTTTATGCAGATCATCAGCCATTCACCCGAGGACACCGAGCGGGCGGGCGCAGACTTTGCGCAGACGCTCCGGCCTGGGGATGTTGTGACGCTGGACGGTGACCTGGGCGCAGGAAAGACGGCGTTTGCGCGCGGCGTGCTGCGCGGCTTGGGCTATACCGGCCGGGTCACCAGCCCGACCTTTGCCATTGCCAATGAGTACAGTGCGCCGGGCGGCGCGGTCGTCCACTTTGACCTGTACCGCATCCTGGGAGAGGAAGCCCTGTTTGAGCTGGGCTTTGAGGAATATCTGGACGGAGAGCGCATCCTGCTCATCGAGTGGAGCAAGAACGCGGGCGCGCTCTTGCCCGCAAAGCACAGAGCGGTCCGGCTGACCTACGGCGCAGGCCCGGAGGACCGCCTGCTGGAAATCGAGGAACCTACATGAAAATTTTAAGTTTTGAGTCTTCGGCTGTCTCGGCCGCCGTGTGCCTGACCGATGGGGAAAAGCTCATCGCGTCGGCCTTTCAGAACTGCGGCCTGACCCACAGCCGCACGCTGCTGCCCATGGCCGAGCAGCTCCTTGCAAACGTGGGCCTCACGGCAAGGGAGGTCGACGGCTTTGCCGTGGCCTCGGGCCCAGGCTCGTTTACCGGCATCCGCATTGGCGTGGCCACGGTCAAGGGCCTGGCCTTCGGCGCGGGTAAGCCCTGCGTCGGTGTCTCCACCCTGGAGGCCATGGCCTGGAACCTCATCGGTATGACCGGCACGGTCTCGTGCGTCATGGACGCGCGCGCCGGCCAGGTCTATAATGCGCGCTTCCGCCTGGACGGCGCGGGCGCGCCCGCCCGCCTGACCCCGGACCGTGCGCTGACCATCCAGGCGCTCGGCGAGGAAATTGGGCAAGATGCTGAAATATTGGTTGGAGACGGCGCGCATTTGTGTTATACTAAACTTATCGATACTTGTCCGCACCTGACGCGCGCACCGGCCCATCTGGTGTATCCGGGGGCGTACGGTGTGGCCATGGCCGCCCTGCCCAAATTCCTGGCCGGCCAGGCCGTGGACGCACAGCAGCTCGACGCAGTCTACCTGCGCCGGCCGCAGGCCGAGCAGATGCGGGAGAAACAGAATAACGGAGGTAATTCAAAATGACCATTGCAATCGGTAACGATCACGCGGGATACGCACTCAAAGTGAAACTGCTAGAAATGCTCAAGGATAAGTATGAGTTCACCGACTATGGCTGCTATTCGCCCGAGCGCTACGACTATCCGGACGCAGCCGAGGCGGTTGCAAACGCCATCGTCGCGGGCAAGCATGAGCGCGGCATCCTGATCTGCGGTTCGGGCATTGGCATCTCGATCGCGGCCAACAAGGTCCCCGGCATCCGCGCCGCTGCCTGCCAGTCCCACTTCGCGGCTAAGTACTGCCGCCTGCACAACGATGCCAACATCTTGTGCCTGGGCGAGCGCATCACCGGCCCCGGCGAGGCGGCCGAAATGGTCGAGGCATGGCTGGAAGGCGAGTTCGAGGGCGGACGCCATCAGGGCCGCATCGATAAGATCCATGCGATCGAGGCCAAGCACAGCAAGTAATAATTTCCCCTTTGGAAGGAGTAAGAGATTATGGCGCAGATTCATGTCATGGATCATCCGCTGATCCTGCATAAGCTCAGCCTGATGCGCGACCGGCAGACCGGCGTCAAGGAGTTCCGAGAGGCCACCCGCGAGATCGCCATGCTCATGTGCTATGAGGCGACCCGCGACCTGCCGATCAAGGAGATTAACATCGAGACCCCCCTGGCGCACGCTAAGGCGCGCGTGATCTCGGGCAAAAAGATTGCATTTGTGCCCATCCTGCGCGCGGGCCTCGGTATGGTAGACGGCATGTTGGAGCTCATCCCGGCGGCTAAGGTCGGCCATCTGGGCCTGTATCGTGACCCCGATACGTTGCAGCCGGTCGAGTATTATGCCAAGCTGCCCGTTGACATCGCCGAGCGCGACGTCATCCTCATCGATCCCATGGTGGCAACCGGCGGATCGGCCGCGGCGGCGGTTTCCGCGCTCAAGAAGCGCGGCGTCAAGCACATCAAGCTCATGTGCCTGCTGGCGACCCAGAAGGGCCTGGATGTCGTGCAGGCCGAGCATCCGGACGTTGAGATTTTTACCGCAGCAATCGACCCCGAACTCAACGAGCAGGGCTACATCGTGCCCGGCCTCGGCGATGCGGGAGACCGAATTTTTGGTACCAAGTAAACGTCTGGACCAATCTGAATTTTATGACAATCGAAAAAGCGCTGCGGGGACGCGGCGCTTTTTTGATGATAAAATGTAAACAAATTGTGAAAAGGAGCGAACCTATCATGAAACTCAAGAGAATCCTGACCATGGCCTTGGTCGCCGCAAGCGCCCTCACCATGACGCTGTCCTTGACGGGATGCGGCGGGAAGTCTACGGGCGACGAAGATACGGCGGCTGCAAGCTATACAACCCAGGAAGAGGCCGTCCAGGCGGCGACCAAGGAATCGCAGGAGGTTGTCAAGGAGATCGACGCGCGCGAGGGCAAGGTTGTCGTGGTCTGGGCCAACACGGCCGAGGACGCAAGCGTCCCCTTTACGCTTGGCCTGGTGGAGCAGGATGGCGACGATTGGAAGGTCACAAACACGGCAAACGTCACGATGACCGACCGGTTCAGCGGCAAGGGGTCTTACCCTGTGGCCGACCCGATGATCACCTATGACGTGACCCCGGAGGCCGACGACCCGGTCTCGGCCAACCATGCCAACCATGAGGAGGCAAACGACTGGTGCTTCCACTGGACGCTCGTGCCCGAGCTTCCGGAATGACGCCTTTTCCCTACAGCAGCGATAACAAGCGATATCACACCTATGCCTACTTTTTGAAACGCCGGTACGGCGTCCGCACGGCGCGCGTGCCGCTGGACGGCGGATTCACCTGCCCCAACCGGGACGGGACATTGGGCGTAGGCGGATGCACCTTTTGTTCCGGGCGCGGCAGCGGCGATCAGATCGCCGCTTTGCCGTCTCTGGAGCAGCAATATGCGGCAGGTATTGAAAAGCTGCGCGGGAAATGGCCGGACGCCCGGTATATCCCCTACTTCCAGGCGTTCTCCGGGACCTACGCCGCCGCAGCCGTGCTGCGCGCCCGGTATGACCGGGCGCTCGCCTTGCCGGGGGCGGCCGGTCTTGCCGTCGCGACCCGTGCGGACTGCATCTCGGAGGATATCGCCGGCCTGTTGGCGGAATACGCCGCGCGGACCGACCTGACGGTTGAACTGGGCCTGCAGACCATCCATGACCGCACGCTGCGCGCGATGAACCGCTGCGAGAGCTTCGCCCAGTTTTGCCGCGGATATGAACGGCTCAAAAAGCGCGGCATCTGCACCTGGGTGCACCTCATCAACGGCCTGCCCGGTGAATCGCTGGATGATATGCGTGAGAGCGCGCGGGTGCTCGGGAAGATGCGCCCGGATGGCGTCAAGATCCATGCCTTGCATGTCCTGAAAGGCACAAAATTGGCACAAATGGACCTGCAATGGCTCACGCGGGAAGCGTATGTCAAGGTGACTTGCGACCAGTTAGAATCCTTGCCGCCGGAGACCGTGATCGGCCGCCTGACCGGCGACGGGCCGGCGCAGGATGTGATCGGACCGGCATGGACCAAGCGCAAGCGCGAGGTGCTCAACGCGATCGATCAGGAACTGGCCCGGCGGGATAGTTGGCAGGGCAAAAAGTTTGGCTGACGTGTGCGGCGTCCGGCGCAGGCTGCAAAAAAGAGAGGCCGTCCCAAAAGGGACGGCCTCTCTAGATCTTGTAGGAGATGCGGCAAGCCTTCTATTACTGCGCCGTATTCATAACGTCCTCGGCTGCGGCGAAGAAGTCGTCTGCATCCCAATCACCATCGTTGGAACCAATCGAATAGGACAGGCCGTTTTCTTCCCAGCGGATGGTGTGGTAGACACCATCTTCGCGGATCTCGGTACCGTACGAGATGAAGCACTCGCCGCGGTCGGCTGCGGCCTGCTCCTCGTCGGTCGGCTGCTCGCCCTCAGGCGGCAGGAAGATGGTTGGGATTTCGCGGTAGGTTACGGGAATACCGTTGATCTCCCGGGTGTCTACGATCGTCTTGTCGCTTAGCCCGCTCTCATCGGCGTTTTCTGCCTCGGTCACGGTCATAAACGGGATGGTGTCGCCGTCTTCATAGTAAGCGTCAAACTCTTGGAAGGTATAAACAGTATGGCCGTCTGCGTCGATGGCATCGATTGGCATGGCCTGCATGCCGGTGAAGGCCGCGCCGTTTAGGGTTTCAGGCAGACGGACATCAAAGCCGACCTGCTCTTCGACCTTGGACTCGTCGGAAAATGCGGTAACGACGTCGCTTGCATCGCTGCTCGAAGCCAGGCCGATGATCGGGCCGGCCGCAAATGCGCCGCCGACCAGGACGCATAGCGCCGCGGCGGCAGTGACGGCAAAGCGCATGCGGCGCGGGCGGGTTTTGGTGCGCTGGAGCTGGACGCGGTTCATAACGCGCGCGCGCAGCATGGGATCTGCCTGGACATCCTGTGCGATCTCTCGCATCGAATCATGCATATAGGTATCAAATTTCATCGAACTCAACCTCCAATTTTGCTTTCAGCTGCTGACGGGCATGGTAGAGGCGCGACTTGACGGTGCCCTCGAAGCAGCCCATCGTCTGCGCGATCTCCCTGACCGACATATCGTTAAAATAATATAAGACTGCGGTCATGCGTTGTTTGGGTTCCAGGGTCTGCAGCGCGCGGCGCACGGTCTGCGCGCGGTCGTCGCGCAGAAGCGGCGCGGACGCATCCTCGTCGGTCGGTTCCTGGCTGTCATACAGGGTTTCGACCGGCATTTCGCGGCGGTGCTTTTGGCAGGCGCGCCATGCGGTGCGGGTCAGGATGCGGAACAGCCACGCTTTGACACGGGTCGGGTCGTGCAGTTGGCTCATGGACTCATAGCATTTGACGAAGGTGTCCTGCACAACGTCCTCGGCGTCTGCCCGGTTGCCGCAGATGAGGTAGGCTGCGCGCAGCGCCTCGGTCTGGTAGGTCTCGAACAGCGTATCAAAATCGGGGACGGCGGCTGGTGCGCCTTCAGCGGATATGCTGTATGCCATGGGGCCTCACTCCTTTCTTGCTTGTTCTGTGTAATAGAGCCGCACGGCCTCGGGTTGGTTCAATGGCGCGTAAAAATTTTTGGGGAGGGGATAAAAAAACGCCGCCCAAATGGGCGGCGCTTCGTTTTAAGAAGGGCAATAACGAATGGATAAATGATTATACTAGGAAATTACTGCGGAACCTTGACGTAAACGCCACCGTTGCGGCAGGACTCGGTAGCAGCCTGAGCCATGAGGACAGGACGCAGACCGTCGATTGCGCCGACAACAACCGGCTTGTCGTTGACGATGGAGTCAACG